>NZ_QNRR01000007.1:0-300000 GCF_003315205.1 Roseimicrobium gellanilyticum | reverse complement strand
ACAGCGGCCTTGGGTCATGCCTTCGAAAACAAGGCATCACATCATCCGCCATTGGTCCTGCACCTTCCTCACGGGGATCGGCGCAGGTGATTTCCAGACTAGACCTTCCGTCGTCCGGATCGGCACCAGCAAGCCAGGCACTCTGGCCAGCTCACATATCCCACTAATACAATGTAGATTTAGCGTGTCAATAAAACGGGAAAGAAATTTCGTGCAATCGGCCTGCGTTCCTTGAAGCAATAGAACTCCTCACGCACATCGCCACACGGTGGTCTTGTCTTGGTGAAAGTGACAACTCCTGTTGATCTGGTGGCCGTGACGCAGAGCGTCCCTGGACTGCGCGCAGCCCAAAGACGCCTCGCGTCGTGATTTCAAGATCACTCCCCAATGGCCTCATTGATCGCGCAGTCAATACCACGCATCATTGATGATACATTGTATCATCACATGATAGGCCACCCCGGATGCAAAAAAGAGCGCGGTGGATCACTCCACCGCGCTCATGCGAGAAAGGCAGTTTACTTGATGTGCTTGGAGACCAGCTTGGTCATCTCGAACATCGTGACGGACTTCTTGCCGCCGAACACTGCCTTGAGGGCGTCGTCAGCATTGATCTGGCGCTTGTTCTTGGCGTCCTGGAGGCCGTTCTTCTTGATGTAGTCCCAGAGACGCTTCGTGATCTGGCCGCGCGGAGCGGGCTTGCTGCCGACGACGGCACCGAGCACGTCATCAGGCTGCACAGGCTTCATCAGAGCGGGATTCACTTTGCGCTTCTTGGGAGCAGCGGCCTTCTTTGGAGCAGCGGCTTTCTTGGGAGCAGCCTTTTTAGCGGCTGTTTTCTTCGTGGATTTGGTTGCCATAGGGATCGGGTTTGAAGTTAACCCGCACAGGCTATTGAAAAAAACGGCTCTTCGTCAACAGGAATTTGAGATAGAAGCAGCAACTTCCAAAAATTTCTTCATCCGTCAGATCAGTGTTTTCCCTAGGGAAAACAGTACTTCTGGAGAATTTTTTAGTCGATACAATATCAGGAGTTCACACTCCAAACCACCCTTCCTCAGGGCCCCTTCCCATGCCTGTTTCCAGCGGCAAAAACGTCCTTCACGCAGGGGTTTTCACTGGGAAAACACGAGAAAGCCGCACCTGTACAGCGCGGCCTCCCCTTCGTAGAATCCCTGCGTAACGTGCTCTACTTGCCTTCGTTCCAGAGAATGTGCGTACCGCTTTTCCCTGCGCAGACGATGTCTTTCCAGCCATTCCCATCGAGATCCGCCACGTTGATCTGAAGTCCGATGCCTGGGCCGTCGATCGCCACGTTGAACTTGGAGAACTTCTGCGCGTCCTTGTTCCACTTGAAGTAGTGAATCACCCCCGGATCATTGTCCCCCGGGTCACCACCGCTGTGAGCCCGCACACGACGGCCGGTGATGAGTTCAGGCTGGCCGTCATTGTCCAGATCCTCCCACGCGAGGGCGTGCGGCTGGGAGAATTTGTCGTCAATCAGGTGGGTGCGCCAGTTGGTGCTGCCATCCTTGTTGTCGTCGCGGCGCTCCTCCCACCAGAGGCCGTAGTTGTGGCCGTTGCCCCAGATGATGTCGTTGCGTCCGTCACCGTTGAGGTCCTTCACCAGCATGGGGCAGCTAGCGTGGTAGAAGACGAAGTCATTGTGCAGCTTCCATGGCTGCGTGGTCGCTCCGTCCTTCGGACGCTCGTACCAGCCGTTCTTGAAGATGATGTCCTCCGTGCCATCGCCATTGATGTCGCCGAATCCAATGCCGTGGCCATTCGTCTGGTCACCACCCTCGTGAATGACCCAGGGCTTCAGGATGGGATTGCCCGCATCATCCTTCGCAAGCTTCCAGCACATCATGGGAAGGTTGTCGCCCCATGAATTCACTACGAACTCGGGCACACCATCACCATCCATGTCGCGGAAGGCAGTCCATTCATTCTGTCCGAGCTTCGTGTCCGCCAGCAGGTGCTGCTTCCACGGCTCACCTTTGGCCAGACCTTCCGCCTTGGGGTTTTCATACCAGGAGACTTCACCTTCCATGAAGGAGCCGCTGATAATGTCCGTCCATCCGTCACCATTCACGTCCCAGGCGTGCTCAGCATTGTTGGTGAGGTAGTCCTTGCCGAAGGCACGCAGCTTGCGCACCGGCTTCTTCTCTTTGAACTCCGGGCCGGCATACCAGAACTCACCGGCACTCACGTCGAGCTTGCCGTCCTTGTTGTAGTCCGCCACAGCACAACCCTCATTGTTGTCCACGTGGAGTTGCTGCACCCGGAACTTCAGGCCCTGCGGCTTGGATTTGGGAGCAGGAGCCGTGGCTGGTTTGGCGGTACCTGCAGCGGGCTTCTCCTGACCGAAGGCCAGAAGGGACATGCCAAGCGCCGCAGCTCCAGCAGCGCACATGAGGGGAAGACTGGTGTTTTTCATGGAAAGAGGTTCATCAAAACGCTTTGCACGGGCAGTGTCATGCTTCAAATTCGCTGAACTCACCCGGCGCCACTTGCTGGCCTGAACCCTTATCCACACACACGCCATGCTTCACAACGTCTACTTCTGGCTGAAAAAGGACCTCACCGCGGAACAACGCACCACCTTCGAAAACGAGCTGATCAAGCTCAAGGAGATTCCCTACCTGGTGCATGGCTTCGTGGGCAAGCCCGCCCCCACCCCCGAGCGCCCGGTCACAGATCACTCCTTCGACTACTCCCTGCTCCTGCACTTCAAGAACCTCGAAGACCACGATCACTACCAGACGGACTGCGAGCACCACACGCGCTTCGTTCAGATCTGCAAACCGTTCTTCGAGCGGGTGGTGGTGTACGACACGTCACCAATTCACTAGGGCCGGGTACTGAACCTGACTTTAAGGGCTGGCCTGTGGGTCAGCCCTTTTTGTTTAGACTCCAGCCCTCCCGGAGACCTCTGTGTTCAGATCGACTCAATCCGAAAAAGTCTGAATCCCTGGCATTCCGGGATTCGATTGTCCGCCGCCACCAGCTTCAGAGAGTCCACCTCATTCTCAGAGAAAGGGACTCTCCCGTCGTCTGAGGCCAGGAAAAGCTCTTCGCCGTCAAATTCAAGGAATCCGGATTTCACAACGACATACCCCAAGCCCCGCTTGAGCAAGACCACGACGCTGCATCCGTCGAGCTGCGATGGCTGATAATACATGGGGTGAAACGTCAAAAGTGTAATCCGGTCTCCCAGATACGCCAAGGGCATGTGCGACAACCCCGGGACGACATGCGACTTTCGTCCTACAAACTGCCTCTGGACGCCTCCGGCGGGCGTATGAAAAATGAAGCCATCATGCGCGCCCTGCAAGCTCACTCAGGACGGGCCCACGGTCAGCCTTTCGCACAAAAGAAAGGAGACTGGGTCTCATGAAGGCATATCTCCTGCGACAAGGCTTGCCAAGGCGCGACGGTTCGCCAATATGCAATCCTCACCCATGAGCTCCCTGTTCCCGTCTTTTTTTTCGTTTCTCGGCTCTTCCTTAGGAAAGAAAATCCTGGTCGCTCTCACGGGCATGGTGCTCGTGGTGTTCGTTCTCGGACACATGATTGGAAACCTGCTGGTGTATGCAGGTCCGGACGCCATCAATGAATACGGGCATACGTTGCAGACGTTGCTGCATGGCGCAGGCATCTGGATTGCCCGCATCGGCCTGCTGGTCTGCGTGGTGGTGCACGTGGTGCTGACCATCCAGGTGACCAAAGAAAACCGGGCTGCACGCTCCGACCGGTACGCCGTTCACAAAACCATCAAGACGACGAATTCCGCGCGCATCATGATCCTGAGCGGGCTTACGCTGCTGGCCTTCATCGTCTACCACCTCCTGCACTTCACGGTTCGTGCGGGCAATGACTACGATACCTACAAGACCGTCCTCCACGGCGAGACTGTGCATGACGTGTACCGCATGGTGATTGCGGGCTTCTCCTGGTGGCCGGCCTCCCTTTTCTACATCATTGCCATGGTCCTGCTCTGGTCCCACCTGAGCCACGGAGTGCAGAGCATGTTCCAGACGGTGGGCATCTCCAATGAGCGCACCATTCCCGTCTACAAGACCATCGCCCTGGTCTTCGCCACCGTCATTCTCATCGGAAACTGTTCCATCCCCATCTCGGTCATGCTCGGCTGGGTGAAATAACGAACCTCTTTCCCCTCACCTCTTCCCATGGCACTCGACGCTAAAATTCCAGCCGGGCCGCTCGCCCAGAAGTGGACCCGCTACAAGCAGGAAGCCAAGCTCATCAATCCTGCGAACAAACGCAAGTTCACCGTCCTCGTGGTGGGCAGCGGCCTCGCCGGCGCCTCCGCCGCAGCGACCCTCTCCGAGCTGGGGTACAAGGTGAAGTGCTTCTGCTTCCAGGACAGCCCCCGCCGCGCCCATAGCATCGCCGCCCAGGGGGGCATCAACGCCGCGAAGAACTACCAGAACGACGGCGACTCCGTTTACCGCCTCTTCTACGACACCATCAAGGGTGGCGACTTCCGCGCGCGTGAAGCCAATGTCTACCGCCTCGCCGAAGTCAGCGCGAACATCATCGACCAGTGCGTGGCACAGGGCGTGCCGCTGGCCCGCGAATATGGCGGCCTGCTGGCAAACCGCTCCTTCGGTGGTGCCCTCGTAAGCCGTACCTTCTACGCCCGTGGTCAAACCGGACAGCAGCTCCTGCTCGGCGCCTACTCCGCGCTGAACAAGGAAATCGCCCGTGGCAATGTGCAGATGTACAACCGCGCCGAAATGCTCGAACTCGTGGTCGTGGACGGCCATGCCAAGGGCATTGTGGTGCGCGACCTCGTGACCGGTGAAGTCAGCAGCCACGCTGGCGATGCCGTCATCCTCGCGACGGGCGGCTACGGAAACGTCTTCTACCTCTCCACCAATGCCAAGGGCTGCAACGTGACCGCCACCTGGCGCGCGCACAAGAAGGGCGCTTTCTTCGCGAATCCCTGCTACACGCAGATTCACCCCACCTGTATCCCGGTCAGCGGCGACTACCAGAGCAAGCTCACGCTCATGTCCGAGTCGCTGCGCAATGACGGTCGCGTCTGGGTGCCCAAGAAGAAGGAAGACTGCCAGAAACCGCCGCACCAGATTCCGGATGAGGATCGCGACTACTATCTGGAGCGCAAATACCCCACCTACGGCAACCTCGCCCCTCGTGACATCTCCAGCCGCAGTGCGAAAGAAGTGTGTGACGAAGGCCGCGGTGTAGGCCCCGGCGGACTCGGCGTGTACCTTGATTTCGCAGACGCCATCAAGCGTTACGGCAAGGACAAAGCAGGTGGCAAGAACCTGCCCACCGAGGAGCTTGAGAAGCTCGGCAAGGCCGTCGTGCGTGAGAAATACGGCAACCTCTTCGACATGTATGAGCGCATCACCGGCGAGAGCGGTTATGAGCAGCCCATGCGCATCTACCCCGCCGTGCACTACACCATGGGCGGTCTCTGGGTGGACTACAATCTGATGAGCAATCTCCCCGGCCTGCACGTGCTGGGCGAGGCAAACTTCAGCGACCACGGCGCGAACCGTCTTGGCGCCAGCGCCCTCATGCAGGGGCTGGCAGATGGCTACTTCGTCATCCCCTACACCCTCCCCGCCTACATGGCAGGCCAGAAGCCCGGCTCCGTCACCACGGCGCATCCTGCATTCAAGGAAGCGGAGGCTGCCGTCGCCGCGCGCACCAAGAAGTTTCTCGACATCAAAGGCAAGCGCACAGTGGATGACTTCCACCGCGAGTTGGGCTTGCTCATGTGGAACAAGTGCGGCATGGCCCGCACCCGTGAAGGTCTGCAGGAAGCCCTCCAAAAGCTGCCCGGCCTTCGCGAAGAGTTCTGGAAAAATCTCTACGTCCCCGGCGCAGGCGAGTCCTTCAATCAGGAACTCGAAAAGGCCGGTCGTCTCGCGGACTTCCTCGAGTTCGGCGAGCTCATGTGCCTCGATGCCCAGCAGCGCGAAGAGAGCTGCGGTGGTCACTTCCGCAGCGAGTACCAGTACACGGCTGAGGACGAGAAGGCGAAGCGTGGCCAGGCTGGTGAGGCCTTGCGCAATGACGAGAAGTTCGCCTACGTCGCCGCCTGGGAATACACCGGAGATGTCTCCAAGCCCACCCTGCACAAAGAGGAGCTCAAGTACGAAGAGATCCACCTCGCCGTGCGCAGCTACGTCTAGTCTGCCAACGTCCCCACCCTTCCGCGCAATCTTTCCGAACCGCACCCACCACCTTCCATGGCCCGCTCATTGCACCTCCACCTGAAAGTCTGGCGCCAGGCAAGCGCCAATGCCAAAGGCTACTTCCAGGACATCGAAGCCAGGGACATCCCCGAGTCCGCTTCCTTCCTGGAGATGATGGACATCGTGAACCAGCGCATCATCACCTCGGGCGGAGACCCCATTGCCTTTGACCACGACTGCCGCGAAGGCATCTGCGGCATGTGCTCCATGGTGATTAACGGACGCGCTCACGGCCCTGAGCGGTCTACCACCACCTGCCAGCTTCACATGCGGAAGTTCCATGATGGGGACACCATCTGGATCGAGCCCTTCCGCGCCGTGGCCTTCCCGGTCATCAAGGACCTCGCAGTGGATCGCACTTCGTTCGACAAGATCCAAATTGCCGGCGGTTTCATCAGCGTACGCACCGGCTCCGTACAGGATGCCAATGCGCTGCCCATCTCCAAGGAAGCCGCAGATGCCTCCATGGATGCCGCAGAGTGCATCGGCTGTGGTGCCTGCGTGGCCGCCTGCCCGAATGCCAGCGCCATGCTTTTCACCTCCGCCAAGGCTGGTCAGCTCAACATGCTTCCCCAGGGCCAGCCGGAGAAACACCGCCGTGTGCTCGGCATGGTCCGCTCCATGGATGCCGCAGGGTTCGGCAATTGCTCCAATCACTACGAGTGCGAAGGAGCCTGCCCGAAGGACATTAGCGTGCGCTGGATCGCCAAAATGAATCGGGACTACGCACTCGCCACCGTGCACGAGGCAGTCATCGCCCCTGCCGGCAAGGGCGGCGGCGACGGCGCAGGCTGATCGCTTGCGCCTGCTCAACGAAGGAAAGATCGCCGTCGGGAAATTGCATTGCGATTTTCTCTGCGGACAGCCATGTTCATCCGATTCTCATGGCATAAATATTCCTTCCCGTGCCAGATCGACCTCCCCTCCTCCCACGCCTTCGCCAGGAAACGGCGCTGTCCCACCGAGAACTGGAAGAGTCAGTGCAAATCGCACGAACGCTTGAGCTCGAATCCACCTATCGAAAAATGCTGGAGGTCTTTTATGGGTTCTACGCACCCATGGAGGAACTTTTATCCCACGGACACGGGTGGGAATTGCAGGGCATCCAGTTCGACCAGCGACGCAAGGCCGATTGGCTCAAGCAGGACTTGCAGGCCCTTGGTCTCGGAATCGAGCAAATAAACGACCTGCCCACCTGCGAGGATCTGCCTGTAGTGCAGGAGAACGACCCCGCCTTCGGCAGCTTCTACGTGCTGGAGGGTTCAACGCTCGGAGGCCGGCACATCTCTGCCATGCTCCAGGGCCGGCCGATCAGTGAGGGTGCGCGCAAATTCTTCCGCGGATATGGAGAAGAAACGGGAAGCATGTGGAAGCAATTCTGCAATGCCCTTGAGCGACATGCAGAGCGCGGCGATCACGACAGGATCATCCACGGTGCCAACGCCACCTTTCGCTCCCTGCAGCGCTGGATCGCAAAGGAGGGCCTTCACGCATGACGGATCTCAAGACCATCGATCAGGCGGCACTCGCCATCTGCAGTCGCGAACCCATTCACATCCCTGGCGCCATCCAGCCACACGGCGTGTTGATGGTACTACGTGAGCCGGACCTCGTCTGCATCCAGGCCAGCACGAACAGCGCCTCCGTTACCGGCCTTGGCCCTGCGCAACTCCTCGGCAGGGAGGTGCAGGACATCTTCCGTGCGGACGCCGGGAAAGTCGCCGCCGCCTGCCGCGAGGAGAACCCCTCGCAGGTGTCTCCCGTATCAGTCACGCTCCAGGGCCAGCACTACCACTGTGTGATACATCGGCACGACGGCGTGCTCATTGTCGAAGTTGAACACGCTGCCGCGGAAAATCCCAGCCTGTACCGCCGCATGCAGCAAGCGTTCGCTGATTTGCGCCACGCCGAGAGTCCCACTACCCTCCATCAGACGATGGCGGAGTTCATCGCGAAACTCAGCGGATTCGAGCGCGTCATGGTTTACCGCTTCGATACCGACTGGCATGGCGAGGTCGTCGGTGAATGTCTTACGGCGGACGTGGACGCCTACATGGGCCACCACTTTCCCGCATCAGACATTCCCGAACAGGCGCGTGCGTTGTATCGGAGGAACTGGCTGCGCATCATTCCAGATGCCACTTACAAGGCGACCCCGCTTGAGCCACCGCTGAACCCGCAGACGGGTCGCCCACTGGACCTCAGCTTCTCTGTTCTGCGCAGTGTCTCGCCTGTGCACTTGGAGTACCTGAGAAACATGGATGTGGCAGCATCCATGTCCATCTCCCTCATCGTGGACGACCGCTTGTGGGGACTCATCGCTTGTCATCATCGCACGCCGTTGCAACTTCCCCACGCCATTCGCAGCGCATGTGAGATGTACGGACAGGTGGCCTCGCTCGAACTCGGCGCCAAGGAGGAAAAGGAACGACTCACCCTCCACTACCGGGCCACACGCATCCAGACGCGCTTTTTTGACATCATCGCCGAGGAGCAGAATTTCGTGGAGGCGCTGGTGAAGTTTTCCCCGCAACTCCTCACCTTCATGAATGCAGGCGGTGCCGCCATTCATGTGAATGGAAAACTCACCCTGCTGGGAAATACGCCCAATGAGGCCGCCGTGAAAGGGCTGGTGGAGTGGCTCAAGCAGCAACCGTTCGATTCCGTGATCGCCACGGATGAACTCAGCAGCGTGTACCCTGAAGGCTCCACCTTCCAGGATTGCGCCAGCGGCCTGCTGGCAGTGAAGCTCTCCCGCGTGGAACCACAGTACGTACTCTGGTTCCGCCCCGAGGTGATCACCACCGTCACGTGGGCGGGCAATCCTCACAAACCGACCACCGACCATCTCGCCCTGCATCCCCGCAAATCCTTCGCCACCTGGAAGCAAAAGGTCACAGGCAGATCACTCCCCTGGACCTCGGCGGAAACGCACGGCGCAGAGGAATTGCGCACCGCGCTGAATGCCCTTCTCCTGCGTCGCACCGAAAAACTGAGCAAACTCAACGCGGAACTTGAGAAGAAAAACACGGATCTCAATTCCTTCGCCTACATCGCATCCCATGACCTGCGCGAGCCACTGAGGGGCATGGCCAACTACGCCCGGTTCATCCAGGAGGACCACGCCGGATCATTGCAGGACGACGCTCTCGCGAGATTGAGCAAGATCACGGACCTCGCAGTGTATTGCGAGGAACTGCTCGATGAATTGAACCACTTCTCCAAGGTGGGCAGGATGGAAATCCGGCGCAAGCCCACCCGGCTGGATGCAGTGGTGAGTGAGTGCAGCGAGGCCCTTTCCTCCCTGCTCCATGAAAGTGGCGCCGAACTAAAAAGGCCACATCCGCTTCCAGAGGTCTCATGCGATCCCGTGCTGATTCGAGAAGTGTTCTCCAACCTCATCACCAACGCGATTCGCTACAATACCAGCCACCACAAATGGGTGGAGGTAGGTGTACGCCCCCCCATCGCACCAGAGGAGCCGCTGACGCTCTACGTTCAGGACAACGGCATCGGCATTCGTGAGAAGCACCGTGAGGCCGTCTTCCAGATCTTCCGCCGCCTGCACCCGGACAACCGATACGGCAAGGGAACCGGCGCCGGTCTCGCCATCGTAAGGAGCATTGTGGAAAAGCATGGGGGGCGCATCTGGATCGAGGCGCCGCCCGAGGGTGGAACCACTTTCCTTTTCACCCTGCCCACTGCCTCATGAAATCCATGTCATCCTCCAGCGTGCGGCCCATCCTCGTCGTGGAGGATCAAGATGCCGACTATGAAACCGTGATGCGCCGCCTGAAAAAGCTCAGCATCGAAGCCCCCGTGCATCGCTGCCTCGGCGTGGATGAGGTCCACGATCATCTGGGCCGCTGGAAGGCTGGTATTGCTGCCATGCCCATGCCTGCCCTGCTGGTGCTGGATCTGAAGCTTCCTGACGGTGACGGCCAGGAGCTGCTGGTCAGGATGAAGTCGGATGAGTCATTCAAGGACATTCCCGTCGTGGTGTGGAGTGCCGTGAACGACCCTGCGGTGCAGGAGCGTTGCCTCAAGGTTGGAGCCAGCGAGTTTCGAGCGAAGGCTGCAGACAACACGATCACCGACGCGGCGATTGACCACATGGTCCATCTGTGGCGCCAGTCCACTGTTCTCTAAAGGATCTCGCTCATGGACGGACTTCCCCCCATCCGCAAACTTCTCATCCTGGACGACAATGGCATCGACCGGGAAACATGCCGGCGCTATCTGACCAAAGCCCCGGGCAACAACTACGAGTTCATCGAGCACAACTCCGTGGAAGGTGCCATGGACATCGTGCTGAGCGAGCGTCCGGACTGCATCCTGCTGGACTACCACCTCCACGATGGAAACGGAGTTGAGTTCCTCCAAGAACTGATCACCGCAGGCGGACCGCGAAGCTTCCCAGTGGTGATGCTCACGGGCACTGGCAATGAAGCCATCGCCGTGCAGGTGATGAAGGCGGGTGCGCAGGATTATCTGGTCAAGGACCGCCTCAATCCGGAATTGCTGCATCGCGCCGTGGAGAACGCCATGTACAAGGCACACACGGAGCGCCTGCTGGAGCAGCAGAGGCGGGAGATGGAGCAGCTCTTCCTGGAGACCCAGGAAGCGAATGCACGGAAGGACCAGTTTCTGGCGGCACTCTCACACGAACTGCGCACCCCGCTCACTCCGGTGCTGGCCGCTGTGACCGCGACCGATGTCGAGCATTCGGATCCCGAACAGCTCCGCAACATGCTCGCCATCATCCGGAGGAATGTGGAGCTGGAGGCGCGTCTCATCGATGACTTGCTGGACCTCACCCGCATTTCTCGTGGGAAGCTGGAGGTGGATCTGCGCCCTACGGATCTGAACAGCCTGTTGCACCACACGGCGGATACCTGCCATGAGGAGATCTCACAGAAACAGCTTACTCTGAAGTGGCAGCTTGAAGCCATCCACTGCGCCGTACAGGCCGATCCTGCAAGATTGCAGCAAGTGTTCTGGAACCTGCTGAAGAATGCCGTGAAGTTCACTCCAGTCGGCGGACAAATCACAATCACCACCCGGAACTTGCCCGGTGACAGAATTGCCGCCGAGATACGCGACAGCGGTGTGGGCATCGACCCTTCCTTCATTGGCAAAATCTTCGACGCCTTCGAGCAGGGCAGCCCGGAGATCACCCGCCATTTCGGCGGCCTCGGGTTGGGCCTCGCCATTGCCAAGGCACTGGTAGACGCTCATGGTGGGACCATTCAGGCGGAAAGTGACCCCTCCGTAGGTGGAGCAGCCTTCACCGTCACACTGCATTGCACGCAGCAGGCGCCCCTTGTTACGTCCCCCTCGCCGACGAGCAATCCCTCGCAGGACATCGATGGGCACGGCTCCATTCACCTTCTTCTGGTGGAGGACCACATCGACACCGCGCGAGTACTGGGACGCATCATGTCCCGCGAAGGGTACCAAGTGCATCTCGCTGGAAGCATCCGGGAGGCAGTGGGTCTGTATGAGAAGCAATCCATGGATTGCGTCATCAGCGATATCGGCCTTCCTGATGGCAGTGGCACTGAGCTCCTCGAAAAGCTGAAAGCCATCCGCCCGACACAAGGGATTGCCTTGAGCGGCTACGGTACCGAGCGGGACGTGGAACGCTCGCGCAAGGCGGGCTTTTCCCAGCACCTCACCAAGCCCGTGCACTGGCCCAAGCTGGAGAAGGCACTCAAGGAAGTTCTGGGCAGGCAGAGGTGAACGGGAGACAGGGCCTTCTATGGCTTCGTGTCCTCCGCCTTCTCTTGTGTTGCCTCTACCAGCTTCAATTCCGGCATCGGTTTCACATCCACCTGGACCTTCAGCTCCTGCTCACCGCTGCCGTACACGACACCACGCAGCGGGGATACGTCCCCAAAGTCACGGCCAATCGCCACCGAGATATGCCGTGCCGCGGGAAGGCAGTTGTTCGTGGGATCCAGATCCACCCATCCATGTTCTGAGCCGCACCAGACGCTCACCCAGGCATGTGACGCGTCAGCACCTACCATCTTGGGTTTGCCGGGTGGTGGAAGTGTTTCGAGGTAGCCGCTGACATAACGCACCGGAAGCCCGATCGAACGCAGGCAGGCAATGTAGATCTGCGCGAAGTCCTGGCACACACCGCGACGCAGCTTGAAAGCTTCAAGGATGGGCGTCGCCACATCCGTCGCCTTGGGATCAAACTTGAAGTCACGGAACATGCGCGAGTTCAGCTCAATCGCCGCGGCCAGCACCGCACGTCCCGGAATGAACGAAGTGAGTGCGTACTTCGCGAACACCGCATCCGGCCTGATGAAGGGCGAAGGGAATGAGAACTCACCCGCCTCCGCATCCGGAGTCAGAACATCTGCACGCACGCCGTCACGCAGTGTTTCCCATGCAGGCGTCGTCAGGGGATCCGGAATGACCGGATCATTCACAATCACACGGCTGTGCGCTGTGACCACCAGCTCCTTGTGAGAACCATGCAGCGCAAAGAACAACACGCGATTGCCAAAGTAGTCCGTGTGTCCCGCCATCGTCGAGGGCGCAGGATCAATATCCAATCCGTGCCACAAGAGCGTCTGCCGCCCCTCGTTCTTTGGAGCCAGCCGCGCGAGATGATGTCCCACGGAAATGGGCTCCTGGTACTTGTAGATGGTGCGATGGATGATCTCGTAACGCATATGCAATCCCCCCTCGCTAACGCACGTGGGGCAGTGCGTGACTGAAATAGTGGGCAGAGATGGTCTGTGACAATCGGCCAAGGGACGAGAACAACTCATCGAACAGCGCTACCAGCGCGCCCGGATTCGCATCCTCGTGCTTGACCAGCGTTTCGAAGTTGATGCCAGCCAGCTCAGAGAGCATGCCGTCCACCTGGCGCTTCTCTTCATGCGCATCCCCTTCGCGCCCGGTACGGGGCAGTTGCGAGGCGTGACGCGTGAGCTGGTGAAGCTGCCACGTGAGGGAGCGCGGATTTGTTTCGTCGGCAATCAGCATATCCAGCACCGGAGCAAGCTGCGCGCGCGCATGGTAGCGACGGCGGTAGGACATGGCGCTGTCGAATACCTCCAGCAATGGCCCCAGCACGGAATCATTGCGCGGCGGCGGATGCACCGCAGCCTTGAGCAAGGTGAGGATATTCTGGGCACGCTCCACGCGACGTCCCAAGTCCAGGAAACGCCAGCCGTGGCCACGCGTCATGTTCTCCATCTCCATGCCTGTGAAGGCCGCGAGCTCCAGCACGAGTGAATTCAAGAACTCCAGCGCCTCCGGAACACGGGAGCGCACATTCCGCCCGTGGACATGCCGCACAAGCTTGTTCAACAGACGCCAGGTGTCGTCCGAGAGACGGTCGCGCAGTGCCGTCGCATTGAAGCTCACGCGGTTCATCAGCTCGCGCACGCTGCCATCGCGATTGGAGTGATCGATTAGGGCAAACAGCTCGCCGCGAAGTTCACCGCTCGCCACCTTCGTGCCGAATCGGTCCGGCAAACGTCCCAACGCCACCAGCCAGGGCACCAGCGCTGAAAGTTCACGCGCCTGATCTTCGGTGCCTTCCCCCGTCATTCGCTGCAGCACGGCACGCAGCACACGTACGGCATCTTCCAGACGCTCCACATACCGCCCCAGCCAGAAGAAATGGTCCGCCACACGGCTGGGCACTTCACCCGCCATCTTCTCCGGGCGCACCACCACGGAAGGCGGCAGCAGCAACGTGAGCTGTTCCACAGGGCCATCCGCCAGCACCCAGGTGTCCTTGCTGATGCCACCTGCTTGCATGGAGACCACCAATCCCTGCGGCGAGGGGCTCACGCGGGTAAGACCTCCGGGCAGCACGGCGAAGTCTTCACCGTGTGGCACAATGTAGCAGCGCAGCACCAGCGGGTGCCTCTCGATTCTCCCGTTCTCAAACACGGGTGCCGTCGAAAGCGGCAACCTCTCCTGCGCGGCAAAATCCTGCGGCGAAGCCTTCACTCGCGCCATCAGCTCGTCCCGCTGCACATCGGTGAGTTGTGAACCAAATACCGGCTGACCAGCTCCGCCCACAAAGGCACGCTTCAGCACGAAGCGATCGAGATTGTCCTCCACATGCTGTAGTTCCTTCGGCTGGCCACACCACCACGTTTCAGCATTGCCAAGCTGCAAATCTTCGCCCAGCAGGTGACGACAAAGTCCCGGTAGGAAGGGAAGCAGCGCAGGCGTTTCGATCACACCACTGCCGATGCCATTGGCAATCGCCACCGTACCAGCACGCCAGGCCTCCACCAGTCCAGGCACACCCAGCCAGGTTTCTCCACGCAACTCCAGAGGATCACAGAAGGTGTCATCCACGCGCCGCACGATCACATCCACCTGACGAAGGCCTTCGAGCGTCTTGAGGTACACCTTGCGTCCGCGCACGGTGAGATCCGCGCCCTCCACCAGGGGGAAGCCGAGGTAGCGCGCCTTGTACGCGTGCTCGAAGTAGGTTTCGTTCAGCGGCCCAGGAGTGAAGAGCACCACGCGTGGGTCTGCGTGATTCTGTGGCGCCATGGCCCGCAACGCGTCACGCTCCACCTGGAAGAAAGCCGCAAGTCGATGAACGTGCATCGAACGGAACTCATCAGGGAACAAACTCGTGAGAACGATGCGGTTCTCCAGCGAGTATCCCTTGCCGGAGGGGGCCTGTGTGCGATCTGCCAGCACCACCCAACGGCCGTCAGGCCCACGCGCGAGATCCACCGCATGATGGAAGAGCATGTGGCCCCCTGCGGGATTCACCCCGTGCGCGGCCCGGATGAAACCGGGATTCGCCATCACGAGCGAAGGTGGTATCCATCCCTCCTTGAGCAGGCGGCGTTCGCCGTATATGTCCTTCACCAGCATCCGCAGCAGACGGGACCGCTGCTTCAGCGCAGCCTCCAGCCCACTCCATTCCTGCGAGGAAATGATGAGCGGCAGGATGTCCAGCCGCCAGTGCCGGTCCGTGTACTGCTTCTGTTCGTTGTAGATGGTGTAGGTGGCGCCGTGCTCTCGCAGGAGCTGGTTCGCCTCCTCGCGCCGGGCGTTGAGATCCTGCACCGTCAGCTTGGCCAGGGAGGAAAGGAACGGCTGCCACGCCGGACGTATCTGGCCGTCCGGTGCAAAAGCCTCGCCCCATCCCGTAGCCGGGCTACGAGAACACGCCGCAAGCAGATCTGCCACGGAAGTGTTGGCAGGTGCAGACGGGGAATCCATCAGGTGAGGGGCGGGAGCGGCCACGCATTATCATGGCCGCGAACGCTAAGCACGCAAATCCAGTGTGAAGGGAAACTCACGGGACAGGGGCGGCGCCGGAGGAGTTACCTTGCCTCCGGTATGACCCATGGCCTCGAATCGTGACAACCGCCGGCTCTCCGCCTCATAGGCGTTTACCGGGAAGGTATCGTAGCTCCGGCCTCCCGGGTGGGAGACGTGGTAGCGACAGCCACCCAACGAGCGGTTGTTCCAGGTATCCACGAGGTCAAAGGTCAGTGGGCTGTGCACGCCAATCATGGGCTGCAGGCACTCCGGCGGCTGCCAGGCCCGGTACCGTACGCCACAGACGTACTCGCCATTCACCCCGGTGGGATGCAGCGGCAGGCGGCGTCCATTCACCGTGATCACATGTCGGGGATCCACCATGCCCTTCACCTTCACCTCCATGCGCTCCAGTGAACTGTCCACATAGCGTACCGTGCCACCACCGCCAGACTCCTCACCGAGCACATGCCAGGGCTCCAGTGCCGTACGGAGCTGCACCTCCACATCCTTCTGCGAGAAGGCACCGATACGAGGGAAGCGGAATTCATAGTGCGGCGCAAACCACTCGGACTTCATCTCAAATCCGGAGGACTTCAGATCCCCGACCACCTCACTGAAGTCGTTCCACACAAAGTGCGGCAGCATCCAGCGATCATGGATGTCCGTACCCCAGCGCACGAGTGGCGCTGCATAGGGCTCTTCCCAAAACCTGGCAATCAGGGAGCGGAGCATCAGATGCTGCGCCACGCTCATGCGTGCATCCGGTGGCATCTCATAGCTGCGCAGTTCCACGAGGCCCAGGCGGCCTGTGCTGCTGTCCGGAGAGTACAGCTTGTCGATGCAGAACTCCGCACGGTGCGTGTTGCCAGTGGAGTCGATGAGCAAGTTGCGGAAGAGGCGATCCACCAGCCAGGGCGCGATGTAGCCGCTGGCATCAGGCACCTGGTCGAAGGCCATCTGCAGTTCGTACAGGGAATCATTGCGCGCTTCATCCACACGCGGCGCCTGGCTGGTGGGTCCAATGAAGAGGCCGGAGAACAGGTAGCTGAGCGAGGGATGATTGTGCCAGTAGTTCAGCAGCGAGCGTAACAGATCCGGCCGACGCAGAATGGGAGAGTCCGAAGGCGTCTCGCCCCCCATGATGATGTGATTGCCTCCCCCCGTGCCCGTGTGGCGGCCATCCACCATGAATTTCTCCGTGCCCAGGCGCGTGAGACGCGTTTCATCGTATAGGATGGTGGTCTTCTCCACCAGTTCATCCCACGTGGCGGAGGGATGGATGTTCACCTCAATCACGCCCGGGTCGGGCGTCACCTTCAGCACGCTGAGGCGCGGATCATATGGTGGTGGCTCGCCCTCGATGATCAACGGCATGCTCAGATCGGCTGCGGCATCTTCAATGGCCGCCACCAGGTCGAGGTAATCTTCAATCGCCGTCACTGGCGGCATGAAGACGTGCAGTCTTCCATTGCGCGGTTCCACGCATAGCGCGGTGCGTACCACCCACGGAGCGCTCCGGCCCTGCTCCGGCTGGCGCGTGCCTGTCGCGGATGCTGGGGCCAGCTTCTGCCTTGATCCAGCCTTCTGCGCCACGGCGCTTTCGGGACCGTAGGGATACGTGGCATGAGTCGGCTTGGTAGAATCTCTTCCAGTCTCGCCCACGGCCACGTGCATCTGCGCTGCGCGACTACGTCGCGGAGGGAGCGCGCCACGCTCTTCCATGGGATCAGGCTCCGGCTTGTAGGGCAGTTCGCTCAGCGGCGCCCACGGCAGGGAGTCCAGCGGAAGGCGAAGCCCCATGGGCGAGTCACCCGGAGTCAAATACAACGTCTCTCGACGCAAGAACCATGGACCACTGGACCACTCCAGTTCATCCCCTACGTAGTTGCGCTGCAGTGGCAACGCATAACCCACGATGCTGCCCAGACCCTGCTCGAAGATGCGACGGATGCGTTCCCGTTCCTCCTTGTCATTCAGATTGCTGTTGAGCGGGTCCACGTTCACCGGCAGGCGCCGCTCCCGCCAGATGTAGTAGTAGACATCCTCATACGCGGGCATGAGCCACTGGCCATCCACCCCCAAATGGTCAATAAGCCGATCCGCGAGCACCTTCGCCTCCGCGGCGCCGTGACCGTAGTTGATGCTTTCATCCGCGATGAGGTCTGCGTTTTCCCAAATGGGCTCGCCATCCTTGCGCCACCAACAGCCCAGCGACCAGCGGGGCAGGCTCTCGCCCGGATACCACTTGCCCTGGCCGTAGTGCAGCATGCCTCCCGTGGGCGCGAAGTGCTTGCGCAGCCGCTTGATGAGCTCTCCGGACAGCTCACGTTTGCGTTTGCCATTCGCCGCAAAGTTCCACTCTGCGCCATCCGGATCATCTATGGACACGAAGGTAGGCTCACCACCCATGGTGAGACGCACATCACCGGCATGCAGACGTGCATCCACGGCGCGACCACTCTTCAGAATCTCCGCCCACTGTTCATCGGTGTAAGGCTTCGTGACGCGCGGTGACTCGTAGATGCGTGTCACCTTCATTTCGTGGTGCATCGTCGACTCCGCTTTGTCGAGCGCACCGCTCACCGGAGCGGCCGTCATGGGCTCCGGTGTGCAGGCCAGGGGGATGTGCCCCTCTCCCGCGAGCAATCCGCTGGTGGGATCCAGGCCAATCCAGCCCGCACCGGGCAGATACACTTCGCACCACGCATGCAGATCGGTGAAGTCCACCTCCGTGCCGCTCGGACCATCGAGCGCCTTCACATCCGCCGTGAGCTGGATGAGGTATCCACTCACAAAGCGCGCCGCGAATCCAAGGCGGCGCAGGATATTCACGAGCAGCCACCCCGTATCACGACAGGAACCACTCCGCAGCGTAAGCGTTTCTTCCACCGTCTGCACCCCCGGCTCCATGCGGATGAGATAGCTGATGTCCTTCTGCAGTTGCGCATTCAGTTCCACCAGAAAATCGATGGTCCGGATGTCCTTCTTCCCCATCCAGGGCTCAATGTAACGCAGAATTTTTGGACTCTGCTCCTCCCACTCCAAAAATGGCGCCAGATCCTTCTTCAACCACGGCTCATACTTGAAGGGAAACTTTTCCGCGGAGGGCTCAAGGAAGAAATCGAACGGATTGTACACCGCCATCTCAGCCACCAGATCCACGGTCACATCAAACTCGCGGGTCTTCTCGGGAAAGACGAGCCGGCCCAGGTAGTTCGAGTGCGAGTCCTGCTGCCAGTTGATGAAGTGCTGCTTGGGGGCGACCTGCAGCGAGTAGCTCAGGATCTTGGTCCGGCAGTGCGGCGCCGGTCGCAAACGAATGGTCTGCGGTCCCAGAGAAATGAGACGATCGTAAGAGTAGGTGGTGCGGTGATGAAGCGCGACGTGTATGGACATGCGGACCTCCAACCAAGCATGCCGCGTGCCATGGAAGCCCGCGAGCAGATTTCAGTGACCAAAAAGAATCGCAGCTCGAACCAACCGCTCAGGCACGAACATGCCCACCACCATCGATGATCGGATGGTCCACTCGAACCCCCGTCATGTCTTCCGGCAGCAACCGCGCCTCATTGAAATCACACAGGGAGAGGATGGCCTTGCTGCGGTCGCCAACCTGAAGAGGGGGCACCCTGTCCAGGGGCATCGCAAAGGCCAGGATACGCTTGCCATTGGCCAGGGCGGCACGGTAGCTCCTCCCATCCAGCACCTCCTGAATGGTCACCGTGGTGAGAATGCGCACATCCCCCGTTTTGTCTTGCGTCATAGTCTCGCGGCTGATCATTGGTCTGGATTGGTGGCGGAGGGGTCTGCAGGCACGGCCTTGGGGATGCTCTCCACCGGGCCCTCCGCCGGATTGTGCTTCGGCTGCCAGTCGATTTTGGAGGCACTGCCAAAGTCACCTGCGAGAATGAAATCAATGGCCCTCTGGGTCACCACATCGCGAGTCTGGCCTTCATCCCCCGGCAGGGATTGCCCCTTGCTGCGGCGGATGTAGTCGTCGAGTTCGGGATTCTGATCGTGCACCAGTGCTCTCTCATTGAAGCGCGGGCGCACCCGGTCATTCACGTAAGGAAGGTGGGATTTCCCACGACTGCCTTCAAACGCAAGATGCTTCTGCTTCAGGTTGCCCACGATGTTGAAGGTTGGCTCCAGCCCCACCTTGAAGCGGGAGGTCCCATCCGGCAGCAGCATCTCCGCGCTGGCGTAGCGCAGAATGGTATGGTCATCCAGCGTCACGTCCGAGTAGCGCACGGTGGCGCCACGGGTCTTTTCGCCAATCAAAAGCGTCCTGCCCTGCGCATGCAATACCGCCGCCACAGCCTCGGCTGCATGACCAGTCTCACCATCGATCAACACCACCACGCGCCCGGTCCACAGCGGCGAGCCCTTTGAAATGAAAAGCTCCGCGTCATCGCTGTGAAGCTGCTTCATCTTGAACATCAGTTCTCCCGCCGGGAGGAAGGTTTGCAAGACCGCGGCTGCCTCCTCGAAGAGCCCTTTCCCTCCGGCGCGCAGATCCAGAATCAGATGTTTGGCTTTCTTTTCCAGGATTCCCTTCAGGGCTGTTTCAAACAAAGCCCCCTCCCCCTGGGTGAACGTCTCCGGTCGCAGATAGGCCACGTCCGGCGCGAGAAACTCCGCATGCACATACGGCACCAACGGATTCTCATCGGATTTCGCAGGCACAAGCTCCGCACCGAAGTCCAGGCGCTCCAGCAACCCCTGCAAAGCAGCGCGGTTCAGTTCCTCATAGCTCAGGT
The DNA here is from genome assembly GCF_003315205.1 of Roseimicrobium gellanilyticum. Taxonomy (NCBI): domain Bacteria; kingdom Pseudomonadati; phylum Verrucomicrobiota; class Verrucomicrobiia; order Verrucomicrobiales; family Verrucomicrobiaceae; genus Roseimicrobium; species Roseimicrobium gellanilyticum. Next base: position 279,713 of record NZ_QNRR01000007.1, on the reverse strand, counting down.
CCTCCCTGCGAATGTAGTCCCGTCGCAGGATCTGGAAGGCGGACTGGATGCTGTTTTGGGGCAACTTGTCCAGCAGCGGCCGTGATTCCGCTGCCGGAAGCAGCGAAGACAGGGAAAGCAACGGAGTGAGCAGGCAAGCCCGGAAGAGCGACATTCCCGTAGCATACCCATGCCCCGCGCGGATGCCAGCGTCCTTGTGAGGAAGACATCCGCCTCCGCTGGCGAACGGTCATGTGCCGAAGGTTTGCCAAGGACCGCCTTGCCAGAAGCTTAAGAAATCCGTACTATTCTCCAATGCACCGGTTGCTTTCCCCCACTCTGCTGTTGCTGGGCGTGCTCGCCCTCTCGTCCTGCGAAACCGTCGAGCCTGTGGGCCCCGGTCGCCGCCCTGCTCCCCGGGTCTTGATTCCCGGCGGGCTCAGCTCTTCCGAACGCGAGCTGCTACCCGAGGTAGAAGACGCCCTGGTCGACTCCGGATTTCGCCCCACCTATCGCACTCCGGCGGACTACATGCTCGCCTTTGAAGTCGACGACGGTCCCGTGAATGCCGATGTCCATCTCCGGCTGACCCGCCACGGGGAAGAAGTGGCCCATGCCTACGCGCGCACCGGCGGCCCCGGCATCCTGCTTCACCGTCGTGAATACATTCGCAAGTCCTTCGACAAATGCATCGGCCAATTCGAAGATCAGATCGAAGGCATCGCACGTCGCAGCAGGGGCAGGCAGGACTACCACGACTACGATCATGATGACGACCGCGACTGGTTCGACAACAACGACCGTTATGACGACGTCGACGGTGACTACAACAACTACGGCTACGACCGCAGCCCACGCTCCTATGGGCGCACTGGTGGCTATGAGCGCGGGTATTAAATGGTGGTCCGCACACTCCGTGTGCTGTCAGTCACGCTACCCGCAGGGTCGAGCCAGAAGCCATCCGTCACACTTGAACACCCAGCTCCCACCGCTAAAGGCTCAAGGCGGCTACTTTCCTTGCGTCTGATTCAGCGCCTCCATCTCTCCCCAGCGGAGATGAGTGGCGATGGCATTCGTGACAAATTCCTTCCCCTGCCGCACGGCATCGAGCATCGACAATCCGTTCCCAAGCCCGGCAGCGATCGCCGCGGAGTACGTGCATCCGGTGCCATGCGTGTGCACCCCCTCAATGCGACGTCCCTCCAGCCAGTGGAGTTCTCCATCACTGACAAGCACATCCGGCACACTATCACCCGACAGGTGCCCTCCTTTCAACAGCACGGCACAGCCATGACGCGCGCTCAAGGCCAGCGCGTGGTGCTCCATGGATTCACGCGTAGTGATCTTCTCTCCCACCAGCACGGCAGCCTCATCAAGATTGGGAGTGATGAGCGCAGCGTGGGGAAACAGTCGGGTCACCAGCGCCTCTTCCGCATCTTCATCCAACAGGCGTCCACCGCTCGTGGCCACCATCACAGGATCCACCACGAGCGGAACCTGCTTTGCGGACCTTTCTGAGGATTCCCAGGCAGAAACCACCGCCTCGATCTGCTCCTTGCCACCCAACATGCCCGTCTTCGCCGCAGCCATGGGATAGGCATCCAGCAGCAGCTTCACCTGCTCATGCACCACCTCCGCATCAATGAGTTGAATGCGAGAAACCACCAGCGGTGTCTCCGCCACCACCCCAGTCACGGCCGTCATCCCATAGCCGCCCAATGCCGTGATCGTCTTGAGATCCGCCTGAATGCCAGCCCCCCCAGAACAATCAGATCCGGCGATGGTAAGGATGACAGGGGGGCTGGCGGCAACTCTCATGGCAAAGGACTACCCCTCCGCACTGAGAGACACGGACTCAAGGAAAAAGTGGACCGGTCACAAAAGCGCCATCACGCAATCGTGATCTCCTTGCATAGATACACATCCTGGATCTGCTGCAGCAGTTCCGCACCCTCCTTCATGGGACGCTGGAAAGCCTTGCGCCCCGAGATGAGTCCAGAGCCTCCCGCACGCTTGTTGATCACGGCGGTATACACGGCATCCTCGAAGTCTTTTTTGCCAGAGGCACCACCACTGTTGATCAATCCCGCGCGCCCCAGATAACAATTCGCAATCTGATAGCGGCACAGATCGATGGGGTGATCGCTGGAGAGGACTGAGTAGATACGCTTGTCCAACTTGCCATAGCTGGAGCCGCCGGTATTCAGCGCAATGAAGCCTCCGTTATTCTCCGGCAGCTTCTGCTTGATGATATCGGCCTGCAAGGTGCAGCCAAGGTGATTGGCCTGGCCGGTCAGGTCTGCGGCCACATGATAGTCCTTGTCCTTCTTGAACTCCGGGTTGCGCAGGTAGCACCACAACACGGTGGCCATCCCCAGCTCATGTGCCCGTGAGAAGGCTTGTGCGACCTCGACAATCTCCCGGCCCGCATCATCAGAGCCGAAATAGATCGTCGCACCCACCGCCGCTGCTCCCATCTCATACGCACGATCCACCGTGCCAAACGGGATCTCCTTGAACGCATTCGGATACGTGAGCAGTTCATTGTGATTCAACTTCACGAGGAAGGGAATCTTGTGCGCGTACTTTCGTGAGACCATGCCCAGCACACCAAAGGTGGAGGCCACCGCATTGCATCCGCCCTCGATGGCCAGCTTCACGATGTTCTCCGGATCGAAATACTCAGGATTCGGCGCGAAGCTCGCTCCCGCGGAATGCTCCACTCCCTGGTCCACCGGAAGAATGGACAGATATCCCGTGCCCGCGAGTCGACCGGTGTTGTACATCCAGTTGAGGTTGTTGAGCACCCTCTGGTTGCGATCGCTGGGAGCAAAGATCCGATCAACCCAGTCTGAACCAGGAAGATGAAGCAACTCTTTGGCAATCGTCTTGCACTCGTGCTTGAGCAGGGAGTCGGCCTTGTCGCCGAGCAGGGAAACAATTTGGTCGAGCATGGCAGATTCAGGTTCGCTTCATTGCAAACCCGTTCATGAAGGGAGTCCAGTTTAAAATCGATTCCATTCCGACACACTCGCCGTTGCCCATTTTTGCGTCGCATCCTCCTTCCCTGAACAAAGCTGTAGGTTCGGGAGCCCTGATGAAGAATCACCATGCAAAAGTCATCACTTTTGGCTATCACGGGCAGGCAAATTCTGGGATAATGACCACGATTCGTTGGATTAACCTTCATTCAACAGTGCGCACTGAAGCGCCATTTGCTGCCTCCCAACGTTAGACTACTTCTCTGAAGTGGTACACCACGCCGCAACCTCCGGAGCCTCCTCCACCATGGAGGCACGCCAGTGGTGAGTCCCTCACAGCCAGTCAAGCCGCTGGCCTAATCCACACGCACAATAGAATAAACCATATGGGAATCCTATCATGGATCCTCCTCGGCCTTGTGGCCGGAGCATTGGCCAAGTTCATCATGCCAGGAAAAGATCCTGGCGGATTCTTTGTCACCATCTTGATCGGCATCGCAGGCGCCATCACCGGGGGGCTCGTCGGCAGGCTCTTCGGTCTCGGAGCCATCGAGTCCTTCGATTTGGGTGGCATCTTCATCGCGACGATCGGCTCACTCATCCTGCTGATCCTCTATCGCGTGCTCTCGAAAAGGATGGGGAAAGCCTAACTCGACATCGCCATGGGAATGATTGATACCCTCCTTGAAAGCCTCACTGGCAAGAAAGGAAATGATGCAGCCGTGGCCGCAGGCGGACAGGATCCTCTTGCGGCGGCACTAAGCAGCCTTCTGGAAAAAAACGGAGGTCTACAGGGCCTGATGAGCAAGTTCTCAAAGGGAGGACTTGGTGAAGTATTCACCTCCTGGGTAGGTATGGGAGAAAACCAGTCTGTGAAATCTTCACAAATTGAAGACGTACTCGGCTCGGATCAGGTGAAAGGCCTCGCAGCCCAACTGGGAGTCGATCCCTCGAAGGCCTCGGGGTTCCTCGCCGACTACCTGCCAAAGATCGTCGACAAACTGACCCCCAGTGGCCAGATCGACAGCGCTGAAAACCAGCAACAGCAGGGCCTGGATGACCTCCTCCCCTCCCTGCTCAGCAGCCTGACAGGCGGGAAGCAGCAGGCATGACTCCACTGGGACACAGGTTGCCGGCCCGTCCCGGCAGCCTGTGCCACTGGGGAAGAAACCTTGGGACTAGGAATCAATTCATTCCTGAACGCCCCCACTGGCGCGATGTCTCATCTTGGGTAAAATCCCCCCATGCCCCTACAATTTGAACAGCTCCCCGGGCTTTCCGTTTCGGTGGACCAGGTGCTCTATCTGCCTCACCTGCAGGTGCCCCCGGACAAGCCGCACCCCTTTGCCTACTACCTCTCCATCCACAATCATTCCAGCGAGTCCATCACCATCGTCGGACGCAAATGGATCGTGACGGATGACGGCGGTGAGACACTGGTGGTGGAAGGCGACGGTGTGGTGGGTGAGAAGCCCCGCCTGGAGCCCGGCCAGACTTTCAGCTACAACAGCTATCACGTCATCGCCGAGCCCAGCGTCGCCACCGGCACGTTCTTCGGCCAGACAGACAATGGAAAGCCCGTGTACGTGCGTGTTCCAGATTTCCGTCTGGAACTGCCGCTGGTGTGAGATGGTGTGATAGCCAGGACGGATCTCAGTCCCGTCCTGTGAGGCTCATCCACCCATTCTCGGTCACAATGGATTGTACTCTCCGATCGTGTCCTTCCGCCGGCACGGTGGGCAGGATTTGCATGTGGAAGCACACGCCGATGCGTACGCAGATGTCCTGCATTCTCTCAAGCGCGCGGTCATAGTGACCCTTGCCGCGGCCGAGGCGCGTTCCATCCGCTGAGGAAAAAGCCACTCCGGGAACAAGCGCCACAGAGACTTCTTCAAATTTCAGACGCTTCTTGGCATTGCGCCACGGTTCCAGGACACCGAGCACCCCCGGCACCAAATCCTGCTCATCTTGAATGAGATAAGGCGTCATGATGTCACCCTCAATGGCAAAAAATGCCGTGCGCATGCCCATTTCTTGCAGCCATGGCAGGAGTGGCAGGAGATTCGGCTCTGAGACCATGCCTCCGAACAATGTCACCACTCCACCCGGACGTACCCATTCGGGCTTCTGCCGCAGATGGCTAAGCACGGATTCAGACCATGCCGCCCGATCCTCGAGCGAGCAGGCGCGCATCCGTTCGCGGATGAGCTTCCTCATCTCGCTCTTGGTCTCCGGTTGCTGGGTTTCTGAGGTCGTCATCGCTGCAAAGATGGAAGATTTCGAGACCTGAAATGATGGTTGTCATCCTGACCCAGAAAACATAGACTTTCCAACACCTTCGGCACTTTTCCTGCCTTTATCCCCTGCTGGAAATGCTCCACGACCCCAACTTTCGATCCTTCAGCCAAAAGGCGCTTACGCGACGCCAGGGCCAAGCGGCCTCTGGTTCTGGCTCCAATGGGCATAACACCAACAAGGTGGGCCTGTTGCCCAGCAAGGGCTGGCGGGAGCGCAACCTGAAGTTCTTCAGCGATGTGCTCATCCCCCACTTGCTGACCCCACGACAGGCCGGCGGAGAGTTTTCCTTCCGCGCAGACCTTGAGAACCACGAAACCGGCGTGACCTGGCTTGGTCATGCCGGTTTTCTTTTGCAGGTGGGTGGCAAAAACATTCTCGTGGACCCCGTCTGGGCGCTCTGGTTGGGGCCCATCAAGCGCGTCAGCCACCCCAGCCTGGTGGCCCGCAGCCTCCCATACATCGATCTCGTGCTCATCACGCACGCGCATTTCGACCACCTTCATCTTCCGAGTTTACGTTCCATCGCCGCAGGTCAGCCGATCATTGTTCCAGAAGGTGTCGGCAGCATTGTAAAAAATTGCGCCTTCAGCCGGGTCATTGAGATGCACTACTGGCAGACGCTGCGCGTGGATACGCTCGATATCACCTTCACGCCGACCAAGCACTGGGGCGCACGCTTCATCCACGACACCTACCGTAAATTTGGCGGATACCTCATCACGGAACGCAAGAGCGGACACACCATCTTCCATTGTGGAGACAGCTCCCTCTTCGATGGCTTCCAGGAGATCGCCAAACGTTCCTCCGTCGATATCGCACTCATGCCCATCGGCGCCTATGAACCTCCGAGCGGCCGTCCCGTGCACATGAATCCCGAAGAGGCGCTGGAAGCCGCAGACATGCTTTCCGCCCGCCACATCGTGCCCATGCACTACGGCACCTTCCCCATCAGCGGCGAACCCATCCATGAGCCGGTGGCACGCTTCCGGACGAAAGCCGAGGCAAACCTCGACCACAGCGTGCATGTCCTGAACGAGGGACGGTCACGCGTGTTTGGGCGGTAACGGCAGGTGGATGGTCCACGGTTGATAGTTGATGGCTTGAGTTCAAAACCGCTCATAGGCACGAACCGTCGCCGGCGGCCTGAGCCGATAATCGAGCACTGTTTTCTCAGTCTCCGAAGTTCCTCTGTGTCTCTGCGTTGAATCCAATGCAGATCCTTCTCCCTTCCAGATCCGAACCAACCCCTGCACATCAACAACGCCTCGCTTCCTTAAGCCCCTCAACTCTCAACCGTCACCCTCAACATCCCGATGCTCCTCTCCCTCATCGCCGCCATGGATGAGAACCGCCTCCTGGCGGATGCGCGCGGCATCCCGTGGAAGTTGCCCCGTGACGTCGCGCACTTCCGCGAGTACACCGACAGCAAGTGGCTGCTGCTGGGACGCACCACGTACGAGGAAATGCGCGGATGGTTCCGCCCGGGGCATTGCCCGCTGGTATTAAGCTCGCGCTGTGGATGGGATCCGGAAATCGGGCGCGTCGTATCCTCCGTACCACAAGCGATCGCCACGGCTGAGGCTGCCGGCCAGGGCGAGCTCGTGTGCATCGGCGGCGGACAAGTGTTTGCCGCTGCCCTGCCCTACGCCAACAAGATGGTGCTCACACGAGTGCATGCAAGCATCACACCGGAGGGAAGACCAGTGTACTTCCCCCCGTGGAATGCGTCTGAGTGGAAGGATGAGACTATTTGGCAACAGCCTGCGGAAGCAGGTCATGCTCTCCCTTTTGCCCTTCACGAGTTGACCCGCCGCTGACACTCCCACCTGAGCGGGAGCTCTTGTCCATTTGCGCGAAGATCATCCCCAGCACCACATAGCCAGCCATGACGCCCCAGATGGTGTAGAGCCACTTCCAGGCGCCGCTGAGTTCACCGTAAGCGTGCAATCCGATGCCGAGCTGGTTGGTCGCGAACCAGGAAAAGATGGTGATCATCCCCAGAATCACGTTCACCACGTGGAATCCGGCCTCGCGAACATAACCGCCAAGGCGGGCATGCAGGATGATCAGGTTCATCAGCACAATCATGAGCGCGCCATTCTCCTTCGGGTCCCAACCCCAGAAGCGGCCCCAGGAATAGTTTGCCCACACGCCGCCGAGCACAGTGCCGACGAGTGAAAGGAAAAGACCGGCCAGCACAAATGCGTACGAGATGCGCGTCAGGGTGCGGGCATCCTCATCCCCAGCCTTGGTGACACCGAACACGCGGCGCGTGAAGTACACCATGGAAGTCTTGCAAGCCACCATCCCACACGCGTAGCCGAGGTTGATGCACGGCACGTGCGTGGCCAGCCAGAAGTTCGTGATGAGCACGGCTTGCAGCTGCACCAAGCTGTCCTTGCCTTCCATTTCGAAGAAGCGGATGGAGAGGAACATCCCGGCAACACCCGAGATGCAGGCCACTGTCATGGCCAGATCCTTGCGGCGACTCATCCACTCGACCAGCAGTGCTCCAATCACCGAGGTTGTGGTGATGAAAATGATGGTCTCATAGAGCGTGGTGATCGGAGGACGCTCCATGATCAGACTGCGGATGATGATCCCCACGGTGCCAAGCACGGCGCCAATGATCATCGCTCCCCAACAGATGGACTTGCACGTCTTCTCCCAACGGCCCCCGGGTGATACCCACGCCGCAGAGAGAGCCAGGCTGCCCAGCACAAACATGTACAGCGCTCTGGTGAAGAAGTCCCCTTTGTGCAGCAGCAGTTCCAGGCCGATGTGTCCGGTCTGCCCCCGGTCCGAGGCCGCCTTGCTGAGCGTGTCCGCCACCTGCTTCGCCTTCGCCTTGAAATCACTGCTGCTGGCCGTGCCGTCAAGGCGTCCCAATTCACCCCAGGCGGTGAGCATGGCATACTCATGTGCGGAGACCTCCGCACCGCTCAGAGCTTCCTGCATGATCGCACCGGGGCTCTTCCACACCTCGAGATTCTTGTCATCAGGAGGAAAGAGATTCATCTGCTCCTGCGGCACGCCGTTCATCTTGGCGCACAGCAGCGTGCGGATGAAGTTGAAGAACCAGGGATTCGCCATGGGTGCCTGAGCTTCCGGATGCGCCTTGAAATACGCGGCCATCTTGGGCAGCAGCGCCGCGATGGGAGGATTCGGGCCGTCCGCAGGAGAAAGGATCTCCGCTGGCACCTTCCCGACCTGATCCCCGAAGGGATTGCGGGCGAAGTCGAAGTGCCCCAGCATCATGTCGTAATCGAGGAAGTCCTGGCTCAGCTTGTAGAGCGCGCGGGACTCCGGTGAGAGCTTGGCCGGATCCATCCCGCGGAATTCTTCCATCTTTTGCGAGAGCTTCTGGCGACCTTCCGCGATCTCATTGTACGAGTAGCGGTCGCGCTTGCCCTTGCCGTGCAGGTTCAGGATCACCACGGCATCCGAGTTATCCACCACGAAGACATTCAGTTCCTTGCCAATGTCCGGACGGAACAGGCTGATAAGCATCCACTCCATGGCGCTCAGCGTTGATTTGCCTTTGGCATTCACCACCGGCTTGCCCGTTTGCGGATCCAGCACCGGCTCCACCTTTCCGGTGGTTTCGTTGAACTTCTCCGCCTTCATGCTCTGCTTGCCATACATGGGCAGGAGCAGGGTGGTGCGAGCCACCGTCTCGAGCGGCTTCACGCGTCCCTGCTGCTGCACTGGGATGGTGGCCATGATCTTCAGCAACTCCGGATCCATCAATGTCTCCAGCGGGATGGGAGCTGCCTTGTTCTCTGACGCCACCTGGGCGGGCGCCGTGGCTGCCGGCACTGCCGTTACAGACGCATGAGGATCCGCAGCGGGTTTGGGAGCTTCTGCCTGGGCAGTCAGCACCACCGGCAGCAGAGCCCAGGCTGCACAGCAGGCCGCCAGGGTCTTCATCAATCGGGAAGCTTTCATGAGCGTGGAAAGGACGGGGGACACGAGTTGTTAGACACTGGGCGGAGCGACCGGCACATTGCTTCGCGCACTTTGCTTCAGGAATTTCGTCAGATGCCAGACGAGATTCATCAGAAGACCAATCATGGCAGCGATGAGTGAGATGAGCGGCCAGTGGTCGGAGGGATTGCTCGCCACCTGGAACATGGAGGACTGCTGGCCACCGCGTTGCGCCGCCTCCATGTCGAAGGAACTCTGGAAGAAAGCGAAGCCACCGAAACGCAGCGGCTCATTCATGTTGATGATCTTCTCCTCGGACTTCCCATCGCGAATCACGGTCACGTGGCTGGTGAACTTCCTCGCCTGGTTCGTACCGGGGTGGGTCTCGCGGACAAACTTGTCCAGCTTCACCTCGAAGGGCAGGCGGTACTGGCGGCGGCCGATGCCCACGCCGTACGACTCATTGCCAATGGTCACCGTCCATGGCGCGCGCTCGGTACGCACGATGATGCCTAGATGCTCGGCCTTGGTCTTCGCATCGATGGCCTTCACATAAGCACCATTCACACGCTGCTCATGCGGCACTGGTTTCATTTCCGCATCATGCAGCGGCAGCTCCTGGAGGATGTATCCATCCACCACCATGCTCTGCGGATCTCCAGTCTTGGCTGGACGCACCGCACAGTGCTCCATGTAGTTCATCACCATCAGTTCAAACGGGAGACCTTCACGGTAAAAGGTGCGAGCCTTGCCCTTGGTGAGATCCGCAAACTGGCTGTCCGGGATGAGCATCGCCTCCCGTTTGCCGTCTGCAGGCGCGGGTTCGAGCTTCTCGATGCGGATATCGCTGACGTGGAACGCTTCAAATTCATCCACCGTCTGGTTCTCCGTCACCCACACCGCACCTTCTTCTTTCGCCAGCAGGGACACCAGACCGGCCAGGAGCATGAACACCACCGACACGTGCGCGATGAGCACACCGATGAGTCCCAGGTTTGGTCTGACGTTGTTCTTCAACCCCGCGCGCATGCGCGAGATGATGCGGGTGATACCGCCGCAAATCATGTTCAGCGCCAGCAACCCCATGAGCAGTCCACCACCGGGCAGGAGGATGGGCAGCACCCATTCGCCCTCGTAGGGGATGTGCATGGCACGAAGGCAGCAGTCGATGTCGATGCTGGTGATGAACCAGGACTCGAAATACTTCCGCTGGCTGTCATAGAGGCCATGCTCGAGCTGCTCCAGCGTACCGAGGTACGTCATGAGCAGCAGGAGGGTGAGCACCGCCACGGCAAAGCCGAAGGATGCAAAAATGCCATACACCTTCTTCAAGATAGAAGGGGCCTTGGGGGCGGTTGCAGTGTCTCTCATCGTTGAACCTTGGGCTGGAGGGAACGGCAGAATTCATCGAAAGCGGCTTCGTTCTCCACCACCAGTGCTTTCGGGCCCACCATTTTGACAAAGATCATGAACTTTTCGTCAGCGTGGACAGCGCCGAGCATGCGGTAGTCCTTCACCGCTTCTGACTTGCCCACATCCGTGAAGTCACCGTCGAAGGCCACATAGGAAGCATCGCGGCCAAACAGAGGCTTCTTCGGCAATGCGGCAAACTCCTCAGCAGTGTAAGGAGCCTGACCCATCTGCGTGCGCCAGCGGTTCACATTCGCCTCCACTCCCCCGCCTCCGCCGGGAAGAAAGCTCAGGAAACATTGCCCCTCCTGATTGGGACCAAAACGCATGTCGAGAAGACGGATGCCTCTCGCCGCGCCCGTGGGCTGCACGACCGTCCACCCCGCAGGCGTGATCCAATCGAAAAGTTCCTCCGCTGCCGGCGGATCTGGTTGCTCCACCTCGGGCGCCTCGCGATCCATCTGGGGGAAGCGATCTGCGCTGGCCACTGCAACCGGAGGACGCGTGGCGTGCTTGGAGATTTCGCGTGTCTCCTTGATTTGGACCCTCTCGCCCACTTGATCGCAACCAGACATCAGGAGGCAGGCGACAACCGGGGAAAGAAGAGGAATGAAACGTGCAACAGGCATCACAGAGAAAAACGGGGGATCAGGCAAATCGTTAGGCGCGGGACCAAGAACAGTCCCTGAAGCGGACATGGGAGGAGAGGCGTAAATCGCCCTCCGTGAGGAAGCTCACGCGCGCAAGAACGGCTTCATCATTTCTTGTTCGCTCCTGGCGCAGGAGCGGGTGCAGCCGCTGGAGGCGCGTCTGCCGGTTTCGGTGGCGCGACTGGTGCGGGAGCTGGAGTTGGAGCAGGTGACGGGGTGGCGGGTTTGTTCTCAGGCTTTGCAGGGCCCGCAGGAGCATTGGCAGGCTTTGGCGGCTCGGGCTTTTTCTCCTCCTTCTTTTCCTCTTTCTTCGGCGCAGGCGCAGGAGCCGGTGCAGGCGCGGGAGGGGGCGGGGGCTTGGCTGCCTCGACCAATTTGACGATTTCCTCGGCGCTGAGGCCAACGTTCACCTGAAGTCCGGGCACGGCGGCTTCCAGCTTCTTGGCGCCATCCTTGGTGACCGGCGTCCCCCACACGAAAAGCTTCTTGAGCGACTTGTTCGCGGCCAGCTTCGCAATGCCGGCGTCAGTCACCTTGGTGTCGTAGAGATTGAGATACTCCAGATTCTGCAGCCCAGCGAGCTGGGCGAGACCAGCATCCGTGACGGCAGTTTTTTCAAGGTGCAGACGCTGCAGCGCAGTCATCTTCGCGATCGTGGACAGGCTGGCATCCGTGACCTTGCTGCGACCGAGATCCAACCAGGCAATATGCGGCGCGGCCGGAGCGAGCTCAGCCAGTTCCTTGTCACCGAACTTGTCTGCGGCGTTCACGCAGCCGAAACGAAGCTGCTCAGTATCCAGCGCCAGCGGCATGAGCGTGGTGTTCAGGGCAGTCATCTTTGCCGTGACTTCAGCGACAGACTTCTTCTCGGCATCCGTCAACGGCTTGGCCTTGGGCTTCTCTTCCTTCTTGGCGACCGCGTTTGTGGCGGGCTTGGAGCTGGCGAGCCCCTTGAGGAAAGACTCGATCTCCGGGGTCTTCTTCGCGGCCACCACAGTGAGGTCTTCCTTGGCGCCTTCGGCAATCCACCACTCCAGCAATGCCAGTTCCGCCTTCGTGAGCTGCGGCTCGTCGCTGGGCGGCATGTGATCGTCGTCATCCACCGGCAGCTTGGAGCGCACGAGGAGCAGGCTGTCCTTCACATTGCCACCGATGACCGTGGTCTCACCATCGCTGCCACCCTTGAGAGCATCTGCAAAGGTATGGAGCTTGAGCTTGCCCTTCGACTTGTCCGCACCGTGGCAGCTCACGCACTTGGCCTCGAGAATGGGCAGCACCACATCCGCAAACACCTTGGCATTCGCATCACCGGCCTTCGGCAGGGCGGTGCCTTCCACCTTGGTAGCCGCCGCAGCCGCAGCGGGAGCAGGAGCCGGTTTGGGAGCTGGAGTCGGTGCTGGCGCTGGCGCAGCAGCGGGTTTCGCCGGAGCCGCTGGGGCCGCTGGCGCGGGTGCAACGACCGGAGCGGGAGCCACAGCGGCGACCGCCTTCGCATTGTCCGCGTCCGTCCAGCCAGTGTTTACCAGCATGCCGGCATGCTTTGCTTTGTAGGCCTCCGCTGCAGGACGAGTCACACCCGTCTGCCACAGGTACACGGACTTCAGTTTGCCCAGCCCCTCCAGGCTGCCGAAGACCTTGTCCGTCACCTTGGTGCCATAGAGATTGAGGTACTCCAGATTCGCGAGCCCTTTCAGCTTCTCCACACCTGCGTCGGTGACGGCAGTATTCTCCAGATGAAGTTCCTTCAGGTTCGTCATCTTGACGATGGTGTCGCACGCCGCATCCGTGACCTTGGTCCGCGCGAGATCGAGCGCGACGATGCTCGCTGCGATGGGCTCAAGCTCCTTCAAGTTCGCATCCGCATAGTCCTTCGCCACATTCAGCGCCGTGAAGCGGAGTTGCTTCGCGTCCGCAGCGACCGGTGCCAGGCTCGCACCACTGCCGTTGATTTTCTTCATCGCTTCCGCCACGGCAGGGTCCACCTGGGCAGCCGCCTCCGCCATGACAAGGAAGGCAGGGGGCATGCTGCCACCGGAGCCCGACTTCGACTTCGAAAGCAGCGTCTGCATCGTCTCCTGCAACTCGGCGGGGACCTTTGCCTTGGCCTCGGAAAGCTTCAGCTCCTTGCTGGCCCCTTCCTTCACCCACCAGCTCAGGAGGGCGATTTCCTCCTTCTTGGGCTGGGGCTTGTTGCCCGGTGGCATGTGCATGTCATCCTCGTCATCGAGAGGAAGCAACATGGTGGAGATCATGAGGCTCTTGTCCGGCTGGCCCGGCACCAGATTGTACCCGCTATCGCCACCCTTGAGCATGAGCTCGTGGGTATGGAGACGGAGCGCTCCTTTGTCCTTGTCAGCGCCATGGCACGAGTAGCAGTAGGTCTCCATCAAGGGAGCTACCAGGGAAGCGTACACCGTGGGGTCTGCCGGATCGATGTTGGCCGCCGCAGGCTGCGGATTCTCACTGCCCGGCTCCGGAGCGTGGTTCTCTGCGCCTGGGATATCCTTGCGCAGGGGACCGAAGAAGGAGAGCAGCTTCTCCTCCGCCTTCTCCACATTCGTCTGCACCGCCGTCGGTGCGTGGTCGAGCAGGTAGTCCGGACCGTGGACCATGTTCCCACCCAGATGAGCGCCCACGCTCATGACACCGAGCGTGCTCACCATGAAAAAGCGATGCATGATGGGGATGCGGCCGCTGGCATCCGTGATGAGCTTGAACACAAAGGACAAAATCGCGAGCACCGCCGTGGCCAGCCCCAGCGTCTGGTGGGCCTGGAAGGTGGCGCTGTCATAGCCCCCCTCACGCGAAAGCACCACTCCGAGAATCACCGCGACCACCGCACCAAATGCCCCCACGCCCATGATGAAGGTGATGGCCGGCTTGAGCGCATCCCCCAGCGGGCTGCGGCGAATCGCCAGCACATCCATCAGCGCCGCCAGAAAGAGCACACCTACAGGCACATGCACCGCAATGGGATGGAAACGTCCAAAGAAAAGAGCCCAGGTCGGCGTCTGCACCTCGCGACCGGCATTGGCCAGGGGCGGATACATGTAGAGCCCCAGGGCAAAGAGCATGATGATGCCCACCGCGGAGGCCCACCCCAAAAGCGAGATGCGAGGGGCAGGAACAGGTGCGGCTAGGGGTTGTTCAGAGGCGTCGTCGCTGGAACTCAAGGCTGCGGAAGCGGTCGGCATGGGTGGGAGCGGGGTAATATACAGGTGAGGAGACGGATACCAAACGGCAGGGGGAACGGGGTTAATTCATTTCCCCTAAAAATTACCCTCCCCCTCTCCGCTCGTTTTTAGCCGGCAAAGTAGCCAAGTTCGAGGTCATGCGGCACCTGCCGCACAGTCAGTACAAGCCAGAAGGCAAGAAAGACCAACGTCACCGCCTTGCTGCTGGAGATGGTCCAGCTGCCGACCTTGAACGAATCCTGGCGCAACAGATACGCCGTGGCCGCCATGCAGAAGAAAAGCGGGATGAGCGAGATGGAGTTCAGCAGGCGCGGCCCCACCTTCAGCGGAGTGAACCACCCGAAGAGGTAGACCAGCACCGTGAGAAACGCGGCGAGAAACAGCATGGACCATCCCCAGGACCACACCCCAAACACCGCCTCATTCCACCTCCGGGACGCCGCCCAGACCACGATGCCCGCCCAGAGGATCTGCAGCCAGTGGATGGCAGTGTATTCCTCATAGTTGTTCGTGAACATCATCGAGACACCCTTCACGAAGCGCTTCTTGATCTGCTCCCAAGAGTGCTGATTCCAGTAGTTCTTCGCGGTCGGCAGGGCCTCAGGGTTGTCGACTTTTCCATCGCCATCCTTGTCCACGGTGGAGAGATCCCGGTCGAGGCCCATCTTCTGCATCTCATGCTTCTGATGCACATCCTCCGCCCACATGTAGTACTTGCTCTGCACATTGTGGAACGGGTCGCCAAAGAGCTCGTAGGACGTGTACAGGTACTTCGACATCGGCAGCATGTAGGCTCCCAGCGTCACCAGACCCGCGATCACAATCGCCCAGCGGCGCGGCCAGTCGCGTGCACATAGAAGCTGCACTCCCTGCACGAGCCCCATGAGGCCCAGCGCCACCAGCGCATTTGCCTTGGTCAGATGCCACGCGCAGAGGACCAACCCGGTGACGAGCGCATTCTGCCAGGTGGGCTCATGCAGCGTTTTCACCACGAGAATCGTCCCAATCGTGATCAAGGTCGTCAGTAGAATTTCCGGCTGCACGTACGGCGACTTCAGGATGTAGAGCTGGAACGCAGCCACGAGGATGAACGCCACCCCGAGCCAGTTCCCCAGCCACCCACGCACCACAAAAAACATCCCCACCAGGCAGACCAGCGACAGGTACACATTGAACGCCCGCGCCTTGGGAAAGAAGTCGGACACATACTGCCTCTGCGCCTCCAGCGTGGGCTCCATCTTCACATCCGGTGCCGCAAACGCCAGCAGCCACATGTACATGGGCATGCGCATGCGGGTGGTGAACTGGCTGATCCCGTGCTCGCGCAGGTTCTGCGCATAGTTCATGTACACGCGCTGGTCATTCATGTCGAAGGAGCGCATCGGCCTGCCAGCCTCACTCTGCGCGTCAGCATCGCCATCGAACCGGTGCGCTCGCTCCGCCGCAAGCTGCTTGTCGATGGCATTGGACACATCCGTCCCGTGCTGGATCGCCCGGGTCACATACCACCATGCCGTGATCACCAGACACACCACCACCACCGCGGTGAACCACCGGGGCGCCTTTGTACCAGGAGCGAGCAACTGCCGCAAAAATTCAGCCATGAGCCGCGCAGAGTAGAGGGGCGCGGATGCTGGTCAACAAAGGAGAATCTTTCCCAAAAAGCCTCTCACCCACCACTTCAAAGCCCAGCACCGATCCTCCCACCCCAAGGCTCACTCCCACTCCGTAGTCCAAAACCATCACACCACCCCCACCCCCACTGACCACTGACCACTGACCACTGACCACTGACCACTGACCACTGACCACTGACCACTGACCACTGACCACTGACCACTGACTACTGACTACTGACTACTGACTACTGACTACTGACTACTGACTACCTACTGTACCATCCTCCACACCGGCCCCAGCATGCTCCACCCACTCCCATCCCAGTAGAACAGGTGATACTTCATCCCCACATCATTCCCCGGCTCCAGAAACTCCACCTCATAATACGTCTTCCCCGGCACGAACACCCCCTTCTCCGCCAGCGCCTTCACCGCCGCTGGAAACTCCTTCGCCGCCACTGACCCATTTTCGTACGCCGCCATCTCCTCCGTCGTCGACCCATGCACCTGCACCTCCGTCTGCGCCGGCTTCACCGCAAACAACCTCGCCAGCGCCTGCCCATCCTTCGGCATCCGCGCATGAAACGCCACCACCTTCTCCTTCCCCTCCCCAGCCCCCGCTCCGAGCCCCTTCCCAATCCTCTCCGCATCCGGCAACACCTTCCCCGCCAACTCCACAATCTTCGTGTCATTCCCGTCTTTGATGGCCTCACGCAATTCCATCATCGCCTTCTTCAGTTCTGCCGCGCCGGGGTCGGGTTTGTCTTGGGCGGGGGTGGGTGCAGCTGCGACCACAAAAAGTATGACACAAAGGATGACCTCCCAAGGTGCGGCGCCATGTTTCCTAGTGAAAGGCATTTCGGATTTCATAGAGTCAAATGGGTGTAAGGAAGCGCAGGAGTTGAACAACGCTGGCAGTCCAAAGTTTCTCCCTCACGTAGCACGGTAACATTTGTTACACCGAAGGCCTCAGCATGCTCCAGCCAGTACCATCCCAGTAGAAGAGATGGCACTTCATCCCGACATCACACGCAGCCCCTCCCAATCCTCTCCGCATCAGGCAACACCTTCCCCTCCAACTCCGCAATCTTCGCATC
Organism: Roseimicrobium gellanilyticum; assembly: GCF_003315205.1. Lineage (NCBI taxonomy): Bacteria > Pseudomonadati > Verrucomicrobiota > Verrucomicrobiia > Verrucomicrobiales > Verrucomicrobiaceae > Roseimicrobium > Roseimicrobium gellanilyticum. Next base: position 262,558 of record NZ_QNRR01000007.1, on the reverse strand, counting down.
ATTCCCATCCTTGATGGTCCCGACCAACTCCGTCATCGCCTTCTTCAACTCCGCCGCGCCGGGGTCCGGTTTGTCCTGGGCGGAGGCTGCAAGTGAAGCTGCCGCGGCAATGCAGCCGACATAGCGTACGAGAAAGAATTGGCCGGAGACGTCGGGTCTCTCCACTTGTTGCTTCATGCAATATGTGCGACTTCGATCTCAACACCCTTGATCTTTTCAGATACGAGCACCCTCCAGACTTTGGGTGAAATGAGGATGATTCGCTCCGGCCGTAACAATCCACGTCTAACTCCGACAAACTGCCGCGTGCAGAAGATGTCCGCCTCACCGCGCGAGCCAGACGTGATTGTTACCTCAGAGAGCAAATTGAGCCCGACTAGATCACCGAGTGGACAACGGCACTCGCCTTTCACGTCATCGTCAAATGGATCGATACCGACGCGAGTTGGTGCGATGACTTCGGCATTGGCCTCCAACACCCCTAGCTGGAACCAAGCATTGGATTCCGCGCTTGACGACGAATTGGGGCAAAGAGGCAACAATGCTGCGCCAGTAACGTCGTGCCGCAAAAACAATTCTTTTACCCGCTGCGAGACCACAATCTCACCCCCGATTGTCTTGCTAATCTCCTTGGTCTTCGGAATTCGGCTTTCAGGCAGAAAAAGCGAAGTGGCTTGCATGGCTCCAGCGCCACAGCGTGGGCAAGCCGTTGAGTCATCGTACTTCGTCCCACACTCCTCGCCCGCGGGTTCAAAAACTGAGGTTACGTTGAGTAGAAAGAGTACAGCGTTGTCGAGTTCCGTTTTCGAGTAACGTCGTCGGATATTCCATCCGTAAAAGAACGAACGATCCGTCTTTGACCTAGTTTCCAACTGCAGTCGTCCTACAGCACTAAATCGAGGATCGTCTGTCGCAATCTCAACTTTCCTAACAGAATCACCCAAACGTTTCCCCTCGGTAGATTCAAAAAGTTGAGGAGCAAACTCCTCAACGACACGGAACTCACACGTTTCTCTCATAACCAATTTGTAGGTGGCAATGGATACTTTGAATAAACTTCTTTCATAATTCTTTGCACTCCGGTGGGATCTGGACGTGGTATGTCCGTATGGAGCCAATCGCCGGAACTCATTCGTGATCAGCTGATGGTAGGCAGCATCCAGCAATATAGTGGGACCCACAGGGGCACCGCCTAGGTACTTAGGCGTGATATGATGCAGTTCCTTGCCCGCCTTCCCCGGGTATCCATCGTCGACTCCTCACTCCGAGTCACCGTGACCCCATCATCCTTCACAATCTCAATGTTCACTGTGCAATCCAGCCAATTATACGTGTCGCGGAGGGCATCATCCGCCGGCGGCCCATGCATGGTCGCTAACCCATCGTCACGATGAAATTCCCTTTCATTTCAAAATCCCGCCACCACGCGGAGGTGGAGCGTTTGAAGAGCTCGCTGGCGAAGGCAAAGGAGGAAAAGAAGCGGGTGGAGGAAAAGGTGACCCGGTTGAGAACCAAGCTCGACGCGGAAAGTCGCAGAGCAGCGGAGTTGGAAGCGCTCTGTGAGGCTCGACTGACCGTGATAGAGAGCTCGCACTCAAGCGTCACAGCCCAAGCCGACCCTGCACTCATACAGCTATGCGAGGCCCGGCTTCGCGAGATGGAAAGGCTTCAGTCCCACCTGTCGGAGATGCGCCGCTCCCGTATCGAACTGCTGGATCGGTTGAGCCTCACGAGAGCGGCAGCTTCCCCTTACACAGGGCCGGCGATCCCCACAATCCTCGGCGTCGACGTGGAGCCGGATGCTCGCGTGGTTGAGCCAAGCGATGCCTCGTGGCAATCCACCTCGGAATTTTTCAGGAGGACGTCCGCCTTTCGCAGTCTATTGAGCGCTGTCGCAGGCGGAGCGCCCGTTCACTTCACCTGGTTTCCCCGAGCTGATCCGCAAGTGGAGAAGTCCAATGGAAGCGCCACCTGGGCCTTCGAGCAATTCAAAGAAGAGTGGAACTCCATGTTGAGCGAAGGAGATGAGATAGGCCTGCATGTGCACCCGTGGCGATGGGATGAGCAGGCTAACGAATGGTTTCAGGATCACGTTGACGAAGCGTGGGTCACCTCATGCGTCCGCTCCGCGATTGAGGCCTATAGGAGAGCTCTCGACAAGACGCCGGCTTCTTATCGCGGCGGGGATCGTTATCTAAGTAATGCGGTCGTGCGCATCCTTGAGCAAGAAGGCGTTCAGGTAGACGTGACCTTGGAGCGGATGCCAGAAGTCGCACGCTTGGTGGAGGCGGAGCGCGGCACAGGCGTCATTCCCGATGGAACATCCATCCCTTCTCGCGCCTACCGACCTTCCGCCAAGGACTTCAGGATTGCAGACCCGGAGAATTCGACCGGCCTTGGCATCCTTCCACTGACGTCCTATGAAAAGGGCTCGTTGAGCCCGTGGCTGCCAAATGTCCTCTTCGAAGAAGAACTCGATCGCCTCCTGAGCCAGTCATCCGCGGCCGATGCCGAAGGTCCTACGCATCTGGCATTCGTCATTCGCTCAAATCTCGTAGCGCTCCCAACCTGGGAAGATTTCGTGGAGAATGCGCTATCTCTCGCCAGACGTGCGCGCGAGGGCCGCCTGGTGTTTGCAACGGCAAGTGAAGCCTGGAGCATCGCCAGCAGCTCACTTTAGCTCACGCAATACAGCAGTGGGCAGCAGAATCAGCGCCCCGTACTTTCGATCTTATCCGCGTTGGAACTGGCTTTCATGATTTCAGTATCCCAGTCGGTAGCATCATGAAAGCGGTCTGCGCCCAAGCCTTCGATGAGTTCATCCTTGATGAACAAGCTCTTCAGTTCCGTGTGCTCCTCTTCACGATGCAGAGTCAAGTGGACGATATCACCCACCTTGAGTTGCTGGGCAGACAATGCTTGTGAATCCAGCCAGATCCAGTGGCTCACGGCAATCTGCTTGGAAGGAAGCAGGGAGCCCTCCTTGACCTCCTGCACTTCATACAAGTGCCTCACGAGAGCCTCGGTATAGGGCTGAAATTCCTGCAGTGGCGGCACAGGCGATGCCTCAATGAGCTTGGCCACGACCTTCCACTCTTGCAGCGGGTTGCGCTTCGACTCCGCCACGATGGAAGAGTTGGAGTGCTGCGAGATCTCTTCGTCCGACAGGCAGCGGTCGTAGATGACCACTCTGTCAATGAGACCACGCCAGGAGTTGTTGCCCTCGGAGGACGCACCGAAACGCAGCTTCATGTCCTCCCAATTGCTCAAGTCGCCCCGGATCCGGCTGCGATGCCAGACTTGTGTACCATCAATCCACACGCTGAGCTTATCCTTTCGATAAGCGATGACGAGGTGATGTGGTTGATTGTTATCTACTCCGGCGAGATGAGTCTCCTCCATGGGAGCGCCGGGTTCCTGCTCGGGGGTGCGAAGCAGCAGATAGAGCCTGGTGCCGCGCTGGCCGATGGTCAGGTTGCGTTGTTTCTCGCTATTGGCCAGCGTCAGGATGGGGTGCAGTTCCTTGTCGAAGGGCGCTGGCTGCGGAGTGATAATCATCTCCACTGTCACCTCATTGCTCTTCACGCAGGAGGCAGACACCAACTCCCCAGCCTTGGGCGCATCAAACCATCCACCCCTGAGCTTCATGGCTCCGTGGTCGGACCAGAAGGCAAGGCCCTGGGGGGACACCTCGCAAGGCATGCCGTTGGGCAGTGAGGTGCGTCCTTTCACATTCTCCCAGACGAAGACCATCCCTTCATCCGATGCGGGCCATGCGACGGAGGGCACATTGACCTTGGCCTTTACCATGCGGTTGGGCTGCTGGGCCATATCCCGGAAGCCATCCAGTTCAAAGACGGCAGTCTCTGGCGTGCCCGGCGGAAGTTTCAGGGAAACGGCATAGCCGTCATTGATCAATTGCCATCCCGGCACGGCCTGCCCACCAGCGACGGTGACAGAGGCGCCATCGGCAAGCACCGGCTCATCGAAGTCGACGATGATGCCGTCCTTGCCTTCGCGACGTACACCATCCACCTGGGGTGCGGTGGCCTCGCGTACATTCACATAGCCCCGGAGCTTCTTGCCCCCCTGCTTCGCTTCCACCCAATATTCACCGGGATGCTCGAAAGTGCGCGTGACAGAGGTGCCAGTGGCGGTGAACCGCCCCGTGATATGCCACTGCCATTCTCCGGAGGCGTGCTCTGCGGGAATGGTGAACTTCATCTCCGTCTTCCCCTCGATGTAGTGTGAGCCAAGGGGCAACTCGCGCCGGAACACATCGGGATAACGGTCCACTCCCTTGAACTTCGTATAACGAACCGGGTTTCCGATAATATAGAGCTGCTGGGGATGGACGTGCGCGAGATAGATATCGTAGTCCGCCTCAAAGTGATCGTGCTTGTCGGGAGACGCTGCAAAGGCCATGAGCCTCTGGCACGGCGACACCATGGGGAAGTAGACATAATTCCGCTTCCCGTGCAGCCGCGTATCATCGCGTTGCAATACCTGACCTATCTCACGGGTGGCCAGCCGCATCTTGTTGATGGGGCCGCCCGCGCCACCCATCCAGTACCCCCACTGGCCATCCTGGGTGAAGTAGGGCTGGCAGCCGCCCATGCGCTGTTGGTTGCGCACCAGTTGTTGCTGTTGGTCGTAAATGGCAAATTCAGGCGTGCCACTGGTGGCATGCTTCATGTCCGGGCTGACGAGATAACCAAAAGTCTCATGGGCCAGTTTCACAAGGCGCTTGGTCTTGCCCGTCTTCACGTCGTATTCCGTCGAATAGCCTTCGCCATCGATGTAGCACAGGCGGTTCGCATCCAGCCACGTCACGGCACGGTGCTCTGCATAGCTTCTGGCTTCCTGGGAAATGACCCGCCGCTTCCTGCTGACGAGGTTCATGAGCCACAGGGTGCCCGGTTTCCTGGCGTGCCCCGGGTAGCCCGTCTTCCCCTTGGGGTAGCTCATGTAGGCGAGCATTCGGCCATCCGGAGAGATCTTGGGGCATGCGTGATCGCGCCCTTCCTCCGCCGGGATGATGCGGGTCTCCTTGCCTCCGCTGAGCTTCTTCACCCAGATCTCCCAGCGATCATTGCGAAGGCGCTCCCAAACCATGAACCCCGTCCCAAGACGGGAGATGGTCTTCTTGATGAGTTGCTCATCGAGGTCCAGGGGGATCTCGACCACCTCCTCGCCATCCGAGCCGGTCTTCTTCTCTTTCTCATCCTTGCATGCAGCCAGCGCCAGCAGGCCGACAACGGCCGCCAGCAGGCCGAGAAGTGGGAGCTTCCAAGTGCGCGACATGAAATGATGTGAAATGGGGGCCGGAACTATCCCCGTCTTCGGGCATTTGGGCAACGGGTAAACATTTCCATTTTTTTCGCCCTCCTGCGACCGTGGCTCGTATAGGTGCGGCATGCCCCGGGTCAGCATTCACTGGTTTCGCCGTGACCTCCGTCTCACGGACAACACCGCACTGCATCATGCCTCCAAGGGCTCTGACCAGGTAGTACCCGCTTACATTCTGAGCACCTGGAAACGCCAGCACGACTGGACCGGACCGAACCGTCAGCATTTCCTCTGCGGGAATCTGGAGTCCCTGGCGAAGAACTTGGAGGCCATTGGGTCACAATTGCTCCTGCGAGCAGGCGACGCCGTCAGCGAACTGGAAAGGCTGGTGCATGAGACCGGAGCCAGCGCTGTCTACACCAACCGCGATCCTGACCCTTTTGGTCGTGAGGTGGAAGGGAAAGTGGCCGCTATGTGCCAGAAACACGGCGTAGAGTTTCTTACCTTCAAGGATGTCACCCTTCATGGCCCGGAGGAGGTGCTCAATGGCGAAGGCAAACCCTACCGGGTCTACACCCCTTATTCCAAGAACTGGCTGTCGCTACCGAAACCGGAGCCGGTGCCCGCAGTGAAGTCGCTGGGAATAACTCTGCCCAAGCTGGTGAGTCTCAAGCTCCCCACAGTGCGCCACTGGAGCCTGCCCGAATGCACCGCCGCCACCCCACCTCCCGGCGAACGCACAGCACGGGATCGCATGAAAGCCTTCATCTCTTCGGGCAGGCTCGCAGCCTATGCAGACATGCGCAATACTCCCGCGGGCCACCATTCTTCCTGCTTGAGTCCGGATCTCCGTTACGGCCTCATCGGCATTCGTGAATTGTACCAGCGGTGCCAGAAGGCGGCAGCGACAGCCAAAGCATCCACGAAGGCCAGCATCGAGGCCTACGTGAAGGAGCTGGCGTGGCGGGAGTTTTACATGACGGTGCTGCATCACTGGCCGGAGGTGCTGGAGATGGAGTTCAATCCAGAGTTCCGCAGCGTCCCATGGGACGGCGATGACGCGCACTACGAGGCTTGGAAGGAAGGCCGTACCGGCTTCCCGATCGTGGATGCTGGCATGCGTCAGCTCCTGGCCACCGGCTGGATGCACAACCGCGTGCGCATGATCGTGTCCATGTTCCTCACCAAGGACCTGCATGTGCACTGGAGGCTCGGTGAGAGCTGGTTCATGCAGCAGCTCGTGGACGGCGAGATCGCCAGCAACAACGGCGGCTGGCAATGGAGCGCAGGGACCGGCGCGGATGCGGCCCCCTATTTCCGCATCCAGAATCCCTGGACGCAGACGAAGCGCTACGATCCCGAGGGTGAGTACATCAAGCAGTGGGTGCCCGAGCTGAAGGATGTGGCGGCGGAGAAGTTATTCCAGCCCTGCGATACCCCGCTGGCGAAAGGATATCCCCTGCCTATTGTGGATCACAGCCAAGAACGTGAACGCACCCTGAAACGATTCAAGATGGCGAAGGGCAGGTAATGGATGCTCACCCGATCTTCGGCAGCTTCTGCTTCATCGTCAACACCGGTTCAAAAAGATCGCCAAACTTCTTCACACGTTTCAGCACCTCGTCTGCTTCGAATACGAGCACTTTCCCCTTCTTCCCTTTCGCCCGGTTTTTCCAGGCGGACTCCACCTCGCTCCACTTCAGTGGCGTAGACACGGAGGGCACCTCTTTTGCACGCAGGGAGTAGACACTTACCGTGGTCTTCTTGTCATCATTCTGGCTCCAGTCGATGAAGACCTTCCCTTTGCGCAGACTTTTCTTCATGTCAGAAACCACCATCTCAGGATGCTCTGCTGCCAGTGTATCCGCCACTTGATGCGCAAAGGCCTTCGTTTTGTCATAGTTGGTGGCTGTATTCAGCGGCACCACCAGTTGCATCCCCTTGGACCCTGAAGTCTTCGGGAAACACTCCAGATCCAGCGCGGCAAACATCTTTCGCAACCAGAGCGCCACCTGACAGCACTGCACGACGTCGGCGGGCGGACCGGGATCGAGGTCAAACACCAGGGCAGTCGGTCGTTGCAACGCTCCACGCCGATGCTGGAAAGTATGCAGCTCCAAGTTCGCGATGTTCGCCGCCCACACCAGGGCTGGGAGTTCATCAAATACGCAGTAGTCAATGTACTCGCCGTTGTCCTTGGCCACCTTGACCGTCTTCTTCTTGATCCAATCAGGAGCATGTGAGGGACATTGCTTCTCATAGAAGAACATGCCATTCACCCCGTCGGGATAGCGCTTCAGCGAGACAGGCCGACCTTTGACATGAGGCACCAGCACGGGAGCGATGCGTGCGTAGTAGTCGATGACCTGTCCCTTCGTGAATCCCGTCTCGGGATAGAAGACCTTATCGAGGTTGGACACGGCCACCTCGCGCTTGCCTATTTTCAGCGTAGTCTTCTTCCTGTCGCTCATGAGAGTTTGCTGGCGGATTCGCGAATGACATCCTTTGCCTTCTTGTCTTCACGCAGGCCCAGGTACACAGGCTGGCGCAACCGGTTGTCCCGGGTCCACTCGGAGAATTTCACCTGACACACCAGCACCGGCTTCACCCAGTGGCACTTCTTCATCACACTCGCGGTAATGCCCTGACCATATCTTCCCTCACGCTCCTCCGGAAGGTCTGTGAAGGGACAGGTCTTCGCCGTGACCTTCTTGAATCGTGCATGCAGGTCCTTCAGCACCGCGCCGGTGTAGCCCGTACCGACTTTACCGGAGTACACCAGCTTCCCCTTTTGATACACCCCCACCAGCAACGCACCGATGTGCTGCCGGGTGCCACCCGGCGGTGTGTAGCCACCGATCACAAACTCCTGTTCCCGGACGATCTTCAGCTTGATCCACGCGCCGCTGCGCTGGCCGACCTCGTAGCGTGAGCCCTTGCGTTTCCCGATCAGACCCTCCAGTCCGAGGGCGCCGGCTTTTTTCAGCAGCTTCTCAGCCTCCGTCCCGATGGAAGCGGAAAAGCGGATGATGTCCGAGAACTCCGGCAGGATGGCCTTGAGTTTTTCACGCCTCTCTTCCAGCGGAAGGTCGCGTGTGCTCTTGCCATTCAGGGCGAGAATATCAAAGACATAGTAGCAGAGCGGCGGCCGCTCCTGGCCGAGCTCATAAGCCTGAAGAAGCTGAAAGGAAGACCGTCCCGCTTTGTCGAGCGCGACAATTTCGCCGTCAACAATCGCATTCTGGGCGTCTATGCCTTCCATCGCCTCCACGACATCCGGAAACTTCGCCGCCAGGTCATGGTTGGTCCGGGAAAGGAGATGCACGGCCTTTCCCTTCTTGTAGGTGACCGCGCGGAAACCATCGAACTTGATTTCATAGATCCAATCACCCGGCGGCACTTTATCTTCGATGCGTGCCTTCATCGGTTCGAGAAATTTGGCCTTCAAGGCCGGCTTCTTCTTTGGAGTCTTTGATGTGGAGTTCGCGCGTGCCACCTTCCTCGGCGTCCTGACCGACTCCCGGGCTTCCGCCAGTCGTTCCTTCAATGAGCCATGCCCGTTGCCTGAATGCGGCCCCCTGGCTTTCGACTGCCAGACGTGGTCACTTTTCGCGAGCTGCGCCATGGTCTTGCCCGAGAGCGCCGATTGGGCATGCACTTTCTTGGAGAGATTCTTGTGATCCTCACCTCCCTTGATGATAAGCCACTGATTCTCCTCACTCTTCAGCCGCACCAGGTACCACTCGCCATTGAGCTTCTTGCCCTTCAGCATCACGTGAAGCTTGCCTCCATCCAGTTCTTTCTTGGGAGTCTTGCTCAGAGGTTCATATGTTCCACGATCCCACACCTGCACGGTGCCGCCACCATACTGCCCCTGCGGAATGGTTCCTTCGAAGTCGATGTACGAAATGGGATGATCCTCCACCTTCACTGCGAGGTGCTTCTCTCCTTTCACCATCGGCAGCCCTTTTGGTACAGCCCATGAGATCAAGGTGCCGCCCATTTCCAAACGGAAATCATAGTGCAGCCGGGTGGCATCATGCTTCTGGATGACAAACCGCGGTTGCTTCCGCTTCGACTTTTCCACCCGTCCCTCCGGCTCGGTAGTGATCGCGAAGTTGCGCTTGCGCTTGTATTCCTTGAGCGAGGCCATGGTGATGACTCCTTGCCATGCGCACTGCCTAGGCAGCCTTGCGGGTCTTCGTCCGTTTCTTCGCCGCAGGTTTCTTCTTCGAAGGCGAGGCGGCTTTTGCGGTCTTCTTCTTCGCCTTGGAGCCTTCCCGCATGCTCTCTTGCAACACTGCCACAAGGTCGATGACATTGCTGGGACGCTTCTTCGCCGCCTTCTTTGGCGGTGCCTTGTCCGGATGTTTCACCTTCTCCTCAATCATATCCTCCAGAGCCTCCCTGTAGTCATCCTTGTAAGCTTCCGGTTCCCATTTCTCCGTCATGGATGAGATCAAGGCCTTAGCCATGTCCAACTCCTTCTTGGCGATCTTGGACTCGCGCGGATGACGGAACTCCTCCACGTCGCGCAACTCTGCCGCAAAGTGCATCAACTCCAGCATGAGTCCGTCCCCCTGCGGCTTGAGCGCGGCCAGGTGTTGCCGGGTTTTGATGACCACTTTGGCGATGCCAATCTTGCCCGTGCTCTCCAGCGCTTCACGCAGCAAAATATAAGCGCGATCGCCGCCCTTCTGCGGCTCCATGTAGTACGGCTTGTGGAAGTAGACGGGATTCACCTCCTCCAGTTCCACGAAGTTGAGGATGTCCACGGTCTGCGTGGCCTCGATATCCACGCGTTTGAAGTCCTCCTCCTTGATGACCACGAACTTCCCCTTTTCGTACTCATACCCCTTCACAATCTGATCCCAGGGCACTTCCTTGCCATCCGCCTCCGCTACGCGCTTGTAGTTCACCGGACTCAGATCCTTGGAGCGCAGAAGTCGGAACTTCAAATCCTCCGTGTGAGTAGCCGGATAGAGGGCAACGGGGATGTTCACCAACCCGAAACTGATGGAGCCTTTCCAGATGGCACGCATGGCATGTATGCAGCGGAGGTTTGCGCCAGGTGCAGGGCCTGACACCCGGGAATCGCACGCCTCTCAGCCTCTGGATGCTGCGTGGGTCGGGCAACAAATGTATGCAAGTTCTCCTCAATAGTACGCAAGGTGCTGTGCCGTGCGCCCTTTTGCTATCCAGCCCAACTTCACCCGACGTTCCACCATGTCCATCTTACGCTGCCTTGTCTTCGCGACCCTCTGCGCCAGTGCCTTGCATGCTGCCCCTCCCGCAGCGCCAGCTCCCACTTCAAAAGTCAAAGCAGGGTTCGCAGAACGCGACATCACGCCCGCCATCGGCATGGAACAACCGGGCGGCTACGGGAAGTCTTATCACCGCACCTTCCACGATCCCTGCAAGGTCCGCGCCGCTGTCTTCGATGACGGCAAGAAGCGCGTGGCTCTTGTGGGCACAGATACTCTGATCATCCCGCGCAAGGTGGTGCTGGATGCGCGCGAACAGATCGCAAAGCAATGTGGCATCACCCCGGATTGCGTCATGGTCGGTGCCTCCCATTCCCACTCCTCGGGTCCTGTGGGCATGATTCAACCCGGCGAACTCGACCATGCCACCCCCTTCGTGCAGAAGCTTGGTTATGAAGAATCCTCCATGGCAGACGCTGGATTCCTCCTCACCGTGACGAAGGCCATCGTGGACGCCGTGGTGTGGGCGGACAAGACGAAGCAACCTGCCAGCCTCGGCTTCGGCAGGGGACATGAGGACAAGGTGTCCTTCAACCGGCGCATGAAGATGAAGAATGGCCTCGCCTACAGTCACCCCGGACCAGGCAATCCCGACATCGTGGACTACGCCGGTCCCATCGATCCCGAAGTGGGTGTGATTGCCGCGTGGGATATCAATACCGGGGCCATGCTCGGATGTGTGGTGAACTTTGCCTGCCATGCCACCACCAGCCCCGGCGGCATCTCGGCAAACTGGATCCAGTATCTGGAGCAGACCATTCAGGGAGCCTTCCAGACCCGCACGCCCGTGGTCTTCCTCCAGGGAGCCTGCGGAGACATCACCCAGGTGGACAACATGAGCCAGTATCAACGTCCCGGTCCCGAGGAGTGGTCCAGGCTCGTGGGTGGACGCGTAGGCGCGGAAGCCGTGAAGGTCATCCTCTCCATGCCGAAGACTACGGAAGCCACGCTCGATGCGAAGCAAAAGGTCTTCCCCATCAAGCGCCGCATTCCTTCTGCGGAACGAGTCAAGAAAAGCATGGAAATCGTAACCCAGCCCAAACCCGCCGGCGACACCACGGACTGGATGTTCGCGAAGGAAATCGTGATGCTCGATGCACTGGTAAAAAAAGAACCAACCTGTGAGGTGGAAGTGCAGGCCATCCAGGTCGGGCCGGTCGTATGCGTGAGCAATCCCGCGGAGTATTTCGTGGCGAACGGCCTGCGCATCAAAAAGGACAGCGGCTTCCCCATGACCTTCCCCACGGAACTGGCCAATGGATGCACCGGGTATGTGCCCACGGAGGAAGCCTTCGGACCCAATGGCGGCGGCTATGAGACGCGTCTCACCTACTACAGCAATCTCGAGGTCACCGCCGGCACCCAGATGGCAGATGCTGGCATCGAGCTTTCGAAGCAACTGAAACCCGACCCCATGCCGGAGCCTCCGAAGATTGGGCGTTTCGGTCGTGCGTGGACCTATGGCGCAGTGCCACCAGAGGTGGAGTAGTTGGCTCTTCTCTGTTCTTCTATCTTGCAGGATGTGATGCGTGACAGAGTGCACCGGACCTGAGAGATTCGGGCACGCATGGCATCTCCCACGTACCGTGTCTTTGGCTGGCTCTTCCCCCGCGCGCTCGGAGCGATCTATTTGATCGCATTCATCTCGTGGTCGTCGCAAATGGACGCGCTGACCGGCGATCAGGGGCTGATGCCCGTGCCGAAGTTTCTGGAGCGGGTCCTTCAGGCGGCGGAGATCAATGACTTCACTCCGTGGGCAAAGGTGCCCACAGCGTATTGGCTGGGCTACAGCGATGCGATTGCCCAGTGGCTGTGCTGGGGTGCCTGTGCAGCGGCGGTGTTGGTGATGGCAGGTGTGCTGCAGGGGCCGCTGCTGCTTGCCCTGTGGTTTGCCTACCTCTCCATCTGCACCACCGGTGATGTCTTCCTAAGCTTCCAGTGGGACACCCTGCTGCTGGAGGCCGGATTCATCGCCGCCCTCATCTCGCCATGGCGGCTCTACATCGGGCGCATTCATGACAAGACGCCGTCTCCGTCGCGAGTGACGATGCTTCTCCCGCAGGCGCTGATACTGAAATTGATGTTCCTCTCCGGCCTCACGAAGATCACTGCAGGCGATCCCAACTGGCACAACCTCACCGCCCTGTCCTATCACTACGAGTCACAGCCCATCCCCACCTGGGTTGCCTGGCACGTCCATCACTTCCCGCTCTGGTTCCACAAGGCCTCCTGCGTTCTTATGTTTGTCGTGGAGCTTGTAGTACCGTTCCTCATCGTAGTCGCATGGGTTTGGCGCCTGCTGGCCCCGGCTTGGGTACAGACGATACGCACACTGAATCTCGTGGTCGCCTTCTCCTTCACCGGGCTGATGTTTGTCGTCCTTTTGACGGGCAACTACACCTTCTTCAACTGGCTCACGATCCTCCTCTCATTCTCGGTCCTCGACGACACCTGCTGGCCGGCATTCCTGAAGCGGTGGCTCCGCTGGACGGAAACGCCACCAGCAGCACCTCCCACGTGGATGCTTGTGGGGCAAGGTGCCGTCGTATCACTGATGTTGCTATTCAGCATCGCCGTGGCCGTTCGCGAAAACATTCCGAAGACCGGTGCGCTCTTCAGCACACTCTCAGACTGCACCGAGTACCTTGCCCCCTTCCGCACCATCAATAGCTACGGCCTCTTCCGGGTCATGACCACGGAGCGGAATGAGATCATCATCGAGGTCAGCGACGACGGCGCCTACTTCCAGCCCTTGGAGTTCAAGTGGAAGCCTAGACTGCTGGATCGGGCGCCACCCTTCGTCGCTCCGCATCAGCCGCGGTTGGACTGGCAGATGTGGTTCGCCGCATTCTACCCCGGCTTCATCCCCCAGCGAGACCTGCAGAATCCGCAGATGGCGTGGTTCGGCAGGTATCTGGAAGCGCTTTTACGGCATGACGAGAGGATCTACTCCCTCATGGAGCCGCCTCCCTTTCCCATCGAGTCCATCCATGCGGTCCGGGCAAAGTTCTACCGCTACCAGTTCACGGATGCGGAAACTCGCCAAAAGACAGGCGAATGGTGGACGGCCACCCCGCTGGGGGACTATTCGCCCACCTTGCGAAAACGATGACTGCCCTTGATCCTCAGGCTGCCCGTCCAGAGTGTTCGCCCTTGATGTCTTTCATCAGGACCTGATGCACCACGTTCGAGACATCGGCTGCCAGATAGGGCTTGGGAAGGACATCACAGAAACCTTGTGAGAGGAAGCCCTCACGGGACTCTTCCAGCATGCCACCACTGGAGGCGATGACCTTCGCAGAGGGATCCATGGCGCAGATTTCCATCATGGCCTTCTCCCCCGTGAGGGTACCCTTCAGGGTGAGATCCATGATGACGATGTCCACATCATCATTCTGGCGCATGAGCTGCCGGTAGGCTTGCACAGCCTCTTCACCACTGGAGGCTTCAAAGACACGATAGCCGCAGCGTTTCAGCACGGCATGCACCACCTTGCGCAGACGCTCCTCGTCATCCACGACCAGGATGGTACCGAGACCAGACTTGAGGCGTGGCGGAGCGACAGGTGCGGCGTCCTTGCCCTGCAGAGGCTGGGTGGCCGGCAGCCAGAACATGACTTCCGTACCCACGTTCTTCATGGAGGACACCGCGATCTGCCCGCCGTGCTCCGTGATGATGTGCTTGCAAGTGGTCAGGCCCACACCGTTGCCATTCGGCTTGCGGGTGAAGGATTCGTTCAGCGCGCGGGCGGCATCTGCCGGGTCCATGCCGCAGCCGCGGTCGCGGACCAGGATTTCCACATAAGGGCCCGGACGCAGCGAATGGTGCCCCTGAGGCGCCACAATGTTCCGCGCGAGCACGTCCATATGACCATGATTATTCATGGCCTGAATGCCGTTCAGGATCAGGTTCTGCAGCACTTGCGAGATGCGCGGGGCATCCACCACCGCCCACCACAGGTCCTTGGGCAGGCTCATGTGCAGATTCACCCCGCTGCCGCTCTGCGTGATGCGGGCGGTCATGCGGATGATCTGGGCCACGTCCGAGGCAGAACGATTTTCCGGCATGTCCTTGGCCATGCGCATCGTCTCCTTCACGAAATCGCAGGCCTGCCGTGCCGCGGCGAGAGCCTCGTCCACATGCGAACTCACCTGCCCCTGCGGCGGCGTGATCATGGCCGCCTCAGAGAGGTTCGTCATCATGATGCCGAGCAGGTTGTTCAGGTCGTGAAACACGCCCACCGCCATGGTGGCGAGATTGTCATTGCGCAGACGGCGGGAGTCGCTCATGACGCCCTCCAGTGCATAACCATTGCGCTCCACAGCCGATGGTGCCGGAGCTTGGGTCACGGAGAGCGTGTAGTTGTACACACGGCCATGCTCATCCATCACCGCACGGATGCGCCAGATGCAGCGCACCACCTTGCCGCCGAAAAGTGTCCTCAGTCCGCCTTCCCACTGGGCGGCGCCACCCTGCTTCACGGTCGCGCGCAGCACACGCAGCAGATCAGTCGCCTCCTCCTCAGTCGCAGCGAGTTGGGTGATGAATCGATCACACAGTCCCGTGCGGGGCTCCGCTCCCACCAGCGCCGCCATCCGCGTGTTGTGCAGCAGGATGCGGGGGCCGAGGTTATGCTGGAGTCCGGGTGCCACAATCATGATCCCCTCGCTCGCCTGGTCCAATGCGGTCCTTAGGAAGGAGTTGGCCATGTGGGCCGCCCTTACTGGATCGGCCGTGGGTTCCGCCGGGGTCCCGGTGCGCGAGCGATAGTTCTCAACTGCAAGGGCTGACATGCGGTGTAAAAAGTTAACAATGACTAGCATTTAACAGCTCCAGTCCTTTCAGGGAAGCAATTTTTTCAGGATTTGTTAAATTCTCATTTCTGACATCAATGTCGATGTTTCTGTCGAGCAATCTCCGCGCCGGACCGGGCTTCGGTAAGGTCGAGCCTGATTCATTCCCGCTTTTGCCCGTCATTCGTGAGAGCGCATGCATTCACGCACGATTTGCCATCCTTCTCCCACTTCATGTCGCAGGAGCATCCACCCCCAGTTGCGCCCCTTTAGTTGGTCGCGATCCAAAGAAGCCCGTCTTTGGGACGTGTTCTCACTGTGAATCCAGTCTTTTCATCCATCAGCAGGATGGCGCTTACAGCCATGTGTGTCGCCACATGAGAAAGATCCCGCGGTAAAGAAGCAGTACTTCATCACTCTGGCACAGCAGAGGGATGAGCGTGCGCTCAACGCGCAGCTTTCCGAGACGAGCAAGCCCCAAGATAGCATGCACCAGTGAGACCCTGAAGGGTCACGGTCGTCAGTGCCATCCGACAACTTTATCTGCCCTGGCTGACCTCACGGTGAGAGCCCAAGCAGAGATCGACACTGGAATTCAACGCATCGCAGCCTGGCGAGCCTCACAGAAATGACGTGAGGCCGCCGTGAATGGTCCCGCAGGGAGGGCTGGCCGCCCCTTATTGTGGCGGCGGCGGCACGGGCAGCGGCTTCGCTCCGTTTGTCGAAGGGATCGGCGGATCATCATCCGGCACGAGGAGCTTCGGCAGATCACTGGAGTTCTGCACCGGTGGCAGCAGGGGGCTGGCACGCATTTCGGCTGGCACCACGGAAGGAGTCAACGCAGGGAGGAGTGGGTTCGGGCCATCCTTCCACGCGCGACGCCACGTGGGCTGCACGTCAAAGCTGGGCCGGATGGTACCGCCATGGGGGCTCTCGATGCCGCCCTCCTGCTTGGCCAGACGATGCTTTCCAATCACCTGGAGACGGGTTCCTTTGATGTAATACACCGTCGTTTCGCTCAGGCCTTCCACCACGCTGCGGCCCCGCTTCAGGAGCGGGCGGCCACGAAGGATCACTTCGCCATCGGACTCGATGTAGGCCTCCTGGGCCAGCGCCACCAGCTTCTCACGGAAATCGATCTGCACAAACACCTTCCCCTTGGCGCGCACACGCTCCGGCTGCCCCTTGGCATTGGTCCGCAGCACCGTAATCTCATCCGCGGTCAGCTTGTAAAAGGGCGGCACGGCAAGGCTGTTCGGGCTCACCTTCTTCGCCTCGTCGTACGTCATGGAAAGGAGCTTGCCCACATCCACACCCTCCTGCTTGTCCGCAATTTCTGCCCCGGTGAGCGGTCCCGCGTGTGGAGCCGCGGCGGAAGCATCCCCCGTTGTGGTCGAGGTGGACTGGCACATGGGCAGCACCAGGCCGCAGGTCAGGGCAAAACTGAGGCGCAAAAGGGGTGGAAGCAGATTCTTCGGCATCGGTAACTCCATAGATTCAAGATAAGCAAGTGCACGCAAGCAAACCAACATCAAAACGACGAATCCTCCCCCGTCCGTGCTTTTTTCTTGGAAGCGGCCCGTCCATCCCGCTAGAATCCTGAACATGAGCGACAATTCGTGGTATCTCCTCAAGGTCACGGACAATGAAGTTTTTGGTCCGGCTCCATTGGAACAGCTCCGGATTTGGGCCGCAGGTGCCAAAATTTCCCCGCTGGATCGTGTGAGCAATGACGAGAAGGTCACCTGGCGGCGCGCGCCCATGGTGGCCGAACTGCAGATGGACTGGCTGATTGAGATGCCGGACAATTTTCTCTACGGACCCACGAGCGTCGGCACTCTTCAGGAGTTCCTGGCCACCGGTGAAATCGATGACCATGTGACCGTGATCAATACCGCGGACGGCAACCGCAGCCGCATCAGCGAGATGCCCTTCTTCAAGGCCAGTCCCCACCGTGTGCGTGGCACACTCGAGTCCGGCGTGGGCTATGGGGAGGAAAGCACGGCGGAAGGCGGCGGCGCCACCCGCAGCCGCACCCTGTGGCTGGAGCGCCAGAACATGGAACTCCAGCGGGACATCGTGCGCTGGCAGGAACGCTACGACAGCGTGAAACAGCAGTACGTGGAAGCCACTGGCCGGGATCCCCGATAGCCGCCCTCTGGATCGGTCTCACCCTGACACCATTTGGTCCGTCCCTTGGAAAGGGCCGGACCATTTTATTGTCAGCGAAAGTGCTCAAACTGCTTGCACACGTCGCGAGACTACGCATACTCTCGGTCCCCTCCCGCTCGGGTGGCGGAATTGGTATACGCGCAAGACTAAGGATCTTGTGCCGAAAGGCTTAAGGGTTCGAGTCCCTTCCCGAGCACCACTTCTCTCATGAAGTGGATCTGCCCATCGCTTTACGATTTCCCTTGAGTTTAGGAACCTTGGTGGCGAATGAGCATGCGCATCGCAAAACTCTGACTCATGCACTGGACGCTCCGTTTGCTCCTGGGTGATGACCGCTATGAAGCCCTGGCGGATTTCGACAGCTTCCTGAAGGCCTTTCCCACCTCGGTCTGGCAGGGATGGGGCAGCCCGCTCAGGGAGACCCCTTCAGAGCAATTTCAGTCCGCCAGCGTAAGCCAGGATGGCGTGGGCATTGCGATCCTCATCGAGCGCTCGAAGTCGGAGGGCCTTCTCATGCAAGCCGCCTATCCCATACTCGTAGATGGCGAACCTGCGGAAGTGGAACTGCTGGACACCTTGGAGGATGAGGATCTCGCCTGCGCTGGGGCTCTTCATATGCTGACGCAACGCGGGACACAGCTCGAGGCATTTGACCCCGACTACGCGGACCACCAGCCACTGCTCCGCCCAGGCGGACACTATCTGGCCGACCTCGGGGCGCTGGTCTCAGACCTGTCCCCCATGGAATCGAGTTTCGAGATCACTCAGGGGCCACTTCTGGAAATACAGCGCGCTATGCGGAAGGAGAAGGAGCCAGACGTCGCCCCGGCCGACCTCTCCAGGGTCACCATTTCCAACGAAAATCTTCGCTCGTTCCAGCCTTCCGAGGAGCCCCTCTGGTACACCTTTGTGACCAAGGTGGAAAACCTGCGTGCCATCGAGTTCTTCGGCGATAAGGGATGGATGTTTGAGGGCACCGTCGAAAGCGACGAGTCCAGGAGCAACCTGCCACCACTCAAACTCCGGTTCATGGTCATGGATCATGCCACCTCGGGATACGTGCCCCGGGAGGGAGCTCTCGTCGTAGGCAGTGCCTTTCTGGAGGTGCAATTGAAGCAGCCCCTGCCATACGAAGGCACACCATGGGCCGATCGACCGGGCGACTCGGACTACCTGCTGGAAGACATGTTCAGCGCGCTACGGGCGGGCGATTCCTGGAATGGCGCGCCTCCGGCCGTTCAGGTCACCGCACAGCTCTTGTCCCAGAACGGCTGGAATGTGAGTTCGCCTGAGAGCTGGAACGGCCCGATGAGGCTCCACCCACCACTGCTCAAAGTACAGCGGGGTGATGAAACGCACCTCATCGGTCTTCAGGTCAATGGCGATGAGCCACCATCCTGTGACCTCGTCCTTCGAGTCCTCTGTCAGCGTGAGGGCGAGGGTCACGAAGTGAAGCTCGAAGCCAAAGATGCGACGGTCATCAGGTTGCAACTTCGGTCTCTGGGAATGTGGTGCAAGGATGGACCATCCATGCTTCCGCCCGGGTAACATCGGACCACACCCGTGGGCGAAAGGTTGCCGACACCCGAAATCTGTCGAAACTTGGAGCAATGCCCACTTCAGACACCGCCACCCTGCTCATTCATTGCCCGGACCAGCCTGGACTGGTCCATGATGTGACCGGGTTCATCTTCTCCCACGGCGGGAACATCCTCGATCTCGAGCAGCACATCGATCCTCTGGGCAATCTCTTCTTCATGCGCGTGGAGTGGTCCTTGGAGAAGTTCCATCTGGAGAAGGAGGAGATCGACTCGCGATTCTCCATCCTGGGTCGCCGCCACCAGATGTGGTGGAAGCTGCACTTCGCCAGCCAGCGGAAGCGGCTCGCCCTCTTCGTCTCGAAGGAAAGCCATTGCCTGTACGATCTGCTCTCACGTCATGAAGCTGGTGAGCTGCCGGTGGAGATTCCCGTGGTGGTCAGCAATCACGAAGTACTGCGCCCTGCGGCGGAACGCTTCGGCATTCCCTTCCACCACTTCCCCATCACGCCGGCAAACAAGGCCGCGCAGGAAGAAGCTCAAATCGCCCTGCTTCGCGAGCACGGGATCGATACCGTGGTGCTCGCTCGCTACATGCAGATTGTGAGCCCGGCGCTCATCCGTGAATTCCCGGACGCCATCCTGAATATCCACCACTCCTTCCTGCCCGCCTTCGTGGGAGCGAAGCCCTATCATCAGGCCTACGAGCGCGGGGTGAAGATTATCGGCGCCACCAGTCACTACGTGACCGAGGACCTCGATCAGGGCCCCATCATCCATCAGGACGTGATGCGCGTGTCTCATGAAGACAGCGTGGCGGATCTGGTGCGCCTTGGAAAGGACCTGGAAAAGACCGTGCTCGCCAAGGCCCTCTGGTGGCATGTGATGAATCGTCTGCTGGTGTACCGGAACAAGACGGTGGTGTTCTCCTGAGAAACATGAACACGTGTGGAGCAGGGACTCCGCCATGTTCTGCACGTGCCAGCCGCATAGAGCCCTGCATGTGCCGAATGTGGCCACGTTCCCTCGGTTTGTGATGCAAGGCAAAGAAGGCGGAAACGGACCGCGTACCAGCACGCATGACACGCTGGTCTTTTCTCCTGCTCCCTGTGTTGCTCGCTACGTGCATCCTGATGCCGTCTGCTATTTATGCTGCGGGGACTCTCCGCGCAGGCGCCTATGCCCAGGACATCTCCCCCACCAAATTTCCCTCTGCGGTGAATGGCAGCATGAAGGGAGGATTTGCACAAGCGATCACGGACCCGATGCACGCGCGCTGTGTGGCCATCCATGACGGTGCAGTGGAAATCATCCTGTGTGTGGTAGATGCCTGCATGATCCCGCAGGACATCTGCGACAAGGCCAAGGAAATCGCCTCAAAAAGGACCGGGGTACCTGCTGGCCAGATCATGATTTCCGCCACGCATACGCACTCTGCCGCGGCTCTCGGTCCTGCATTCCAGAGCGACCCCGACATGGACTATGTGGCCACGGTGCCCGCTCTCATCGCAGAGGGCTTGATCAAGGCACATGAAAATCTGGAACCCGCAGAAATCGCATGGGGCTTCGGCAGCGATCCCTCGCAGGTCTTCAACCGGCGCTGGCGCGTGAAGGAGCAGGAGCAGTATGAGAACCCCTTCTCCGTCACGACGGACCGTGCCTGGATGAATCCCGGCGCACAGAATCCCAAGGTCTCCGTGCCCGCCGGTCCCGTGGATCCGGATGTGGGCATCCTTGCTGTGCGATCCGCCGAGGACAAGCGCCCCCTCGCCCTGTTGGCGAATTACAGCCTCCACTATGTGGGCGGCAATCCAGCCATCTCCGCCGACTACTTCGCCGCGTTCGCCCATGAAATGGCCGGGCGCCTCAAGGCCACCGATACGCGCTATCAGGGCAAGCCTGCGTTTGTCGGCATCATGTCGAACGGCACCAGCGGCGACATCAACAACATCAACTTCGCCTCTCCCATCCGCCTGAAGCGCCAACCCGGTGAACAGATCAAGAACGTCGCACGCAGCGTGGCTGACGCCGCCATGGGCGCCTATGACAACCTGAAGTGGTCACCCACGACCATGCTCGGCACCTCGGAAACCGTGCTCCAGCTTGGCGTGCGCAAAGCGGACGCTGCGGGCCTCGCCCAAGCCAGGCAAATACTCGAGACCGTCCCCAAGGACAAAGACGGTCAGTGGGCCGACCGCAAGGCCATCTATGCCCGTGAGACCGTGAAGCTCGCCGACTATCCCGACAAAGTCCCTGTGAAGCTGCAAGCCTATCGCATCGGTGATCTCAGCATCGCCACCATCCCCTGCGAGACGTTTGTGGAGATCGGCCTCGACCTGAAGAAGAGCACGCCCTTCACCCGCCACTTCACCGTCTCTCTCGCCAACGGCTACAACGGCTATCTTCCCACGCCCGAGCAACACAAGCTGGGCGGCTACGAAACCTGGCGCGCCCGCAGCAGTTATCTGGAAGTGGATGC
Source organism: Roseimicrobium gellanilyticum (assembly GCF_003315205.1). Taxonomy (NCBI): domain Bacteria; kingdom Pseudomonadati; phylum Verrucomicrobiota; class Verrucomicrobiia; order Verrucomicrobiales; family Verrucomicrobiaceae; genus Roseimicrobium; species Roseimicrobium gellanilyticum. The sequence goes on along the minus strand of NZ_QNRR01000007.1, from coordinate 241,023 downwards.
CTCCACCAAGATCGCAGAGAAGCTAAAGAGCATGCTGGCGGAGTTGAAGGCGAAGTGAAGGGTGAATATGGTATGGCCCTCTTTTCGCGCCGCCGATAGATGTCCGCGGATAGTCCGCTAGATGTGGTTTTTTTCCATAAGGCTCACCGGCACGAGAAACCTGTTCACGGGCGAATTGACAGTTCGCGACAAGCTGAGTTGGATTTGGTTCGGAACAACGAGTGCTGCGTGGACTACATATGTCCCGGGTTCCACTCGATAGAATCCACCGCCTCGAACTGCTTCCGGTTCCAGCTCTCCGCCTGTCACCTCCTCGCCAGCACCAATAAACATCCTGCCAGACGGACATTTTAGCATAACACAGATGCCGTTGTGCACCTCGTCCACAAGCCTCACATCAAATCGGCCGTCTTTCCCCAATCCCAGGAAAGCGACATTTCCCAGGTTAACCTCTGCCACTTCATCTTCAGGTATGCTCCACCAATCAGCATCATCATGTAAACGATGTCTGAGTGCCTCCAGATCAAAAACGCACAACGTCGACGTATCTGTGACGAAGCTTAGATTCATGAAATTGCTATCGTAACTGGTGGTTACCCAAGAAGATGCACCCGCCTGAGATTGAGCCTAGACATCTCTGGTGCGGGGTCAATTGGGTGATTTTTAGATCGGCGGCGCTGAGAAGCTCCCAACTCCTCCCCAATTTGACCTCCTGTTAGTGTCACTAGTGGTTCCTGCAACACCACCCCATGCTCCTGCATCCCCACTTGCCTGTGGCGAAGCGCTTCCCATGGTGCGCAACCACGAATCATGCCCACCGACCCGCAGGCTCTTTGCCAGACAACCGAAGCGTACCTCCATGCCCAGATCCCCATCACCCGCGCGATGGGCGTGGGCATTGAGTCCTACGAAGCCCACACGGGCCACCTGGTTCTTACCGCCCCTCTTGAGACCAATCACAACCATCTTGGCACGGCCTTTGGAGGGAGCCTGAGCGCGCTGTGCACGCTTGCAGGCTATGCGCTGCTCTGGCTGGATCTCGAAGGGCAAAGTCGTGAAGAAGAAGCCGGCACGCACACCTCCAAGCCTCACGTCGTGGTGAAGGAAAGTACCATCTCCTATCTCCATCCGGTCAAGGAGCCCTTGATTCGCGTGGTGTGTGAGCGCCCTGATGCAGCTCTGATGCAGAGCTTTCACAGACAGTTCACCCAAAAAGGCAAAGCTCGCATCCAGCTCACCTGCACGGTCACCGAGAATGCACAGACCTGTGTGCGATTCACGGGTACGTATGTGGCGGTGCGGTGATGGTTTTTAATCGGCGGCACCAATCCGCCCACCGCAACCGTACTGTTGGCGTGAATCATGCGGCACGTTGTGCCGTCCGCTTGCACCCAACTCCCACTCTCGCCCCATGCAAATCCTCTCCGTGAATGTCGCCATGCCCCGCGTGATCGAAATCAACGGAAAGGCAGTGCCCACGGGTATCTACAAGGAGCCGGTGACCGGCCCGGTGGAGTTACGCAAACTGGGGCTCGCTGGTGATGGACAGGCAGATCTCACCGTTCACGGCGGGGAACATCAAGCGGTCTACGCTTATCCCATCGAGCACTATCCTCACTGGGCAAAATTCCTCGGCGCAGAATCACTGGCACACGGCACCTTCGGTGAGAACCTGACTACCAGCGGCCTTGTCGAAACGGAAGTCTGCATCGGCGATGTCCACCGCATGGGCAATGTCCTGCTCCAAGTTACCTGTGAGCGATTGCCTTGCTTCAAGTTCGCGCACAAGGTCGGTCGCCCTGATATCCTGAAGCCCTTCCTGCAAAGTGGCCACAGTGGCTTCTACTACAAGGTGCTCCAAGAAGGCACGCTCGCCATGGGAGACACCATTGAAATCGTGGAGCAGCACCCGCTGCGCGTCACGGTGCGCGATCTCCTCGGAGTCCATCGCCTCAATGAAGAAGCCACCGAGACGTTGGAGAAGCTCCTCACCATCGAGGCCCTCGCGCCCATTGTACGCAAGGACCTTGAAAAGCGCCTCGCCGCCTAGGGACAGTCATCACTTCAAAGAAGCTCCCACCGTCCCACTGCCGCACCGCTCACCGCTCACCGTGCTATCGATTTAGGGTTGCTTCCACAGCAGGGAGCAATTGTGGCTCAGCGCTTCGTAGGCCACGCCACCCGAGAACCCAGGAAGGTCTTCGCGATGATGCTTGCAATAGAGCAGGTAGTTACCGGACTTGCCGATGGTGAACTTGGCCTTGCCATCCTTGTCCGTGGTGAGTTCTTCTTCCTTGCCCTGCGGCGGCACGACAAAGACCTTCGTGTCGGCCATCGGCTTGCCCCGGAAAAACACCTGCACCTCACCAGGAGTCGCCGTCGGCACAATGTCGAACATCATCGCAGGCTTGGCCTCACCCGCGGCCGCATGGTGCCAGCGCGCATAGAAGTTCGGTTTGCGAGCCGGAGCATCGCCGCGCTTCATCACAGGAAAGCCCGTCTCTGCCGTCGCGCCCTTGGCCGTGGTCGCGCCAACCAGGAGGAAGTGATCCGCTTTCTTCTGCACTTCGAATGGCGCGGGCTTGCCGTCTTCGCCGGTGGTCCACGCCTGGGGTGCCGTCAGCGAATCGAGGTGTCCCGGTGACTTCTCATACTCTTCGCCATACTCCGCGAAGCGCACCACCAGCTTGCCATCCAGTTCCTCAATCCAGACTTCATGCGCGGAGATGGCGGATGTCAGGCAAAGCAGAATCGAGAGCGTGGAGAGGAAGCGTGGCAGCATGGACGTTCGGGAGTTTGTGAGGATTGAGAGGATATCAGAAAGGGAATGACTACTTCGCGCTCACGGTCGACGGCGGTGCGATGGTGACGATTTCCACGCTATCGATCGGCTTGGTGCCTTTGGTACCGCCGAGCGCAATGACCCGGCTGTTCTTCCAGGGTTCGATGTGGTGGAAAAGACGATGGGTCTGGAGCTCACCAACTTCGATCCAGGATTTCGCGTCCGGTGAGAGCGCGAAGATCTTCCCACCTGCAGGACTCACCAATACCCGTCCGTCCAGGGCACATGCAGCCGTGGCAAAGGCCTTGGTCTTCTTGGAGACGATGGGAATCTCGGGAAGCTTTTCCCATTTGCCGGACTTCACGTCATACACATCCGCATCCGCCGTCACCTCGTTCTTCTCATTCATGCCACCGAGTGCGTAGATTTTTCCCTGGCTCGCCACCACAGAGAGCGCACGGCGTTGGAAGGGCTGGGGCACACTTTGCCAGGCATCTGGCTTGGCAAGGTCCAGCACCAGCATGGTGTTGTGGTAGCCACGCTCCACCTCAGCATCATCCGGCTTCGTTTCGGATTTGCGCGTGTCGAGCGGCCATCCACCGGCTACGTAGAGCTTGCCATCCAGCACCGCTACTTCGTGACTGGACCTACCCGCAGGCAGGTTAGGAAGTTTTTTCCATTCCTTGACCGCCGGATCAAACATCATCGCGTGATTCAGCGAAAGCAGCTCCGCCTTCGAGCCCTCCTTATTCTGCGGCTGCATGCCACCGATGAGGTAGACCTTTCCCGCGTGCACAGCGAGACCAGGGCTTTGCACCTTCGGCCCCTCGCCTAGCGTTTCCCAGGCAGCCCCCGGCTTGGACAGATCGAGCCGGTTCAGTTTGCCGCTTGTCGTGTCCAGCGACCACTCATGCGTGCCTGCTTTGTGACCACCGTACGCGAAGAGTTGACCGTCCTCACTGATGGCGCCGCCGAAACTCGTCACCGCTTCGGGCAATGACGGCAGCGTGGAAGGCGCAGCATCCTCAGCCGCAACACCCGCAGAAAGCACCACTGCAAGGAAGGAAAGACATGGGAGTGCGAGCACGAATCTTCTGGAGCGAGGCCATGAGGAGGTTTGCCGGGAATTCATGAGCAACTTGGGTGAGTGGATGAGTCAATCAGATCAACGGAACGGGCAGCGGCGGAGACATCTGACAGATGATTCGCGCCTGACGTTGCTTCTCGGTTTTCAACTCATGGCTCTCAATCGCTGACTCGTCTCCCGTTCTCCTCAGCGCTCCGCGATTGGCATATTCCTTTGCGACGCTCCATGCCTGCATGCGAGTGCCGCACCCCGTGCTGGGGAAGGGGGACTTGGACATCCCGCCAGCCGCGCCATTTTTTGGTGCCAACAGTTGCTCAGGCTGTCAGCATGGACACGGCCAGCAGGATGCCCCTCACCCGGCACCACCCGGTGCCGAAATTGGTCTTGGGAGTGTTGAGAAAAAGTTTTCCGGTCCGCCGTCCGCTGCGTGAACCGTGCAGAGACCCATCGCCTTCGCTGCCATGAGCCGGGAAGACTCGGGCGAGCTGTTATTGCGATTTCGTCTCAAGTGCATGGCGGAATGATAGCGAGATTGGGAGGCTTGCTTGACTCAGGTTGCTGGCTGCTGTGCCGCAATTGGCAACATTCCGCCGTGGGCGCGGTAGGTGGTCGGAGTCGAACCGACCTCACGCACAAACGCCCGAGTGAAGGCGCTGAAGCTTTCGTACCCCACTGCCAGGGCGATCTCGCTCACGCTTTGCCGCGTGGTGCGGAGCATGAGGGCCGCGCGCTCCATGCGCTTTTGCCTGAGAAACTCTGGCATGGTCTTTCCCGTGAGCTTCCCAAAGAGCCGGCTGAGATGGAATGGCCCGCAACCTACCTCCTGAGCCAGCATTTCCAGCGTGGGAGGATTTTCCAGATCCCGTTCGAGGAGGAAGAGAGCGCGCTCAAGGCTCTCCCTTCCGGCAGGTTCGTTTGAGGTGTTCATCGGTTGGATGGCTGGGGCAAAGAGAGTCAGAGAGGCGAGTTCCATCACCTTGGCCTGAAACCAGATGGGAAGGCATGCCGTGTGGGCAGGAGGGGTGCTGAGCTGCTGTGCCAAGCTGAGCACCACGGTGGGCACACGGGACACATCCCCCTGACCGATACGATTGACGGTGACGCTCTGTACGACTTCGTGCGACGGCCGTACCCCGCGCTCCACGCCACCGAGCTGCGCCATCAGGTGGGGAGCCAGCTCGACCATCAGGCCCCGATGCCGCCCTCCCTCCAAAGCAATCCATTGCGATTCAGGGCGCACCTTGGAGGCCACCACAAGCTGCTCCGAAGCAATCCTCACCTGGCCATCCTGGCTCGCAAACACCAGTCGACCCGTGAAGCTCAAGGCCATGACCGTGGACTCTGAGGAAATGCCAAACTCAAGCCTCGTGTCCCTTCCCGCATGAAAGCGCCAGATGCGGATACGAAAACCGTCCGCACGCAGGTCTCCGTGGAGAGTCTCAGGGCGAATGGAGGCTGCCGTCATGAGCTGCTTCTAAAGCACCTGAGACGCAATTGCAATAAGAATTCAGCCGTTCGTTCAAATTATGCGACCACCCCTGCTTGCGAGGCGTGATGCGGAGTCGACTCCGCTCTCCTCAAAAAGGAGCTACTGCCAATTCCCCACGTCATCCGCCGTGCCGTCGACCCCATCACTCCCCACCGAGTACAGGTCGTACCCATTCTTCGATTTGGTCGCGGGGTTCCGATACTTGTAGGGTTGCTTCCACGGGTCCTTGGGAAGTTCCCGCAGAACGGAAAACCACTGGCTGGGGAGAGGCGGCTCGGTGGGCCTTTCCATGAGAGCCTCCAGCCCCTGGGCCGTAGTCGGATAGGTTGCAGCGGCAGTGCGATAGGCGTTGAGCGCGGCGCTTATCATCATGAGATTGACCTGGATCGTCTGCCGCGCCGCTCCCTCGTGGAACTCCTTGTACTTCTGTGTCCGGAACTTATTGAGCAGGAAGAGTGATGCCACAGGCACGGCCAAGCACAGCAACCCGATGAACGCCCAGCCAAAAATACCAATGCTACATCCCATTCTCGGAGATTGCTGAATGGGTTCCCTTTCGGGCAGTGGAGACAGGGGCGTGTTCTCAGGCATGAGAGGCAGGCGGTGACAATCGATAGCTCTCGACAATTACACCTCAATTCACAAACCCAGCCATACACGATTCATTCATCCTCTGCACCAAGACGAACCCTCTTGTCCGTAACAGGCAAAACACTTACCAGAAACCCCACTGCTTCGTGCTCACCACATAGATGCCCAAAAGCAGATTCGCCACGGCATGCATGAGCACGCACGCCGCGAGACTCTTCGTCCTCACGGCCACGAAATACACAAGGCTGCCCCAGATGAGCGCCCCGAGATAATCCACGGGATGGTGGGCGAGCACCACTCCAGTGGTGACCACGGCAAAGGAGAACCATGTGTGTTTGCCGAAGGGAACTTTCCGGAAGTCATCCCCATCTGCGATGAGGTAGCGCATGAGAAAGCCACGCCAGAAAATCTCCTCCACCAACGGCACGATGAGCACGAGCCGGAGGAAACGCATCACGAGGGCTGCGGGATACCAAAAGGATTCGCTCTGGAAAAAGCTGGGATCAAAACCATCCTTCCGCTCCGCAAAGCCGAACCACTCGGCCCACTCGGGAATCGCATGTCCTGCCGCAGTGAGCTTCTGCCACAGGAGCGCCGGCAGGCACCACAGACAAATCCCAACAATACCCAACACTGCAGCCAAACCAAAGCCACGAAACGGCTGAAACTGGTAGTGCCGCCAGCCGAGCGCCAGCACCACGGCAATAATCACCGTCTGCGCGGGATAGACCCACTGCTCGGGCGAGTGCTTCCACCATGGCAGGTCAGGATTCTCCACCCCCACTGCTGAGGGTACCGCATTCAGCAGCATGAAAAGCGCCAGCGGCAGCACATGTGCCACCGCCGGGGACTTGATAGCTGGGAGAGAAACTTGAGGCATGCCGGGCAGCGGACTGCGAAGTGGCTACGCGGCACGCCGTCGGAATCAAGCCACCTTTCGTGACTTCACAAACTCCTCCATGCCGTCCATGGCCTTCACGAGAAGATCCGGCGCCGTGGCATAACAGCAACGCACGCACTTCTCACCCGTGGGACCAAAGGCATTGCCAGGGACCACCGCCACGCTTTTCTCTTCGAGAAGCTTCAGCGCGAAGTCACGGCCGGAAAGTCCCGTGGAGCTCACATCCGGGAACACGTAGAACGCACCACCGGGATTGAAGCAACTCAGGCCCATTTCATTGAGGCGGCGCACCACAAAGTTGCGGCGCTCCTCATAGCTCTGGCGCATGGGCTCAATCACCGTCGTACCCTGATGCAGCGCTTCCAGCGCCGCCACCTGGCTCATGATGGGAGCGCAGAGCATGCAGTACTGGTGAATCTTCATCATCGCCTCACGCAGCACCGCAGGCGCACACGCGTACCCGAGACGCCATCCCGTCATGGCAAAAGCTTTGGAGAAGCCATGCAGCAGCACGGTGCGCTCACGCATGCCGGGGAATTCCACGATGCTCTTGTGCTGGCCACCGTCATACAGCAGTTCGCTGTAGATCTCATCGGTGAAGCAGAGCAGGTCATGCTTCACGCAGAGCTGGGCGATCTTCTCCAGTTCCTCCGGAGGCTCGATCGCGCCCGTGGGATTCGTGGGGAAGTTCAGCGCAATGACCTTGGTCTTCGGCGTGATGGCTTTTTCCACGTCCTCTGCGCGCAGGGCGAAGTTATCCTCCAAGCGGGTATTCACCGGCACGGGCACACCATACGCCATGGTGATGCTCGGCCCATAGGACACATAACACGGCTGGTGATAGATGACTTCATCACCGGGATCCAGCACCGCACGGAAGGCAAGGTCCAGCGCCTCACTCACACCCACGGTCACGAGGATTTCCGTCTTCGGATCGTAGGTCACGCGGAACTGGCCGGCGACGTACTCGCTGATGGCCACGCGCAGGGACTCCAGACCGAGATTGCTCGTGTAGCTGGTCTGACCTTTTTCAAGGGAACGAATCGCGGCCTCACGGATGGGCCAGGGTGTGGGCTTGTCAGGCTCGCCTACACCCAGGGAAATGACGTCACTGCGACCAATGACGAGCTCGAAGAAATCGCGGATGCCGCTGCGGGGAATGCCGCTGAGCTGCCGGGACAGTTTATTGGAAAGGTCCATTTGGCGGGGCAGGCTCATGGCGAAACTGGCAGGGGACCTTCCGTGGACGGCGTATTCAGCAGGAAGCCGTCATGCTTGTAGGTGCGGAGCTGGAAATGTGTCGCCGTCGAAAGAACGACATCCAGGGTGCTGAGTTTTTCCGCCACGAAACGAGCCACATCATAGAGATCCGCTCCTTCCACGACCACAATGAGGTCATAGCCACCGCTCATGAGGTAGCAGCCCCTCACCTGTTCATACTGGGAGACGCGCCGCGCAAAACGATCAAAGCCGCCACCGCTCTCGGGCGTGACCTTCACTTCGATGAACGCCGTGACGCCACGCTTGCCGATCTTCTCCTGATCAATGACCGCATGGTATCCCAGAATGGTACCGGCCTTCTCCAACTCGGCCACGCGGAAGGCGACATCGGCCTCGGCGAGGCCGAGACGGTTGGCGATTTCCTTGTTGGTGAGGCGTGAGTTTTCTCGAAGGAGTTCCAGTATTCTATCCATGGTGGCCGAGACGCTAGCGCATTCCGGCCTGGAAGCCAATGGATTCGATGCTGTGCAAGGACAGCTTTTGCGACTCTGTCCAGCCTCAACACAGGGTTGATGGTCGAGAGTTGATAGCTGATGGCCTGAGAATGAGCCTCCCTCGAACGAGAGAGTGAGCCCTCTACCGGGCGGGGCTTCCCACCACCCAGAACTGCTTCAGAGTCAGGCTATCAACCATCGACCATAAACCATCTACTCCGCTGTTAGCCTCAGCGGTCGCCAAAGCTGATGCCAACAGCGCGGGCGGCCTGGACGACTTCGCTGGTCGGCTGCACGAGGCGCAGCTTGTTCACAGCCTCCTCGATGGGCACATCACCCACGTGGTAGCTCTGGTAGCTGACCATGCGGCCATACTTTTGCTCCTTGATGAGGTGCACCGCCTTCACCCCGAAACGGGTGCCCAGGATACGGTCCAGAGGCGTGGGAGAGCCCCCGCGCTGGAGGTGGCCCAGACGCACGTCACGAGTCTCGTGCCCGGTCATCTTTTCCACGCTCTTGGCCACGTATTCGCCGATGCCGCCCAGCTTCACCTGGCGCTTCTCGGCATCCATCTGCTCGCGGGTCATGAGACCGCCGCCTTCCATCTCGGCCCCTTCTGCCACCACGATGAGGACGGAACGGTGTCCGGCAGCGTAGAGACGCTTCACGTGGGCAGCCACATTCTCCATGGTGAACTTGATTTCCGGCAGGAGCACGATGTCCGCACCGCCACCGATGCCACCGTACAGGGCAATCCAGCCGGCGTGGCGGCCCATCACTTCCACCACCATCACGCGCTGGTGGCTGTCCGCCGTCGTGTGCAGGCGGTCCAGGGCGTCGACCACCGCGGCGACTGCGGAGTCGAAACCGAAGGTCATCGCCGTTGCCTGAAGGTCATTGTCGATCGTCTTGGGCACGCCCACGACAGGCACACCTTCCTGGCAGAGCTGGAGACCGGTGGTCAGTGAGCCGTCGCCCCCCACCACGATCAGAGCTTCAATACCGAGGTATTTGATGGTGGCCTTGGCCTGCTCCATGATGTCTGCGGCGACTTGGGCCACATTGTCCACGCCGATCTTCACGGCAAAGTTGCCCTTGTTCGTGGTGCCCAGGATGGTGCCGCCCAGTTTCAGAATGCCGATGGTGCGCTCGGGGTCGAGTTTCACATGGCCAGGCCCATTGGGGAGGAGGCCTTCAAAGCCATCGCGGAAGCCAATTACCTCCCAGCCAAGTTCCGTGGCTGCTCCCACCACACCGTGAATCACTGCATTGAGTCCTGGACAATCGCCGCCGCTGTTGAGAATGCCGATGCGCATGGGTATTGGGTGTCTGAGTCTTGGGAGTTTTGAGGTGGGAGTATTGAGGAAAAAGAATCAGAAGGTGCCCAGCAGTTCCTTGGCATCCTGCACCGGTCGACCGGCCTGGAGCCACTGGTCATAGCCGCCCCAACCCTGCTGGAGTACGGCAAGACCTTCTGTGAAGGGATCTGCGGAGCCCAGAACGATGGCCACCATACGATGGCGGTACACCACGCTCGCACCTGAGGCGGGATCCTTGTTCACCGTACCGGGACGCTCTTCGGTGACGATGACACAACCTCCGGACATCGGTGTGTTGCCGGTCTTGATGCCATCGATGTTGCCACGGCGCAGCAGCGCGTTGGTGTTCTGAAGGGGAACCGTCAGAGGAGCGCCGCCACGGAGGACAGTGATGTTCCGCGAGCGCTGGTTCGTGTAGAAGCGGAAGGGCGCGCGGGAGATGGCGTACATGCTCAGGCGGGCCATGTCTGCCGCTGTGGAGAAGGGCGTGCTGCGACTGTTCTCGAACCCATGCGGATTGGTGAAGCGGGTCTTCTTCATGCCTTCACGCGCTGCCAGCTTGTTCATTTCCCCAACGAAAGTGGCAATGGGATCGCCACCGCGACCACGGCGGGCATTGATGTCATTCCCCACGAAGGCGGCCAGCGTGGTGGCGGCGACATTGTCAGAGGACATCATCGCGGCATAGATGAGATCGCGCAGAGTAATCTGGTCGCCGGGAGCAAGACCGAGGCTGTTCGAACCAGCAATCTGCAGGTCTGACTGCGACACCGTGGCAAGAGTGTTCAACGGCACCTTGGTCACGTCTGACCAATCCAGCGCCACCAGTGCCGTGGCCACCTTGGCAAGTCCGCCGACGGGACGCTTCACATTGCCACCTGACTCCACGTGAATCTTCTTGTTGTAGACATCGACTGCGATGACGCTCGTCTGAGCAAAAAGCGCGCCAGAGATCAAGCACATGCCGGAAAGCACCAGCAGGCGAAAAAGGCCGGAGACACGCGCGGACAGGACAGGGGTCGGACGGAGCATGGGCGGGCAGGATAGCGGGACTAAAGGACGGTGCAAGTTTTCCGTCCGCATGGCGGGGTGTCCAAGGGAGCGGAAAAGACATGCCCGTGTGTTCTCAGGCCATGTGTTTCTGGTTGCGCAGGATGCGAGCCGTTTGCATGGAATGTTCGCCCCACACCCCAAGTCATCACGCCATGCCTTCCACTCGCGAACAAGCCCTCGCCCTCATCACCCGCTACTACGAGACCTTCAATGCGGGGGACCGTGAAGCTTTCCTGGAACTCCTCACGGATGATGTGAAGCATGACATCAACCAGGGTGGATGCGACGTGGGCAAGGAGAACTTCCGCACCTTCCTCCAGCGCATGGATCGCAGCTACAAGGAACAGGTGTGCGAGCTGCAGGTCTTCGGCTCGGAAGATGGTTCCCGGGGCGCGGCCGAGTTCTTCATCGATGGCAAGTACATCAGCACAGACGAAGGCCTTCCCGAAGCCACGGGCCAGACCTACTACCTGCGCGTGGGTGCCTTCTTCGACATCCGCGACGGGAAAGTGGCCCGCATCACGAATTACTACAACCTTCAGGACTGGTTGAAGCAGGTGGGGGCGGTGTGAGCGAGCCCAGACAATCGCAGAAAGCCGCGGATCGGAGCTGCCTCGCCTCACTTGCGAGACTTGGGAAATGAAGTGGAATAGCTGCCATCGCCCACGTCGTCCTTTCTCAGGATGATATGGAGTCGGGTCCTACCATCCACACTCATCATGCCATTGAAGTGTTCGTGGTACTCTGAGTCGTTGGAAGTATCCTGCTCCGCGAACTTCTTGATAAACTCAGCGAGTTTCAGATAGTGAGCTCTATTTCCAATCAAGTTGATCTGCAGGCCCGCGGGCGCCTCAGCTGAATCTTTTGGATTCCAGAGACCATCTTCAAGGTGCTCTTCAGCAACCAGAAACGAAATAGTTGGAGCGGACATCTAATTGAAGACGGAACTTCCTGCCGTTCGCGACGTCACATCTCACTTCCTGAGCGCTGTCAGAACCCAACCAGCAAGGAGCAACATACCTCCAATCGGCACAATCGCACCCATCCACTTCAAACCCGTGATGGCCAGCATGTAGAGACTGCCGCTGAAGATGTTCACTCCAATGACGAAGCTATAGCTCGCCAGCTTGCCCTGATGCTTCTCCGGGCATCCGAAGGCCAGGACAAGCAGCACGACGGCATGCACCAGGTGGTAGAACACACCCGTCTCCCAGATATCCAGACGGTACGCCGCCTCCACCGCATCAAGCGTCTCCTTCCAGTGATCCTTGAGGGCATGGGCACCGAACGCACCGAGCGCGACACCTGTAAATCCCAACACGCAGGCGGCACGAAGCTTGACGGGAGAGAAGTTCATCCGCCCATCCTAGGCGGAACTCCATGAACCGCAAGGGAGACGGGTAATGGCTGCATGGACGGGCGATCCGCGATTGCGCGGCCCACGCAAAGCCACGCGGTCTCTACTGGGAACCCAGCCTCTTCAGCGCTGTCTGTGCGGCAGTCGCTCCCATGCGCATGGCGGAGTGCATGTTGGGATACTTGAATCCGCCCTGGCGGCCGGTGGTTTGCAAATTGGGGATGCTCTTCACCCAGCCAGTCACCTTTTCCAGATAAGGCTCGAAGCCGAGTGCAAAGATGGGATAGCCGGTCTCACCGTGCAGCACGTGTGTCTCCACCACGTCTGCCTTGGTGCAGATCTTCTCGGCTTCAAGATCCTTGAAAATTCGGTCCTTCATCTCCTCCGTGCCCTGCCACTTGGCATCACCCAGTTCGCAGGTGGTTTCCACGATCAGCACCGTGTGCCCTTCGGGCTTCACGGTCAGGCCGGCGTTCTTCGGTTCGCCCACGCGATGGAAGGCGCGGTCACGGTAGTAGATGTACAGAGCATCGAGGCACTTCTCCTTCCTCACCAGCAGACCATAGATGGCGATGGGCTTGAATCGGAGTTCCTTCGCCGCGTCCAGCACCTCCTGGGGAGGTGGCGGTTCGGTCTTTTGCACCAGCCACGGCATCGGGATGGTGGAAATGCATTCGTCGCAGACGACGGAGTGCTCGGCGCCATCCTTCTGGTAGTACACCTTCGAGACTCTTCCTTCGCTCAACTCAATGCGCGAAACATCAGCGCCCACGACGACTTCCCCACCCTGCTCGCCAATTGCTTTGGCAATCGCCCGGGGCATGGCTTCAGCTCCCGTACGCGAATAGTGCAGCGTTTCCTCGTGCAACGCGCTGTCGACTGCCTTCACACCCTTGTCCTTCACGCCCAGCTTGCCGAACGCCTTCTTCAGCACGTCCACCGCGCTGAGGCGGGGCATCTTCGTGGTGATGAACGTGGCGCTCAACTCCTTGGGGTGAATGCCCCAGTAGCGATGCGTGAAGTCCTTGAAGAAAAAGCGATACAGCGGGGAACCGTAAAGCTGGATGAGCGCCTGCTCCGCGTTCTTCGGAGTCCAGGGCACCAGGCTCTTGCGGATCTGCGCGTAGAAGAGGCCAATGGTATAGAAGGCCAGGATGGGCAGCGGGATGCCCTTGATCATGTCCTGAAACTGCAGCGGGTAGCGGTAGAAGGCACCAGCCCAGCGAATCTTCGCATCAAGTTGCACGGGAATGCTCTCATCCCCCATGAGTTCCATGATGTCCTCATAGATCTCCTTGTCGAACTCGTGCAGCATGTGGCAGCCGAGGTCGTACCAGTTTTCACCACGCTGATGGGAGGTCGCGAGTCCACCGGGACGCACGTCCTTTTCCAGCAGCGTCACCTTCACACCCACTCGTGAGAGCACCCGGGCTGCGTACAGGCCGCATGGCCCTCCGCCAAGGATCACGACGTGCTTGTTCGAGGAAGACATTCCAGGCTCGGGGTTCTGGGGCTGATGGCTCAGCGGGCGAAAAGCGCCTTCTGCTTCTCCCAGAGTTCGGTCATGCGGTTGGCGGGAATCTCGATGTCATCCCACGTCAGGGGTTCATCCTTCTTCACCGCCCGCTTGAAGACAGGACGGGCGTCCGAGTCCTCAATATCCAGCACACCTTGGGGCACATGGTTCGCAGCATCCGCCTTCTTTGCCTCGTCGATGAGGCCGTAGACTTCATTACCACCGATGGCGTGCTCCACGCGAGTACCGGCGGGAGCGTCCGCCTTCACATAAGCGAAGGTGTCCGTCACACGACCGGCGCGCATGGTCAGCACCGCCTTGCCATACATGGCAGCCAGAGCCACGGCACGCGGCGTCTCGAGGTGGCACAGGTGGTAGGGGCGCAGGAAGACGTAGTACGGGTGCTTGTTCGTCACCTTGTAGTAGTTCATGTAGCGCTGCTGGAACGTGCTGTCGCAGCGCGCGACCACGTACACACCACCACCATGTTCCTTGGCGCCGAGGACGTAGTCCACACGGCCCTGACCGTTGTACTTGTCGAAGTCGAAGAGATCCACCACGTCCTGCATCTTGGTGGCGCGGGGGCCTTCCATGCCGGGAACGATGGGCGTCAGGCCGTATTCATTGGCGATGACGGACATCTCAATGTTGAGCTTGGAGCCGTCCGTGTAGGCCAGGCACTGCACCGTGGAAAGGCCGAGCTGCTTGGCGATGGGCTCAATGCCTTCGAGGGTCTGATGACGATCAAGGAAGCCCTTCATGTTGCCAGCCTGCACGATGTCAAAGCCCCACATCTCAATCTCTTCCATCATGCGGGCAAGCACGCCATGCTGGTCGCCGGCGTCGCTGGTCACGATGACGTTCTGCTTGCGGGCAAAATCACGCAGGAGATAGCCGAGAATGGCATCCACCTCGGCATTCATCAGCACGCAGTGGGCACCGCGATCAATCGCGCCGACGCAGTAGTCGTACGCCGCGATGACAGAATTGGTGGCTTCTACAAACACGTCAACCTTCACGCTCGAGTCGTGCAGCATGGACATGCAATCCGTCGTGATCTTCGTCGGCTTGCCATAGCGGGCCGCGCCGTTTTCCGCCGCCTTGATGTCCTTGTCCGCGACAAAGGACAACCGCATGCCCGGGGTGCGGCCAATCTGGTACGCGATGCCCGAGCCCATGGCGCCCGCTCCGACGAGGCCTACATGGATGAAATTTCCGTCCTTTTCGCGTTGTTTGAGTTCCTGAAGCATGATCTGGAAGGGCGATTCAACACGCGAACGGGGGGCTGTCAAACGGTATGGGCAATGTGCAAGTCCTCCTAAAATCCTGCAGGACCGCTTGATTCAGAGGCGAAATCGAGAAAAGACGGCCCTCCAGCAGTAGCAATTCCGGATAATTTTCGCGCACCGCCTTCACCCAACTTTCACGCCTGTCGAATCACCCGGACGGCGGAAAATTTTCTTATCCCCTCATGAAATTCCACCGCCACTCCCCCATTCCGGCCATCCTTCTCATTTTGGCCACCCTTTCGGCGTCCCAAGTCATCTCCCCCATCCTGGCTCAGGATGTTGCGCCGAAGCCTCCCCAGAAGGTCCTCATCCTCGGCAACAGCATCACCCGGCACGGCCCCAAGCCGGACATCGGGTGGACAGGCAACTGGGGCATGGCAGCAAGCGCAGAGGACAAGGACTTCGTCCACCTGATTGAAAAAGCCCTGACCGCTCGTGCCAATGCAAAGCCAACCGTACTGGCGGTAAACATTGCCGAGTTTGAGAGAAACTACGCTTCCTATGATGTGGATGCGAAGCTCAAGGACGCTGCGGACTTCGGGGCCGACCTCATCATTCTCGCCATTGGTGAGAACGTGCCTGCACTCACCACGGAAGAGTCGAAGGCACAACTCAAAGCCAGCGTGCAGAAGCTCCTCACCCGGTTGAAGGCGAACCGCAATCCACAGATCATCGTGCGCAGTTCCTTCTGGTCCAACACCGCCAAGGATGAAACGCTGAAGCAAGCCTGTCAGGAGTCCGGAGGTGTGTTTGTTGATATCAGCGCACTCGGAAAGGACGAATCCAACTACGCCCGATCCGAGCGCCCCTTCAAACACGAAGGTGTGGCCAGGCATCCGGGAGACAAAGGGATGCAAGCCATTGCTGATGCCATTGTGCGCGCCGTTCACTAGTCATCACTGAACTTAAGTGAATGTTTGGATGTCGCCTTCCAGAACCTCGACCTCCAGCAAGCACAAGCAAGACCGTCATTCTTCGGAGGGTCGGCGTAACTTTTGCGCCGACCCTCCGATTTCATAGGTAGCAAGAGAGAGCTGGCTCCACATCCAAATCGCCACTCTCCAACCACTCAACTCCTCCCATCCCTACGGCCATGCCTCCCGAAGAACTCGAAAGAAGAACCCAGCAAATCGTCCGCTCGATCGAGCAACTCGAGCAGGTCATGACTTCGGACACCGAGCGCCTGAAGAAGGTGGAGACTCTCTCAAAGCTGGCCACGGGTGGCAAGAAGCCGGACTACGACAAACTCACGGATCAGGAACTGCGCGACATGTTCGACGTGGGGATCAAATCCACCACGATCAACAATCTCCCCGACGGTCTCGATCCCGAATCCGGGGTTGTCACGAATCAGCACCCCCACAGTGTGATAGGAGTAATGGAAGCGGGCCTTACCTCCGCCACCATGTCCAGGGAGCAGCTCGTCACTGCAGTCGACGACCTGCTGAAGCACAACAACTACAACATCCATCCCATGGTGCTCGCCGAAGCCCAGATCATGATGATCTCCGCCGGCAGTGCTGAGATGGATGGCAAGGTGGAGAAGGTCATGTTCGACAACATGAACCTCGAAACAGAGGAGGGTGAAGGATACAAGAACGAAGAGGTGCGGGAGCAGCTCAAGCAACTCAAGGCCCAGTCGAAGACCTTCGGCAAAACCGTCGAGGACACATCCACCTCCATTGTCCAGGGCGCGCTGCAAAAACAACTCGGCGCTGCTCAGGGCAAGAGCCCACAAGAGGTATCCAGCATCATCGAGCATGCCAAAGGCCGCATGAACGCCACCGACATGAGCGGTGGCACCAAGTCCCTGGCGAAGGTCAAGGACCAGAAGCTGGACCTCAGCGGTGCGAACCTCAAAGGCGTGGACCTTAGCCGGAGTGATCTCACTGGACTGAAGATCGATCCGAAGACCCTTTCACAAGCCAAGGGGGTCGAACAGGTTCGTGGCATCGATCCCAACGTGAAGGGCGCTGCCCTCACCTACCAGAAGATCGACAAGCTCGAGGCAGAACTCGACAAGCTGAAGAACCCCGGCATCCTCGACCGCATCAAGGCCATCCGCCACGGTGGCATCGAAGGCGCCAAGAAAGATCTCATCAACAAGATCGACAAGGCCAAGGAGGACATCATCCAGCGCATGGATTCCGCGATGTCCGAAACCCTGCAGAAGCAGAATCAGGAATCCATCGAAAAACTGGGTCACAGGCAGGACGAGCTCGCGCCAGGAGATCTGGCGTACCGTGAAGCCGAAAAACAGCGGAACGCCGCAGCGACGATTCAAGCTTTTGCAGAAGGCCCGCTCGGTGACGGCTTGTCCAAAGAAGGAAGGCAGGAGTTGCAAACCATCCAGGAAAAGAGCCAAAAGGTGATGAACACTAATGAAAAGGCCCACCTGGAACACGATAAGAATGACTTGGAGATCGAGGCCCTGAAAAAGAACGTCAGCGTGCGCGAATCCTTGGGCTCCAAGGTGAAGACTGAGCCCGAAGGCCCCAAGGTGGGTACCAGTGTGAAAATGTAGTCACTCAATGACCAGCTTGCCCCTTGGTGCAAGGGGCAAGCCATCTGGTGCTACCTCGAAGTTCGTCTCAATCAAATCGGATGCTCTTGTCCACGAACACCCGGTGCCACAGTTCCAGCACCACGAGGGACATGACCTGCTTGCAATACACGAACTCACGTGTGCTGCGCATGTTCTCCAGCAGACGGGTCACCTTCGCCGGGTCGAAGTAACCACGCTTCTTCACGGCATCCGGGTTCAAGGTCTCCGCGACGAGTGACTTGAACTGCGGCTGATCCAGGAAGTACTCGACCGGCAGGTAGAAGGGAATCTTCTGACGACGCGCGATGTGCTGGGGAAAGACCTTGTCCGCAAGCTGGCGCTCGATGAACTTGTCCGTGCCCTTGTTGATCTTCAGATGCGCAGGCATCGTGAAGGCCAGTTCAATCAAACGGTGATCGAGGAAGGGCAGGCGGTACTCCAGCGAGTGCGCCATGGTGTTCTTGTCCTGGCGGATGAGCGCCCAGTCCTGCAGCCATTCGTCGTACTGCAACTTCAGGAGTCGATCGAGGAAGGGTCCATGCTTGTCCTTTTCCTTCTCCTTCGCCATCCAGGCATCAGTGGCCAGATTCTTGAACTTCTCCGAGTACGTATCGCGTCTCTCATCCTGACTCCACAGCGTGCGCAGGGCATTGAAGTTGTGGTTCAGATCGCGGCCGCTGTACTTGGAAAGGAACTCCACCACGCGCTTCTTCCCCTGGCTGCCAAGGTCCGCCGGGAAGGTGAAAAACTTGTTCAGGATGCCGGGAGGCGTCGCCGCAAAGATGGGCGCCGCGATGGAAGTCACTCCCGGAATCATCCGGCGCATCTTCTCCACCTTCGTGATGACACCTTGGAAGGAATACCCTGCAAACGCCTCATCCGCGCCCTCACCACCGAGCACCACTTTCAGGTCCTTGCTCGCACCTTCCGCCAGCTTGTAGAAAGCGATGAGCAGCGCATCGCCCACGGGGCGATCCATGTGCCACACGATCTTGGGCAGCAGATCAAAGTCCTCCGGCTGGCAGATAATCTCATGATGCTTCGTGCCGAGGAAGGCTGCCGTTTCACGCGCCGCCGGCGTCTCATCCACCGGCGAGTCAAAGCCGACGCTGTAGGTGTTGATGTTGCTGCTGTAGCGCGTCATCGCCGCCACGGTGAGGGAGGAGTCTACTCCCGCGCTGAGATACGCGCCCACAGGCACGTCACTGCGCATGCAGAGTCTCACCGAGTCATAAAAGAGATGCTCCAGGGCTTCGAAATACTCTCCATCACTCTTGTACTTCGCCGTGCGCGCATCCAGCAGCGGCACTTCCCAGTAGCGCGCGATCTTCAGCGAGTTATCCGCCAGCTTGTAGTGCAGGTAGTGGCTCGTGGGCAGCTTGTAGATGCCCTTGAACATGGTCGCTGGCTCCGGCACATTCCGCAGCGTGAGGTACGGATCGATGGCCTCAAGATTCACCTCCGCCGTGTAGTGCTGGCTCTGCAGGATGCTCTTGGCCTCGCTCCCGAAAAGAAACCGACCATTCGCATGGTGGTAGTACATCGGCTTCTGACCGCAGCGGTCACGGGCAATGAAGAACTCCCGCTTCCGCGCATCGTAGAGGCAGAAGCCGAACATGCCGTTCATCCGCTGCAGCACGCCCTCAATCCCCCACTCCTCATATCCATGCACCACGCACTCGGTATCGCTGTGCGTGCGGAACTGGTGCCCCTTGGCCTCCAGCTCTTCGCGGAGTTCGACGTAGTTGTAGGTCTCGCCGTTGTAGCAGATGGCAATTGACTGGTCCTCGTTGAACACCGGCTGCCAGCCGCCTTCCAGGTCGATGATGCTCAGGCGCTGCATGCCCATGCTGAAGGGCACGCCCTCGGGCGCTTCATAGCGTCCCTGACCATCCGGCCCACGATGACGGATGACCCGCCCCATGCGGTCGAGCAGACCTTCTTCCTTGAATCCGGCGAAGCCGTAAATGCCACACATAAGAAATAGAGCGGGCACATGAGCAACCCATGTGCCGAAAAGCAAGCACGAGATGCAGTTACGAGCAGGGTGCCACCACCGGAAACAAAAAAAGCAGCCAGCGGAGTGCTGGCTGCTTTTGGCGTGAAATGAGCAGTTGCCCGCGGGCTAGAAGCGCAGCGTCGACTGCAGGATGAAGACCCAGGCGTTTTCAATCTCACCGGAGCCGCCGGGATGCATGGCGTACTGGAAGCTGGGCTGGATGGTCCACCAGGCCGCAAGCTGCACTTTGTAGTTCACCTCAATGGCCGCTTCGTAGTCTGCCACCACGAAGGAGCCCGGTGCGAGCTTGTTCACCAGCTTCTGGCCGCGGCGGATGTCATCGCTCATCTGGAGGTAGGAACCGCCGATGCCGAGGGTGTCGTAGTCGCGGGTGGGAATGAGTCCTCTCCAGACGAAGCCGCCGTCCACGCCGAACTGGGTGAGGTTGCGATCCGCCGGAGCGCCAGTGAACCGCAGGAAGGAATAGAGGCCCTGGCAGCCAGCGCGACCCAGATCTGCCTCACAGCCCGACTCACAGACCAGCATCTGCTCAAGGAGGGCGTAGAAGCCGTAGTTGCCGTCGTGTGTCTTGGCCCCGGAGCTGAGACCCGCGAAGCTCGTCACCACGTCATACACATCAGAGAACTCATCCGTGTGGTAGAAGGCGCCCAGCTTGAGGTCGCCAGGCAGGCACTTGCTGCCTTCCACATTCCAGCGGATGCCGGTCTCAAAGAACATCAGCGCCCCCTGGTCGTCGCTGAGGGAGAAATCCGTGCCGCCATCACCAAGGTTCGGCTCGCCGTCATAGATGCCGAAGTTCATGTAGAACTTCTTGTCCGGATTCCACTTCACCACCGCGCCGAGCGAGCCGTACGGAGAGGAGTTCAGCGCATGATTGCCGACCGGGAATCCGGGGATGTCATACAGATTGAAGACCAGCGTGGGGAAGAAAAACGTCTGGTTCAGGAAGGTGATGTTCGACAGGGAGTGGTAGAAGTCCGGCAGGATGAAGTCCGCATCCGCCGTCATGAGGCCGAGCTTCACCGTGAGGGAGTCTCCCAGCTTCTGCTCGTAATAGGCTTCCCAGAGACGGAAGTCGTTTTCGAAGTCCACGAGATTGCTCTTGTTGAAGTCACCCACGTGGTTCTTGGAGAACAATTCCCCGTGGAGGTCGACCCCGGACACGTGAAGGCGACCACCCTTCCAAAGACCAGCCTTCTCGGTGTCGAAGTCCGCAATCATGAGCATCGCGCCCTGATAGACCGTGCCTTCCTCGATGCCGCCATGCATGTTCGTGGGCATGGAGCCGATGTAGAAGAGCTCGAAGGACAGGCCGTTGTTGGCCAGATCCGTGCGCAGGCCACCCCAGTCACCCAGGAGATAGTCCTGCATGAAGAAGGCCTCCAAATCAGAAGGAGCTGGTGCAGAAGGCGGTGCGGAGGGAGCCGTTGGAGTGCCAGCATGGGCAAGGGAAAACCCGGAGAGGGCGACCATGGCGCACGCCAGATGGCGAAGAGAGCGGAGGTTCATGAGCGATTGGAGGGATGTGTGCGTGGGAGTACTCCAAATTTGAGCCTGAATCATTCCTTATACAATTAATATTTACAATAAATTTCCGACGAAATTGACCGTTTCTAAAGTAACTTTTAGCCTCAAAATTGCGAAAACCCCGGTGCCTTGCTCATGACACAAAGAAACTGAGGGCGGTACAATCACCGCCCTCCGACCAAGACGCTGCCTTAGGTTTACTTCCCGGCCACGTAGTCAATCACCAGCACCTTGTCGAGATACGGGCGAAGCGTCGCGCCGAACTCCTTGTGCGCGGGATGTGGAAGGTAGACTTCCAGGCCAGCCTTGTCCTTGAACGTAAGGAAGAAGCAATGCGTGAAGCCGCCGTCCTTCCCCTCCGGGCTCACATTGGTCCCGAACTCGAAGTCCACGATGGTGTCAATCTTGCCGGGCAATCCACGGAAGGCATCCTCCACCGTCTTCACCTGTGCAGGCGTGGTACCGTCCTTGAACTTGAACAGAACCACATGACGGTAAGGCGTATCGGCGGCAGAAGCGGAGGCAGTGGACATAAAGAGAGCCAGTACAACAGCGAGGAAGGCGGGCAATGATTTCATGCTGGCAGGAAATCCATTCTTCACGCTGACGTCAATGAGGCAGGACTAAAACCCGCCAAAATGTTTGGTCGGTGGAGAGCCGCTCGAAGTCCTCATGGAGGCTAGGAGCGAAGCGCCCCCATTGTAAAGATAGAGCCCTCCCATCACGGTGATCCCGATGGGCATCAACAACAGCCACTTCGACCAGGCGTAGTGGTCGCTGGGGAGGTCCACGTCCGCCACTTCTGCGGTAGAGGGGTCTTCAGGCAGGTACTTGATGGGTATCGAACTCGGGCTGTAGAAGTACTCGGAAGCATATTTGCTGAACACCTTGTCCGGCAGAGAAGAGCTACCCTTGTATTCTTTGCCATTCACCCGGTAGGTAAAGTCCACGCGATAGGATTTGCCCCCTCTGCCAGAACTGCTGGACGCGCCGCTGACAGTGCCAATGGAACGCACTCCGTGCTCCTGCAACGCGTCGTGCTTGCCCATCTCGCGCCATGAACCCCAAGTCGCCACGAGGCCGACGAGCAGGAAGACGATGCCTCCCAAGACTGCTTTGATCGATTCACCCACATTGCCCATTCCGCATCATTGCTGTCCCCAGCGCTTTTTCCAATGCCTCGTATACCTTTTTGGAGTGGACTGAGGGTTCTTTTGCCAACGCCCGGACGCGGCGACACCTCAACAATATTGACTATCAATGGGTTTCGATGGTTTCCCGGGATTCTTCATCTGAATTCTCCGTCACAACCCGCCTCTTGGATACACCCCAAGCGTATCCAATCTCGTCCCCAATCATGCCCCGAGTCCCGAAATACCTCAAGAACATCGCCTGCCTGGAATCGCTGTGGGATGAGGACTTGGAAAACCGCCTCAGCGTGCTGCCGATTCTTGAGCTGACCGCACGCACCACCTCGGCAAAATTCATCTACCTCACTTGCAACACGCAGGAGGAACTGGAGCACAATCTGGGCCTCTTCAAACGCAAGCCCTCCTACGGCATCCTCGTGCTCGCCTTCCACGGCGTCACCGGGAAGATTGAGCTCGGTGATAAGCTGGTTAACTTGAAGGCGCTGGCGAAGATGATGGGCAAACGCTTCCGCGGCTGGGTGGTGCACGTCGCCAGTTGCAGCACGGTGATGATTGACGAGGATCAGCTCACACAGTTCGTGGAAGCCACCGGCGTGGCCATGGTCATGGGCTACACAAAGCTGGTGGACTGGACCGAAGGCGCCGTGATGGACCTTCTCCTGCTCCGCTGGCTCCAATATTATCGGGACCTCGGAGCTCTCTGGAAGCACCTGCTGAAGAACTACCCCGACCTCATGGAGCTGACCGGACTCCAGGCCTTTCCCGCGCTGAACGGCGCGACGAATGGCAGTTGAGCAGGCACGGCACACGCGAGAAAGCGGTCAGGGACTTGGCGGACCTCCCGCCTTTTGACAAATCCCCGGAGCGGAGCAAGTTGTCTATCCCCCTTTCCGCAGCCACCTGCTCCCTTCCCGCTTGTGTCTTCCGCTCTGAAACGCGTCCTCTTCGTCTGCACCGGCAATACCTGCCGCAGTCCCATGGCGGAGGCACTCTTTCGTGGCATGGTGGCGGAGCGGCAGGACTATGCGGTACTCTCCGCAGGCGTGGGAGCCCATGAGGGAGACTTCCCCGCCACACACACCGTACAGCTTCTGAGAGAGCTGGGCTTCGACCTCTCCGGCCACCGGAGCCGGCAGATTTCCTCCGACCTGCTCAAAGATGTGACCCACATCTTTGCCATGAGCGCGGGGCATCTCCATGCGGTCGAGATGATGTATCCGGAGGCAGCAGACAAGGTCTACCTGCTCAGCGAGTTCTCACCGGATGACAGCATTCGTGGCCGGGACATCATGGATCCCTTCGGTGGTGGCCGCCGCGACTACGAGCAGACACTCAAGACGCTGCAGAAACTGCTGCCGACCATCCTCGCCTACATCGACCAGACTTTCGACAGGAACCACCAACCCACCGCCACCGCCACCGCACCGACGCCCCAAGCCATGCACTCCTCCGCCAGCGCCTCTGATCCCGCCGCCTCTTCCGCCACGAATACCCTGGTGCAGAGCATTGCCCTTGGCTCTGATCACGGCGGCATCGACCTCAAGGACGCTCTCGTGGCCCACCTGCGTGGTATTGGCAAGACGGTGCATGACCTCGGCACGCACGGTAAGGACAGCGTGGACTATCCCGACTTCGCCGAGGCGGTGTGCGCCCGCGTGCTGAGTGGGGAAGCAGACGCCGGCGTGCTGGTGTGCACCACCGGCATTGGCATGAGCATCACGGCGAACCGCCACCCCGGCATCCAGGCCGCGCTGGTGCATGATGCGAAAACCGCCGCCATCACCCGCGAACACAATTCCTCCAACGTGGTCTGCCTCGCCGGCACCACGACTTCCACCGCAGAGGGCATCGCCATTGTGGAAGCCTTCATCAACACCGCAACAGCCAGCGGTGAGCGCCACCTGCGCCGTGTGAACAAGATGAATTCCCTACGCAAGCGCGCTGCGGATGTGGTCCGCCAGAAGGACCCTGCCATCGCCGATGTCATCGAAGGCGAAGAGCAGCGCCAGCAGGGCAACATCGAACTCATCGCGAGCGAGAACTTCGCGAGCCGCGCCGTCCAGGCCGCGCAGGGTTCATGCCTCACGAACAAGTATGCGGAAGGCTATCCCGCACGCCGCTGGTACGGTGGCTGTGAAGAGGTGGACAAGGCCGAGCAGCTTGCCATCGATCGCGTGTGCGAACTCTTCGGAGCGAAGTATGCCAACGTGCAGCCGCACTCCGGATCGCAGGCGAATGCAGCCGTGTACTTCAGCGTGCTGCAGCCCGGCGACAAGATTCTGACCATGAACCTGGCCCACGGCGGCCACCTCACGCATGGTCACAGCGCAAACTTCAGCGGCAAATTCTATGAGGTGACCCACTATGGCGTGAGCGAGAAGGATGAGCGCATCGACTATGATGCCCTCGCCAAGCAGGCGCAGGAGGTGAAGCCCAAGATGATCACCGCCGGTGCCAGTGCCTATCCGCGTGTGATTGATTTCGCCCGCATGTCCGAGATCGCGAAGAGCGTGGGCGCCTATCTCTTCGTAGACATGGCTCACATCGCCGGTCTCGTGGCTGGTGGCGTGCATCCCTCCCCCATGGAGTATGCAGACTTCGTCACCTCCACCACGCACAAGAGCCTGCGCGGTCCGCGTGGTGGCATTGTGTTGACGAACCAGGAAGACCTCGCAAAGAAAATCAACGCCATGGTCTTCCCCGGCACCCAGGGTGGCCCGCTCATGCACGTGATTGCGGCGAAGGCGGTGTGCTTCCATGAAGCACTCCAACCCGGCTTCAAGGAATACCAAAAGCAGATTGTGAAGAACGCCCAGGCGCTCGCCGCCGAGCTCGGCACCCTCGGCTACCGCATCGTGAGCGGCGGCACGGACAATCACCTCATGCTCGTGGACCTGCGACCCCGCGGCTTGAACGGCAAGATTGCCTCCGAGACCCTCGACCACGCCGGCATCACCGTGAACAAGAACGGCATCCCCTTCGACACCGAGAAGATCACCCTCGGCGGCGGCATCCGCGTCGGCACTCCTGCTGTGACCACTCGCGGCATGAAGGAAGCTGAGATGAAGCAGATCGCTGCGTGGATCCACGAGGCACTCGAAGGCCGTGAGAAGCCCGAAGTGCTGGAGAAGATTCGCAGCGAAGTGGCGGAGTTGAACAAGCGCTTCCCGCTGCCCTGAACCTCGTGTTCAATTCAACATTAAACTACTCCGGTCGAAAGCATTTCATTTACAATGCTGTATTAACAAAATAGAATCGTATTACTTAATCAAGTAGTACGTCTGAAAGCGTAACACCCCAGTGGCATGCTCACCTCGCTCCGAATCAAAAACTTCAAAGCATGGAAGGACACTGGCGAAGTTAAGCTCGCCCCTCTTACAGTAATCTTTGGAGCAAACAGCGCCGGGAAAAGCAGTCTTGGGCATCTACTATTAGCGCTTAAGCAGACCGCTCAGTCGTCAGACCGACGTCGTGCTTTGCATCTAGGTGATCAGAATACGCTTATCGATCTTGGAACCTTTGCAGACTGTCTACATGGTCACGATGTAAGTCAAACTCTCGACTTTGAGGTTAGCTGGCAACTCCCTGAAGCCATACGATTTCGCAACCCGCTCGAACCTCTCCGACTATATCGTGGCACAAATCTGGCCTTAAAAGTGCAACTTACGGCAGATACGTCGTTGCAGCCTGAAACTAAGCTTATTCGATATTCCCTCGCCGACGACAAGACCCCTTCGGTGGACGCTGAGTTCTCACGCGACCCTAAGGGAAATTATTCTCTAGAATCACAGCACTATTCCTTCAAAAAAGCAATTGGTAGAAAGTGGCCCTTAGAGGCTCCTGAGAAGTTTTATCGAATCTCCGACACAAGTCGCGCGAGATATCAGAATGCCGGATTTTTGGCTGATTTTGCATTGGCGACCGAACAAATGCTCAACAGTCTATATTACTTGGGGCCCCTCAGAGATCATCCTCGGCGAACTTACCAATGGTCGGGCGACACCCCGGAAGACGTGGGGCCCCGTGGGGAATTTACAATCGCGGCGCTCCTAGCCGCCGAGGCTCGCGGCAGAAAACTAAACAGAAGCGCAAAGCAACACCTTCGCCACTTTAGTGCGTTTATAGCAGGTTGGTTAAAGGACCTTGGAGTAATTAACAGCTTTGCAGTCAAACCAGTAGCACCTGGGCGAAAGGAATACGAGGTTCTAATCAAGACGGGCCCTCAATCACCTGAAGTGAAAATCACCGACGTGGGCTTCGGGGTCTCACAGGTGCTTCCAGCGTTGGTACTTCCATTTTATTGCCCAGCCAACTCGGTGGTTTGGTTGGAGCAACCGGAAATCCATTTGCATCCGCAAGTTCAGGCAGAATTGGCAGACGTCTTCATTTGTGCGGTTAAAGCCCGAGAAAACAACAGGGATCGCAATGTTCAACTGATTGTTGAGAGCCATTCCGAGCACTTTCTTAATCGACTGCAACGGCGAATAGCCGAGGGCACTCTCGAATCTCAAGATGTTGCGATTTACTTTTGCAACCGCACTGAGTCCGCTACCGAGATGGAGCCTCTACGGCTAAATCAGTTTGGTGACATTGAAAACTGGCCACAAAACTTCTTTGGCGACCAGATGGCAGACCTCACTGCGCGCACTGTTGCTGCCGTAGAAAAGAAAAAGAAGCTTGCTGGCAAATGACCGTCTTGGTTGATACAAATGTAATCTTGGTGGCCAATGGTCAGCACGACGCTGTCAGCGGAGACTGCGTTGCGACCTGTGCTCTAACGCTCCAATCGATCATGTTAAAGGAGCGCATTGCTTTAGATAGCGACTGCGCAATTCTCCAAGAATACCAGAATAAGACGAAGCCTTTCACAGGCAATCGGGCAGGCGATGCCTTCGTGAAATGGGCTATACAAAACCAAGCGAATATCGAACGCTGTGACGTGGTACCCCTTGAGCCAAATGAACAGCGCATGTTCGAGAGCTTCCCTGACGACGAGCGACTTAGCAATTTTGACGCGTCCGACAGGAAATTCGTTGCCGTTGCCGCTGCACATCCAGACCACCCTAAAATATTGCAGGCAGCAGATTCCAAGTGGATTGACTGGGCACCAGCCCTCGCCGACCACGAAATTGAAGTCGAGTTCCTGTGCCCTGCGGACATCCATCGATTCCATCGCAACAAATTTGGGCGATGAGTGACTTTTTTAAATTTCCTCATACACCTCACTTAGCTTGGCTGGGTGAGGGCATCCCTCGAGACGATAAAGTCCTCACCCCCCAAGAAGCCGCCGAACTTCTGGCTGGCCCAGTCGAAGTCGAGGAAAAGGTCGATGGCGCAAACCTTGGCTTTTCTGTGAATCTCGATGGAATTCTACAAATTCAGAACAGAGGACAATACATAGAGCCTCCGTTTTCAGGGCAGTTTGCGCGACTCGCATCTTGGATACCCCAACACCGAGACACACTCGTCTCTCTCCTAGGCAGGAATCTCATGCTGTTTGGAGAATGGTGCACTGCGACTCACTCCTTGACCTACACTGAGCTACCTGATTGGTTCCTAGCTTTTGATATCTACGACCGACACACCAAGGGATTTTGGAGTTCTTCCCGAAGAAACAAACTTCTTGCTGGCGTCGACCTTGCAGTCGTACCTACCGTTAGTAAGGGTGAAGTGACCATTGCATCACTGACAGAACTGATCAGCAAAAGGCCAAGTGCACTAGGCTCCAACGTTCTTGAGGGAATCGTAGTCCGCAAAGACAACGGAGATTGGCTCGGGTCACGAGCAAAGCTTGTTCGCAAAGAGTTCGTTCAATCCATTTCGGCTCATTGGAGTCGCAAAAAGCTTCAATGGAATCGCCTCTCTTCGTTCCGAGAGAGCTAACCTAGATTCCTCTCAAGCCTCATTCAACGACCACCGGCGGCCCACTCCGAATCGCCGATAGTTTCGCCAACTCCTCCTCGCTCAGCGCCCGATCAAACACCGCCACCCCACCAATCCATCCCGTGAATCCCACACTGCGGCTGCTGTGGATAACGCGACCGATGGTGAAGGGCCCACCACTCTGCGCATCCTTCGGCACATAGATGCCGTGCGGATACCACCACGGGTTCAAACTCAACCCCACCAACTCCCGCGACACCTCTTTGCCATCCCTCACCGTCACCTCCACCTTCGTATACCGATACTCGCGCAACTCCACGCGCTCATTGCCCTCCTCACGCGCCACCAGCACACTCACCGGCTTCTCCTCGGGCGGATTGTAGTATTGGTCCTTCGGGAACGACTCATCTTCACCCTCCTGCTTGCCCGGCAGCTTCGCATAATGCCCCTGCATGTAGGCCTGATACGCAGAAGAAATGAGCTTGTCCTGTTTCGGATTCTCCAGCCAACGCTGACCGGACTTGCCATTCAGCCAGCCGATGAGTTCATCCGTCGCATCATCAAAGGTCGTCGCGAAACACTGCCACGAAGCATCCAGCGTCGCGGCAGGAGCATCCGCCGGAACCTCAGGGGACTGGCCCACCGAGTTGCACTTGTGCAGCGCATACTTGTTGAGGAAGGAACTCGCGCCGTTCTCCGACACATGGCCACAGGCACTGCCCAGCTTGTTCAGCCCGGCAAAGAGCGCGTACTGCCGCTGACCCCGCTCCACCTTCGCGATGCTGGCCGTTTCATTCTGCTGCAGATCCGTGCCCTCATGCCAGATGCCCGCCAGCGCATGATTGCCACTCTCACGAATAGCCCACACCACCACCGTCACAGCCTTGCCCGCGCCCTTGATGTCCAGTGGCGTGTCATGCAATCGTGAACGCGGCACAAAGAGGAAGGGGCGGAAGTCCGCATCTGTCTCCTTCACAATCCGCACGGCATCACCAAACGGCCCACGTCCCAGCAAGGGGAAGTCCGCGTACGTCGCCTCGCGTCCCGCGCCCCAGTAATCCCGGATATAGTTCGCAGCATCCAGCGGGTAATCCGTCGACGCACCCTTGGGCACATGCGCCGTGAAACGATGCGCCCCCTCAGGTTCGCGCTTCACAAAATCCCAGAAAGCCACGAGACCGGGTGTGCCAGTCACGATAGCCACGCGGTCCAAAGCAGCGTCAGCAGCGTTCACGTTTCCGACGGTGCAGGTGAGTGAAAGTGAGAGGGAGAGAAGACATGTGGCAAAAGACTTCATGACGGCCCCACTCTGGAACAATCGCCACGTTCCACAAGTCCGTCTCACCCTGGTCGCTTCGCCCACTGATTGGCAAGCAGTCCGTTGATGAACAACTGGAGCGGATGGTAGAACATGATGGGCAGCAGGATCAGCGAAAGGTCCGCGCGCTCTCCAAAGATGAGCATCGCCAGCGGCACGCCCATGGCGAGCGTCTTCTTCACCGAGCAGAAGTAGGCGGCGATGTAGTCCTCGCGATTCAGCTTCAGCGCGCGGCAGGAGATGTGCACCAGCAGTGACACCAGAGTGAAGAGCACCATCACCACGGCAATGGTTTGAATGGTGAGCCACGCTCCATGACGATGCCAGATGTCTTCCTCGATGGAATCGCAGAAGGCCGTGTACACGATGAAGAGGATGATGCCATTCGAGATACGGGTGCTCCACTTCTTGTGCGCATCTACCCAATCCTTGAGCCGTGGACGCAGCAACATGCCGAGACCAAACGGCAGCAGCGTGAGCAGCGAGATCTTCAGCAGCAGGGGTCCGAATTCCATCGCCGCACCAGCACCGCTACGCTGCATGAGCAGGTGCACCAGCACCGGCGTGATGACGACACCGATGATGTTTGATAGAGCCGCATTGAAGAGTGCGCCTGCTGTATTTCCGCGCGCCACGGCAGTGAGGACTACCGACGTGGAGATGGTGGAAGGCAGCACACAGAGATACAAGAAACCATCCAGAATAGGCGGAGGCACCGAACCCCAAACTTTTGGCAAGACGTAGTTCAAACCCAATCCCACCAAGGGGAAAATCAGGAACGTGAAAGCCTGAATGACGAGGTGCAGCCGCCAATTGGCAGCACCACTCTTCACCCTCTCCATCGCCAGCGAGAGCCCCTGCAGGAACAGGATGGTGGCGATGCCGACGTTGTTGAGGATGTCCGGATGCAACACGCCATGCCGCGAACCCGGCCCCGGAAGGAGGAAGGCCAGCAGCACAGCCAAGCCCAGTCCGATGATGAAGCCATTGGCGCGCAGCCAGTGAACGGGCGGTGATGCAGCAGCAGGTTTCAAATCAGAGCTTGAGGTAAGGAGAGGGATACGAACCTGCATGGAAGCGAGAGGCACCGGAGTAGCAAGGTGGAATGAATGTCGCCCAGTCGTCTCTGCCTCCCCCGACACAAGTCATGGCAGGTGACCAAGTCGCCGTTCCCTCAGTCTCCGAAGTTCCTCTGCGTCTCTGTGCCTCTGCGTTGAATCCAATGCAGTTTGCTTCCCCCCTTCATGCCCTGAACCAACCCCTGCACACCACCAACGTTTCACATCCGGACCTGTCATACTTTTTCACTCGACTCCCGGCACTGATCGACAAAGCTCTCGTGCTCCACATTCACTGCGCTCTCACCCGCCTCCACCATGACTGCCATTGATGAAATCGCACCCGACGTGTTTCGCCTCTCGGTTTACGCCCAGGACTACGACATGCAGTTCAACCACTTCCTGGTGCGCGATGAGGAGCCCTTGCTCTTCCACACGGGGTTGAGGGCCATGTTCCCGCTGCTGAAGGATGCGGTCGCCAGTATCATCGACCCTGCCACGCTCAAGTGGATTGGCTGGAGCCACTTTGAGTCCGACGAGTGTGGTTCCTTGAATGACTGGTTCCAAGTTGCTCCGCAGGCCCAGCCTGTGTGTACCCTCGTGGGCAAGCTGGTGACGGTGGATGATTTTTCCGCCCGCCCCGCCCGCGGCATGACACAGGATGATGTGCTCACCACCGGCAAGTACCGCTTCCGCTTCCACCAGTCACCCCACATCCCGCACGGTTGGGACGCAGGCGTATTGTTCGAGGAGACCCAGAAGACCCTATTCTGCTCGGACCTCTTCCACCATTTCGGAAACACCGAAGCGCTCACGGAGGCGGACCTCATCGACCGTACCCGCGAGGCCATGTCCCGCCTGAACCAAGGTCCACTTTCCGGCTACATGCCCTACACCCGGCAGACGGAGGGTGTCCTGCGCCGGCTTGCGGAGTTGAAGCCGCAAACGCTCGCCGTGATGCACGGCTCCTCCTACACGGGTGCTTGTGACAAGCTTCTGAGCGACCTGGGTGGGGTCATCAAAGAGAACTTCGACGGGGCCTGAAACGGTCTTCTTCCCCTCATCCGGCCTATGAATTGCTTTCATGGTCCCTGCTTGCATCTAACGCCCTCGTGAGTTGCGCATTGCAGGGGGTCGGGCTAGTCTGCCCACCCGCTGCTGGCTTCCCGCGGCGGCATCCCCCGTCAGCACACACTCCATGTCAGAACTCGAAAATCCCTTCCAGGAAACGCTCATCCAGCGCCACCGCGCGGAGCCCTGCACCGTGGTCATCTTCGGCGCCACCGGCGACCTGACGCATCGCAAGCTCATCCCGGCGCTCTACAACCTGGCCGCAGGCGGCGACCTTCCCCCGCAGGCCAAGGTGGTCGGCTTTGCCCGGCGCGACAAAACGGACGAGGGATTCCGCGCTGAGCTGGAAGAGGCGAACAAGAAGCACTCCCGCCAGGGACATGATCCCGCTCTCTGGGCCAGCTTTGGAGCGAGCATCCACTACCACAAGAGCGAGTTCCAGGACCTGGAAGGCTACAAGTCCCTGAAGGCCCTGCTCGACAAGTTTGACGAAGAGCGCGGCGTGCCTGCCAACCGACTTTTCTACCTCGCGAGCGCTCCGGAATTCTTCGATGAAATCATGCTCATGCTCAAGCAGAGCGGCCTGAACGAAGGCCCCGAGGGCAAGTGGGCCCGCGTGGTGTGCGAGAAGCCCTTTGGCAAGGATCTCAAGACCGCCCGCCACCTGA
The DNA here is from genome assembly GCF_003315205.1 of Roseimicrobium gellanilyticum. Taxonomy (NCBI): domain Bacteria; kingdom Pseudomonadati; phylum Verrucomicrobiota; class Verrucomicrobiia; order Verrucomicrobiales; family Verrucomicrobiaceae; genus Roseimicrobium; species Roseimicrobium gellanilyticum. The sequence goes on along the minus strand of NZ_QNRR01000007.1, from coordinate 208,683 downwards.
ACCAGGTCGTGAATGACGTCTTCGCGGAAAAGGACACCTACCGCATCGACCACTACCTCGGCAAGGAGACCGCGCAGAACATCATGGTGCTGCGCTTCGCCAACGTGATGTTCGAGCCGCTGTGGAACAGCACCTACATCGACCACGTGCAAATCACCTGCGCGGAGAATCTGGGCATGGAAGGCGGCCGCGGTGGTTACTACGACACCGCCGGCGCCCTGCGTGACATGGTGCAGAATCACCTCTTCCAGCTTCTCAGCCTCGTGGCCATGGAACCCCCGAGCGACCTCGGCGCCGATGCCGTGCGTGATGAGAAGGTGAAGGTCATCCGCTCCCTGCGTCGCTACAAGGGACCGGAGGAAGTGGCAAAGAACATCGTGCGCGCCCAGTACACTGCGGGCAGCGTGGATGGCGTGGAGCGTGTGGGCTACCGCCAGGAAGACCGTGTGAATCCCGAGTCCAAGACGGAGTCCTATGTGGCCCTGCGCCTCTTTGTGGACACGTGGCGCTGGCAGGGCGTGCCCTTCTACATGCGCGTGGGCAAGCAACTCCCGAAGAAGGCCACGGAGATCTCCATCCACTTCAAGGCGCCACCCCAGGTCCCCTTCCCCACCCTGCAACAGCGTGGCACGCGCAACGTGCTGGTGATTCGCATCCAGCCGGATGAAGGCATCTCCCTCCGCATGCTCTCGAAGCTCCCCGGCGTGCAGCTCCTCATGCAGCCGGTGAAGATGGACTTCCGCTACAGCACCAGCTTCGGCAAGGCCAGCCCGGAAGCGTATGAGCGCCTCCTGCTGGATGCCATGGCGGGTGACGCCACCCTCTTCGCCCGTCGCGACGAAGTGGAGAACGCATGGGCCTTCATCGATGAACTCGAGAACGCCTGGCACAAGTCCGGCAATCCCCCGCCCATGTGCGAGTATCCCGCCGGCTCCTGGGGTCCCAAGGAAGCAGATGAACTCCTGCAGGCAGACGGCCGTGTATGGCGCCGCCTTTGACGCGTAAGTAACTTATACAGACATGGGTTGAGAGTTGTTAGATGAGTGTTGAGAGTCTGAAAATGCAGGAACGTTCCGAGCCGGAATGCTCAGCTTTTGTGGAGGAGCATACCGGCCAGCTTGAAACAGCTCTTCATCAGTCTCTCAACTTTCAACCATAAGCTCTCAACTCCGTTTCCCGTCATGAGCATCGCACTCGACACTTCCACACTCGGTCAGGAAGTCCCGCTTGGACGCGTGGACAAGGCCCTGAAGGAGCTCTGGGGCCAGGATGAAGCGAGGACCAAGGCCTCGCTCATGAACTTCGCCATCTACAGCGAGGACCCCGAGTCTCTGGATGACAACACCAGGCGCCTTGAAGAAATCACGCTGGAACATGCCTGCCGTGGTCTCCTGATTCTGGTCCTGCCCTCAGATGGTGAACCCAAGGCCCGCGCCTGGGTCACGGCCCACTGCCAGCTTCACGAAGGACACAAGTCTGTGTGCAGCGAGCAGGTCTCCTTCGTCCTCGAAGGGGGCAACATGAACCAGGTGCGGAACATCGTCTTCGCACACCTGGATTCCGACCTTCCCCTCTTCTGCTGGTGGCAGGGTGAGCTGAGTTCGAACTTCAACGAGCGCTTCTACAGCGTGATGGACCTGCTGTTCTTTGACAGCGCGACCTGGAGCGACCCCGCTCGTGACATGGCCATCCTGCACACGGCACTGACGGAGAAGACCTCAAAGTTCCGCGTGTATGACCTGAGCTGGCTGCGCTCGCACCTCTTCCGCACGGCCATTGCCTCCTGCTTCTCAGACGCGACCGCGCTCGCAGAGCTTCCGAAGCTGAAGAAAATGGAAGTCAGCCACTGTCCCGGCCAGCGCATCAGCGCGCTGCTCCTTGTCGCGTGGCTGGGCGTGCGCCTGAAATGCACCCTGGGCGCGGAGAATGGCAGCATCCGCCTCCAGCAGCCTGAGGGCCAGGTGATCGAGGTGCAGCTCACGGAAAGCAGCGGCAACGAAGCCGTGCAGTCCGTGACCCTGTGCTCAGACAATGCGTGCTTCAAGGTATCTCGCGATTGTGGCACCGCCTACATCAAGACAGATGTCAGCATCGGTGGCCATCACCATGAACAGATGCTTCCAGCGGACCTCGTCACCGATGTGGAACTCATCACCGAACAGCTCAGCCGCCTCGGTGGCCAGAGCCTGTACGTCCAGATGATTCCCATGCTGCGGGGGTTGTTGGGTTAAACAACATTAAGCTGGAGCAAACTTCCAGGGTCAAACACGCACGGGCCAGTGTGCTGCCGAATTCATAGGCAGCACACCTCATGGACCTCCGCTCTGGCCACGCCTTCTGGCTTGTTCGCAATGGCATTCTGAATGCCTTTCCTGCACTCGATGGAGACGTGCGGTGTGACGTGGTCGTCGTTGGAGGCGGCATCACGGGAGCGCTGGTGGGATATCATATCGCAGAAGCGGGCGTTTCCACCGTGGTGCTGGATCGCCGGGACATCGGCTGGGGCAGCACCTCGGCCAGCACGGCTCTGCTGCAGTATGAAATCGACACGCCGCTCGTCGAGTTGCAGGAACGCTTCGGAACGGAAACGGCGCAGCGCTGCTACCACTCCTGCAGGGATGCCATCTACAAGCTGCGTGAGCTGACGCAGAGGCTGGATGACCACTGTGGATTCTCACTGAAACCAAGCCTCTTCATGGCGAAGCGTGCCAGCGACACCGCCTTCATGAAGCGTGAGTTCGCCGCGCGCAAGGAGGCGGGATTTGAGATTGATTGGTGGAGCGCGCGGGAGGTGAAGAGGCACATGAAGTTCCAGCGGCCGTGCGCACTCTATTCCAGGGATGGAGCGCAGGTGGACGCCTTCCGCCTCACGCATCGCTTGCTGGAGAAAGCGCAGGCGGACTTCGGTCTGCGTATCTTCGATCGCACGGAGGTCATGGAGTACAAGGTCCGTGGCAGGCAGGTGCTGGTGAAGACCAATCGCGACTGCACCATTCGCGCGAAGCACATCATCTTCGCCACGGGATATGAGTTCCAGCAGCTCAGCGATCGCAAACTCGTGAAACTGCACAGCACCTTCGCCTTCGTGAGCGAACCCTTGACCGCGGGAAGACATCTCTGGCATGACAACTGTCTGCTCTGGGAAAAAGCGGACCCGTATCTCTACATTCGCACCACGGACGATCATCGTGTGCTGATTGGAGGCGAAGATGAAGACTTCCGTGATCCCGAGAAGCGCGATGCCATGATCGCGAAGAAGTCTGCGACCTTGAAACGCAAGTTCCGGCACCTCTTTCCACACATCCCTCTTGAACCTGCATTCTGCTGGGCGGGTACGTTCGGGGAGACTGAAGATGGACTGGCGTACATCGGTCAGATACCCGAGTTTCCCCACGCGTCATTTGCGCTTGGGTTCGGAGGCAACGGCATCACCTACAGTGTGCTCGCGGCGGAGATTCTCCGCGACCAATTTCTGGGCAAGACCAATGCCTATGGTGACCTCTATCGCTTCGACCGGCATGGGGGCAATGCGCGTGCACACAAACGCTGACGCAACATTGATTTGACGCTTCTCGCGGGTTGCGCCACCTCGTGCCGCATGAGGCCTCTTGCTTCTGCGCTGCTGGCGGCCGCCTTGTGCGGTCACGTTTCCACCACTCCCCTCCCCGCGGCTGAGGCTGCTTTTACAGAGGACGGGAAATCCGTCATCGCCATCCCTCATGAGGGGGCCAAGGTGTGGTCCGTGTCCCTCGCTGATGGCAAGACCACCGTGATTGATCTCGGCAAGCAGGTCGATGGCGAAGACTTGCAGTCCCTCTCGCCGGCAAGCGAAGGTCAATTCTGGCTCTCCACTTCCAAGAAGCTTTTCCTCTGGAAGCCCGGCGGCGAAAGCGCAAAGAAGGTCCTCACCCTGGAGCACGGTGACTTGATGGACATCAATGCGAATCCTGCATCCGGCGATGTGCTCATGGAGGTCTTCGGAGGCGAGTCTGAGACAGACAGCGCATTCCATCTGAAAGCCCTGCCGAAGGGCGAGACGGAGCTTGTCGATGCGAAGGATGCACCCGCCATGTTCTCCGCTGTGTTTGATGCCGAAGGGAGCTTCTTCTTCTCCAGTGACAGCGACCTCTGGGCAGGGATGGCAAGCATCGTGGACGAAGGGCTCTCCCTGGACGCATGGCGCGCCGCGCCGCTCGCTGTTCTTCAATACGAAGCGAACAACCCCGGCTCGTCATTCACCCTCATGGACATTGCGCCTGCGGGGAAATCGCTGGTGATGACAGTTGCGAATGAAGTGGAAGCTTTCCTGGTACAGATGCCCAAGCCGGGCACGGACATGGAGAAGCTGCCAGCAGGCGTTTCAGCACGGTGGAAACAAGCAACCACCACGCTGCAGTCACTCAAGGTCATTCCCATCAAGGAATCGCTGGCCACCATTTTCAATCTCTGCTCCTCGGCAGATGAGACCAAGGTCTTCTTCCTCGCGCACAGCGATGAGGATGGAAAGAAGACCTTCCGTCTGCTGGATGTGAAGACCGGTAAGATCCGCGTGCTCGGCACAGTCCCGGGCGAAGGAGACAGCGAAGAACCCAAAGCCAGCACCAACTGACCATGAGTGGCGCCATCCTCCTCGTCTTCACCCTGGTCGCTCTGGTGATGGCAGTCATCGAGTGGCCTCTCATCAAGTGGCTGGGCCGCGTTTCGTGGAAGTACAGCCTGCTCATCGCGCTGTGCATCAATGTGCCCACGGTGCTGGTGTGGACCATTGCCTTGAGCTGGATTTCGGAGAATCCAGACTACTTCGCGTGGAGCATGCTCTGGGGTCTGCCCATCTTCGGCGGCGTACTCGCCGTGGTTGTGTGGCTGGCGGTGAAGACGACCATCTGCGTGGCCATGCTGCACTCGTGGCGCGGGCTCATCGTGGCGCCGCTCACCGTCGTTTGGGGAGTGGGATCCTTTGCCGTCATTGTAGCCACGAGTTTACAACCGACTCCATATGACAAACTGGAAGCCGCGTACAAGGAGGATGATGCTGACTTTGTCAGAGCGCGGCTCAATGAAGGAGAGAACGGATTCATTGTGGATGCGGCGAACTATCGCGCCGCGAATATTCTCGGCCTGCTGCTTGATACGGGAGAATCACCGAATGCGATGGACTCCAACGGCACCCCCCTTCTGAATCTTGTAATCAAGCCGTCACAGCACTACGCCCAGCACACTCTAAGCATTGACGAAGTAGAAGCAGCGGCCAGGACTCTCTCGTCTGCGAAGACAATGTTGGAACACGGTGCGGATCCCATGCTGCTTTCGAACGTCGGCGTATCCGCATTCGAAGAGGCCCTGACCCATGGTTCGATTCCACTGATCGAGCTGTTTCTTGAGAAGGGCGCGAAACTCACTGCGCCGGAACCTCACGGCAAGCTCCCACTCTGCACCGCCGCCCGTTCGAAGCGCGCAGACCGCCAGGCGGTAGTCGAGCTGTTGCTTTCCAAAGGAGCTGACATCAGCGCGCTCGAAACCCAGACTGCCATGGTGCACTCCATGGGTGGCTCACAAGAGCATATCTTCAAAGCCACCCCGCTCAATGCTGCCATCCGCGCGGGGAATGAGGACCTCGCGCTCTGGCTTCTGGAGAAGGGCGCCTCACCCAAGGCAACGCATCCCGGCCAGACGGAGCCCCTGGTGGATTCCGCACAAGGCAATCGTGCGAAGATTGCCCTCGCACTGCTGGACCGCGGCGCGGACGTGAATCTGAAGACGCAGGAAGGGAAGACCCTCTGGGAGATAACGACAGATCGCTCGCTGCGCAAAGCCCTGGAGGCTCGTGGATTGCAGCGCACTTTCTCGCCCCTGAACCTCACCGCATCAGGAGTGGATACACCCACGTGGCTCGCCCAGGTGTGGTCGCACAACCGCAGTCTGGGCTGGGTACGCTCCACGATTCTTGGCCGCGTCAAACAACAACCGCCCTATCATGTGACCGTGCAACTCGCAGGAGAACCTGCGCCACGCGTGATCGAAAATGTGGAGAGCCTGTTTCTGAAGCGAAAGCTCGATACCGGCGTGCTGAAGTTTGAAAACGCCATTGGGCCTGAGGATGTCACCGGACTGGAAAAGTTTTCCATCCCCTTCGAAGGCGGAGTGCTGGAGTTGTGGCGCCGCGCAGAATGAACTCCAACAGTATTGACAGAGGCCCCCGTTTTCAGGTGAACTCGTCGCGCCCCTGCGTATGTCCGAGGATAATCACCCCACCGAATATGAAACCGCCTCCGTCTTGCAACGTGCACTCGCGCACGGCATCGACTCCGCGCTGGTAGTCATGGTCATCGCCTTTGCGGGTGCCTTGATCGGCGTGGAAGATGCAGCCAGCATGCTTCTTTTCATGCTCGTATTCGTGGTGGCGCTGGGTTATCGCATCTTCGGGGATTCCTACCTTGGCGGTCATGCCATCGGCAAGCGGATCGTTGGCATTCGAGTCCAGGACGCACGCTATCGCAGGCCCTGCACGCATCTGCAGAGTGCCATTCGCAATTGCATCCTGTTCATTCCGTTCATGCCACTCGTGGAACTTATCTTCCTGTGCATCGATGGACAGGAGCGCTGGGGCGACCGGCTGGCACGCACCTACGTGATGCGTGACCACGCCTTGAAGGCTCCGGTGCATGTGCCCGACCGCCCGCTGCGACTGGAGGGTCTGGAAGAGACCCTGCGCCACAAGGCAAAGCCAGCAGGGCAGCCAGAAGAGGCCGTATAGCCCGCTCACACCACAGGAACGAGGCATTCCCACTCCTTGGGCCTCTGCGATGTCCGTGTTCCATCGATACCCTTGTGGCATGAACCACTCCAGGTAGTCCGACGTCTTTCATGTAAAGACCCGGGTTCAACTTCCTTTGGCATCAAGCCCATGCAGCTTCATTTTTGAAGCTGTCTCCGCCAGTAACCCGCCATCCAGTGGACGTGGCCTTCGCAGAAGAAGACGTCGCGGTAGTCATCGCCACTCACCAAGGGTGGGAGCTGGTCGATGCGCTGTTCCCGGCGGATGTGGTAGAAGTCACCGCGATTCTTCAACGTTTCAAGGCACCGGAGCGCAAGCTTATCGTAACCGGCATCCGGCAACAGACGATGCGCGGCACCGAGGTAGTCAGCGCCATAGCCGAGCACCTCGAAATGCTTGCTCTGTGCCGTTTGGTCGACGCTGCGGGCGAGCAAAGCAGCCTGGTGAACAAGTGCGGGTTGCCAGACAGCATCGAGGTCCGGACGCAGGAGATGGAGCTGTTCCAGGCAGAGCACTGGCAGGCCATGCATGGTGATGCCCGTAGCCTTGTCAGGGCGCAGCAGTGTGGCTTTCAAGGCGAGCCATGTTTCAAAACTCTGGCGCGATTTGGCACTGGGCCGCCATGACTCTGCCAGGGCGTGAAGGTAGAGAAAGTAAGCGGCCGCCATCGGGTGCCACTCCAGGCGCTTCCACCAGATGGGCTTCCCAAAGTAGACGCCGCTGTGGTCATGATCATGCCACCAGTCGGAGAAGGAGACGATGACCTCCTCGATTTGTTTTTTCTCCGCCGCATCGGCCAGGGTACGGTGATACGCATGCAGGCCGAGCGTGATGCCTGCATACTGGTCGGCACTGCATTCCTCGATGCCCGCCAGCTTGTGGATGCCGGCGTAGGGCTTCGGAAACCAGCCGCGACCACCGCCGCCGTTTCCGGCTGATGGCGCGGCATTGCGCCAAAGCGTGACAATGGCATCCAACGTGCGGCGGGCGAGTTCACGCACTTTCGGATCGTGGGTGGCTTCGTATTTGAGGCAAAGCGCCATCAGATACGCGCCGCTGGCCTCGCCTGCATTTTCGTAGTTGAGCCAAACGGCTTTCAGCGCGTCCGGCATCGCCGAGTGTTCTGGATAACCGCCTTTGCCCTTGGGACGATCGAGCACCTCGGTATTCGTCAATGGCTTCATGGTACGACCATTCACCCCGCTGCGCAGGATGCCGTCTTCGTCGCGGAAGACACGCTCGATCACTTCCTGCACGGTGGCTTCCACCTCCTCGAAATTCTTGCCGTAGCTCGCGGGCGGGAAGTCACCGCTGAATACATCGCGAGTCACCCCGGATGCCGGCTTTCCAGGAAATTGGGCCAGCAAGAATTCCGCCGCCTTCGCATAAGCGTCGTCTGGGGAGCGGTGTCCCGCTGAGACACCGACATGCAGATGCACCGGGACGAGATTCAACCCGGGCTGCAACCTCTGTGTCGTCGCGACAAGGCGACGCGTGAAGCCGATGCAGTCCTCCGAGTTCACACGATCATCCGCATTCCCAATGCTGATCCATACCGTGCGGTTCACCATCTTCTCCAGCACCCCATCGAGGCTGAAGCCTGCCACCTGCGCTGCAGTGACACCGGAAAACTCCTTCAGGGCAAGAGGATTCGTCACTGGCGAAATGCCGACGACGGCCTGAATGCGTGGTTCCCCAGCCGCGAAGTGCAGAGCGCAGAAGCCACCGCGCGAAACGCCCTGCACAACAACTTGCTTCCCATCTGTGATCCCTTCATCAATGAGATGATCGAGCACATCGACGCAGTTCCGCACATACGGCCCCATGAAGTCGTGACCGTTCTTCGCATGCGTGGCCCAGCCACTCAGACTCTTTGGCTGGCCTTCTTGGACGTCGTGCCCTTCACACGCTGGATCGAGCAGCACATACCTCCAGCCATGCTTCGCCAATATCTCTCCAGTGCCGATGAGATAGCGCATCCCCTCCTGCCCCATTACCGAAATCGGATTGCCAATGATGAAGAGCGTGGGCGCCGGACTGCCGGATGAATCGCCCGAGATGGCATAATGCGTGCCGCGAGGCGTCTGCGACTGCAGCAGTTCTGTCGCATGGATGGCAACTGCCTGAAACGAGAACACGACAGCAAATAGCGTGAGAAGAACCTTCATAGATTGAGGAAATCCCGACCGCATTGCCTACGTCACCTGGCAGCAGGATCTTGCTCGACGACTGCACAGCAACTTTAACCGCTCGAACTTGCAGCGCGTTTCTGAGCTAGGCGTTTGATGCTTTGGAACTGCTCTTCCCTTCAAGAGCAACTTCGTCAGGATATCCAAGCTCCTTCAACGCACTCCGCATTTTCTCAAACTCCGCCTGCACCTGCTCTGTCGTGTAGCTCCCTGCATTGAGAGAAAACAAACGCCGCCACGGGTATGTTCCCGCTTCTTTGGTCAGGCTGGCATCACATATCCATACACCCAAAAAGGCAGTAGGGCCTGGCCCTTTGTGAAGCTTGGGCTGCACGTGAGCATCCACCATGGCACCGAGAACACGCTCTGCCGTGATGGTTTGTTTTTTCAAACCATCACGCCAGGTCACAGGACCAGTACCGATGGGAGGCACACAGAGGTCGGTCCATTCCATCCACACCAGCGCTCCGATGAGCCAGGCCCAGAATGCAAAGACCAGGGTGCCCCAGAGGACCCCCCACTCGCCCTGAGCCACGGCACTCACGAGACTGCCCAGCGTGAGCACGGCAAAGAACACAAAGCCCACGCACATGGCCAATCCGGGCCTGGAGCGCAATCTCAGCTCCCTCCCCGGCACATAGGCGATGGTGTGGCTGGTGGAGAGGAGTTTCATGGGTGACCCGATGCACCAAATTTCTCCGGCCTCGGCACGGGATCAATCATCATGTAACCCGGATTCTTTCCCCGCTGCTCGTAGCACTCGTCTCCTTCGTAGTAGTACCAGAGCCGCTGCTTCTGCTTGTCTGTGAGCGTCACCTGCTCGCAGGAACCGACGCCTTTGAACAGGCCGCGCAGGACCCGCAGCACCTCTTCCGAATCCGCCTCGGCACGCAGCTCCAGAATCACGCCATTGCCCAGGACGAGGACGAGCTTGTAGATCTCATCCTTGTCGGACAAGTCCCATACGGTGGGCCGATAGGCCTCCCGCGTCTCTGGATACTCCCAATCGATGATGTCGATGAGCGCCTTCATGAATCCGGGCACAAAAAAACCGGAGCCACGCTCCGGTTTCATGTGAAAGTCAAAACACCAGCGACGCTCAAAATGGGATGTCGTCGTCTTCGAGTCCGTCGGTAATGGGCCCGTCGCCGTATTCTTCATTCGCCGGCTGGGACTGGCGTGCGGGCTGGTTGCCACGAGGAGCGCCGCCGCCACCACCACCACCGCCGCTGCGGTACTGCTGCTGCGGGCGCTGCTGGTATCCACCACCACCGCCGCCGCCGCCACCGCCCTGGTCATCACCAGAGCCGTCGCGCTTGCCACCGAGCATCTGCATGATTTCACCGACGACGCGCAGGCGGCTGCGCTTCTGTCCGGTCTGCTTGTCCTCCCACGAATCCATCTGGAGACGACCTTCGATGAAGACTGGGCTGCCCTTTTTCAAGTACTGGCTGGCAATCTCAGCCAAACGCGCCCAGAGCACCACGTCCACATAGGTCACCTCTTCACGCTTTTCGCCGTTGTCCGCAGTGTACGAGCGGTTCACCGCAATGGCCAGGTCGGCCACGGCGCTTCCTTTGGGTGTGTAACGGACTTCGGGATCCCGCGTGAGATTCCCCATGAGCATCACTTTGTTGTAGGAGGCCATAGCGGAGCGAGGTTAGAGGGAGTGAGTAAGGATGGCGAACTAATTTCGGCGACGGGCCGCAAAAACCCATCGCCGGAGAGATCCGCCGCGTGAATCAACAGAAACTTCAGGCCTTAGCGGCGCTGGAAGTACTGCATGTACACGTTGTCATTGAGCTTGAGGCGGGCCTGCACCTTGTCCACGGCGGCCGGCTCAGCTTCGAAGAGGAAATTGATGTAGTAGCCGCTCTCCACGTGGCGGGGAGCGAAGGGGAACTTCTTTTTGCCCAGGTTGTCCACCTGCTGAAGTTTCACACCATTGGATTCGAATTCCTTGCCGAGCTGGCTCACCAGCGTTTCGACATTTTCTTCGCGTCCCTTCATGTCCAGGACGATCATCGCTTCATACTTGCGGCTCATGGTTTTTCCGTAGTTTCGTTGTTGGATTGCTCTTTGCGGTTGAAAATGTTCATCGCGTTGGCGATGCCGGAGCGCAGGGCGGTGCGCACGGCATCCGAGGCCCTGTCCAGCACCTGCGCCAGCGCGGGGCGCTCCCCTTCCGTGAAGCGTCCCAGCACGTGTCCCACCATGCGGTCACCCGCGGGACGGCCGCCTTCCGGGGCGATACCGACTTTCAGGCGGGGGAAGTCCTCTCCTCCGAGATGGGAAATCAGGGAGCGGACGCCGTTGTGCCCGCCAGCGCTGCCTTTCTGCCGGATGCGCAGGGACCCCAGCGGGAGGTCCACGTCATCATACACGGCCAGCACTTCGCCGGGCTCAATCTTGTAGAACCGGCTCACGGCGGAGACAGCCTCGCCACTGAGGTTCATGTAGGTGAGAGGCTTCAGCAGCCACCCACCACCGAACTTGGCGAGCGCGCAATCCCAGCGCTTTTCGGACACCCAGGAGGCACCGAACTGGCTGGCAAGCGCGTCCACGACCATGAAACCGATATTGTGCCGCGTGTCTTGGTAGTCGCGTCCCGGATTGCCCAATCCCACGATCAAGCGTGGCTTCAGCGAAGGGAGAGGGCCGGAGCCGGACACATCCAGTCAGACGACGCGCAACAGGGTTACTTCTTGGCCGGAGCGGCCTTCGCGGCAGGAGCAGCCGCAGCAGCGGCGCCCTTGGCGGGAGCGGCGGCGGCAGCAGGAGCTGCGGCAGCGGCAGGAGCGGGTTCTTCAGCCACGGTGGGCTCCTTCAGGATGGCCACCACCACGTCGGCTTCGATCTTGGTGGAGACTCCGGCCGGAAGCTTGAGGTCGCTCACGTGGATGGAGTCACCGATATTGAGGGGCTCCACGTCCACTTCGAGGCTCTCGGGAAGGTCCTTGGGAAGGCAGTGCACTTCCAGCGAGTGGAGGATGAATTCCAGCTTGCCGCCCTTCTTCTCCGCTGCATCAACACCATTCAGGATGATGGGCACGTTCGCGTGGATGTCTTCATCCGCGGCGACGGCGTGGAAGTCGATGTGAAGCACGCCACCCTTGAGGTAGTCGTGTTGCACTTCCTGCACCAGCGCGAGGGAGTCGGCGGATTCGCCGGCGATCTTCAGGTTCACCAGGATGTTGTCCGACACGCTGTGAGCGACCAGACGGCTGAAGGTCTTGGCGTCGACTTCAAGATTCTTGCTGTCATGCTTCTTGCCGTAGATCACGGCGGGAATGCTGCCTGCTTTGCGCAGACGGCGGACGGCTCCGTTGCCCACGGCAGTGCGGGTCTTGGCATCCAAATCGAGAATCTTGGCCATGTACTTTGTCTCCTGAGGTTCGCTGGTTTACGGGGAAAGGGCGGAGAGGGTACCCGGTATGGCACGTCTGTCAACTGGGAGATGGATTTCCTTCCCGCGTGCCGCCCTAAATAATAAGGCGTCCACAGGCAGGACCCATGGACGCCAAGGAGTTAACGCGAGGTGAATTACGCCTTCTTCGGTGCCGCGGCGGTCTTCGGTTCCGCAGGCTTGGCCGGGGCAGCGGTGGGCTTCACGGGAGCGGCAGGCTTGGCAGGGGCCGGGGCCACGACGGCGGGCTTGGGCTTGGTCACCATCTCAAAGTCGTCGGTGCGGAAGGGCGTGACGGGCAGGCCTTCCTTGGAAATGAGGTTAAAGACAGGATTGTCCGACCAGGCGAAGCGCACGGCCTTGGGGGCTGCGACGGCTTCGCTCCAGACTTCCACCTTGTCATTCCCCACAATCTTGGCCTGCGCCCAGACCCACTTCTTGTCCTCGCCGCAGATGGCGAAGCCCTTCACGTCATTCACGTCCACGGTGCGGAGGCCGGAGCCGAAGCAATCCACGGTGACCGTCACCTTGTTGCCCTTGATTTCGTGGCTCTTCAGCTCCGGGCTGCGGTAGGCAATCTTGATGCCGTAGTCCTTTGCCAGAGCCCAGCGCACGAGGCGGGCGGCCACGTCGTACTTGTTCTTCGGGTGGATGTCGTTGGCCTCGCCGAGGTCGGTGATGACGGCCTGGCCGCTGTTCGGCAGCTTCTGGCTCAGGGTCTGGGCCTCACGCAGCTCTGCCCAGGCGCTGTCGCCCGGCTGGTCCTTGTACGCCATGAAGTCGGCCAGCTGCACCCAGTAGAAGGGGAAATCACCCTGCTTCCACTCCTTGCGCCACTCCGTGATCATGAAGGGGAAGAGGTCGCGATACTCCAGCGCGCGGCCCGCATTGGACTCGCCCTGGTACCAGATGACACCCTTGATGCCATACCCGAGGGTGGGATGCATCATGCCGGCGAAGATATTGCCGGGGCGATGCTGACCCGTCAGCGGATTCTGCGGAGCGCGGGGAGCTTGGGGCGCGGGCTTGTTCGCGGCCTTCGCCGCAGCCACGGCTTCCTTCCACTTGGCCGTCTGCGCTTCGAAATCTGCCTTCGCCTTCACTGGGTCAAAGCCGTTCTTCTCCGTGGTCTTCCAGCGCTCCATGAGGTCCTTGAACCGCGGGTCGGACTCGATGGTCGAGCGGCGCACCCACGCCTCGGCGGAGGAACCACCCCAGGCATTGTCGATCAGGCCCACCGGCACGCCGAGCACCTCATGCAGGTAGCGGCCAAAGAAGAAACCCACCGCGCTGAAGGGCTTTGCCGTGTCCGCATTGGAAAGCTCCCACTTCGCGTCGATGTCCGTCTTCAGGTCCTGCGTGCCCACCATGGGCAGGGCAAAGAGACGCAGGCCGGGGTGCTTCGAGGCCAGCGCCTCCAGGTCACCCTTCCAGTCACCCGCCACGGTGAAGCCCATGTTGGACTGGCCGGAGCACATCCACACCTCACCGATGAGGATGTCCTGCACGTCCTTCGCGGTCGTGCCCTTGATGTTCATCACCTGCGGATTGGCATTGGCCACCTGCGGGTCCAGCTTCACGGTCCACTTGCCGTCCTTGTCCGCGTCTGCGGCATACATCTTCCCGGCGAAGGTGACAGAGACTTTCGTGCCTGGCGTGTCCCAACCCCAGATGGGATTGGACTGCTTCTGCTGCAGGACCATGTGGTCGCCGATGACGGACGGCAGCTTCAACTCCGCGCTCGCGAGGCCTGGCGTAAGCGCCAGCGCGAGCAGGAGGGAATGGATGAGTTTGCGATGCATGATGTTTGGCGTGGTCTAGGTCGGTTGATTCCTGAGATAAGAATGGAATTCGAGACCCGCCTATACGTCGGGGAAAAGGCGGACATTTCGCGACCGCTTTGCGACAGCCGGATTATTTCGTCAGCCTCCACCCACCTTTGCTCACCTCCAGTCCGCTGTGACCGGAGTATTGATTATAGACTTCCTGCATCTCCTCGATGGAATCAAAGTAGCCCACGATGAAGGCCGCGCTGAAGGATTCACCCGCCTTGATGGGCCTCCCTCCGATTTCCTGGATGAAACAGACATAATTGCGCTGATGACACCAGGCCTCATACACGTCTACCGCATTCAAGGTCATGCCCGCCAGCCATGGGCCATCGGCACCGGTTTTGGAATCGCGGAGGCGATAAGCGCGGATGAAGCGCTTGGGTGGCTCGCGTCCCTCGCGGCGGTAGTGGAACTTTTCGTCCGGGGCGAAGTTGGTGAGGAAGGCGGATGCGGGCACGGTGCCCCCGTGGCGGATATCGAGCTTGTGACCTCGCACGTGGAACGGCGGTGAATCAGGCGGTGGTGGCCATGAGTAACTAAGGTAGATCTCGCTGAAGGTATCGCCCTCCTTGTGCTTCACGTGGCCGGGCATGTCGATGCGGAGGAAGAGACCGTCGCTGTCGTTCGCGCTCGTGACCTTGTCGGTGGAGATGAAGTACCGCTTTCCTTCCGGGAAGACGAGTGTCTGCGACCACTGTGAGCCCGCCTTCTTGTCCGGCGCGGCCTGGTGGTATTTCCAGTTCATGGTCACGGCGATGAAGTCGCTCCCGCGAATGACCTGCGGTGAGAGTTCCTTTGCCTGGGTGCAGATTTGCGGTCCTTCGATGAGACGCTTCGCGATGTTTCCGTGATGCGGATTGTTGAACTCATAGCGCAGAGTCTCCGGCACTTGGGCGCGGTAGGTTTCGTCGCTCCCGGACTCCATGAGGAAGTCCACGATATCGAGACCGAAGCCGGGATCACGAAAGCCGGTTTTCTTGTCTAGCATGCTTCCCGCCGCCACACCACTCACATAGCCCTTCTTGCGAACGGAAAAGTCGAGCGCGGTGCCGGTGACGTGGATGAGTTCATCTGTCTCGGTGACTTTGAAGTTTTGAGCCGCTGCCGGAGTGGGAAGCAGAAGGGTGATGAGGCCGAGCAGTCCGAGAATCAGAGTGGATTTCATGATTGTGGGAATGGTCGAAGAGTACGCGGGTGGTGCGGGGATGTTTCGGGGACCGGTGCACGCGATCGTCAGGACAGAGGAACTGTGTGATGCCAGAGAAGATCGGACTACGAACGACGGATTCGGATGCTGTGACGCGGAGCGTCCTTGGACTGTGCGCAGCCTGCTGCCACTTTAAAGAGTCCACAGCCTGCTGTGGCGATGGTGACACCCGCCAGTGAGGGGGCGTGTCCAGAAAAGCTTCGCGACTGCGTCGCGGTGGAGCGTGCAGCAGGCTGCACTTTAGGAAAGCGGCAGCAGGCTGCGCGCAGTCCAAGGCCTTCGGCACCTATTCCGTATCGTTAACCTGACGTTCATGCTCGTTGCGATCATGAGACCCGACTTCCAGTAGGCGCGCCGCCTTCGAGAGTCCCTCTCACTTCTTCATCTCATACATCTCCCCATTCGGTCCGGAGGGGGAGAAGATCATGAGGTAGTGGCCTTTGCCGAGCTTGTAGAGGTAGCCCACGGAATTGTTATTCTTCTGCGCCTCGGTGGGATTGTCTTTCACGCCGTAGTATCGCCCGACGGGGTCGCCTTCCACGTAGGCGCCGCCGGTGAAGAGGTAGCGGTTTTCATCCTCGCGTACCAGGGTGCCTTTGCGGCGCTGGGAGCCGGTGGACTTGTGGAAGACGAGGTCCTTGCCCTCGGTGCCGATGCGGCACTTGAAGTAGGGGTAGGTGTAGGCTCCGTACTGGCCGGTCTGGAGGCTGCGCACCTGCCAGTTCCCCTGGAGTTCCTCGCTGGTGGTTATCGGCACCCGGGGCTTGGCCAGCACGGCGAGCATGTCCTCGGCAGCGGCCAGGCTCTCTTTGTCCTGGGTGGTCTTTTTGATTTCCCCCAGTTGGGACTTCAGGGCCTCCTCGGCACCGGCGAGGACCTTCTGTTCATCATCATCCATGGCGCTCTGCTGGGCTTTGACGGCCCCCACGCCGATGCCGTGGACAGAAGCGATGTGCGACACGGTCACCAAACAGAGGACCAGCCAGAGCGGAACATGGAGATTTCGGCAGAAAGTCATGGGCTGGAAAATGCTGCAATCGGTCCTCAATCCGAGCAACTTAAAACGCCGGACTGAATTAAACTTCAGCGAATCTCCGCAAAAAAGGGTCTAAAGGATGGATTTGCCCTGAAAAAACCAGACTTTCTCCGGTAGACTTCCTGTCTGCATGTATATTTATAAGGATTTTCCATGACTTCCGACAAGCAGCGCGTCCTCATCATTGTCGAGAACCTGCCCGTACCCCTCGACCGTCGGGTATGGCAGGAAGCGTGTGCTTTGCGCGATGCGGGCCATGACGTGACGGTGATCTGCCCGCAGATGCGCGGCTACACCCAGGCGGAGGAGGTGCTGGACGGCATCCAGATCTACCGCCACTGGATCAGTGGCGAGGCCAAGGGCATCCGCGGATTCCTCAGCGAGTACGCCTCCGCGTTGCTGGGGGAATTCTGGTGCGCGCTGAAAGCCTGGCGGCGCAAGGGGTTCGATGTGATCCACCTCTGCAATCCGCCGGATCTGCTCTTCCTGGTGGCGCTTCCCTTCAAGCTCTTTGCCCAGGTGAAGGTGGTCTTCGACGTGCATGATCTCTGGCCAGAAATGTTTGAGGCGAAGTTCGGCGGGAAGGGATTGCTCTACCGCGCGGTGCGCTTTGCCGAGCGCTGCACGCTGGCACTGGCGGATGTGGTCATCGCGACGAATCAAAGCGTGCTCTCCACGGTGAAGCAGCGTGGGCGCAAGAGTGATGACGATGTCTTTGTGGTGCGCACCGCCCCGCACAAGCTGAATACCCAGGTGGCCGCGGACCTGACACTGCGCAAGGGACGCAAACATCTCGTGGGCTACATCGGCGTGATGGGCAATGCGGACGGCGTGAACTACCTCATCGAGGCCGCCAGCCACATCGTGCACCACCGCCGGCGCAATGATGTGCAGTTCCTGCTCATGGGCAGCGGACCGGAGCATGAGGAGCTCACGAAGCTGCGTGACTCCCTGTCCCTGCAGGGCTTCGTGGACATGCCCGGTCGCGTGACGAATGAGTTCCTCTTCACCGCCCTGAAGACGATGGATCTCGGCGTGGCGTGTGACCCCATCAACGACTACAACGACCACTGCACCATGAACAAGACGCTGGAGTACATGGCCTTCAGCCGGGCACAGGTGATGTTTGGCACCAGGGAAGGACGCTACTCCGCTGGCGATGCCGCCAGGTATGTGATGGAGAACTCCGCGGAGAAGCTGGGCGATGCGATTCTGGAGATGATCGACAATCCCGACGAGCGCGAACGCATGGGCGCCCTGGGATATGAGCGGCTCACAAATGAACTGAGCTGGGAGCGCTCTGTGGAGACACTGCTCGCCGCGTACGAGCGGGCCACCAGCCGCTCCTGACCTCCCTTCCCCTTCTCCTCTCCTGCCCAGCCCTGCCCGCATGCTCACGCAGACCTTCAAGGCTCTCGTCGCCGCCGCACTCTTCCTCGCGCTGCTGGCGGTGGGTGCTCTGGGCACGGAGACGCGGCTGCTTCTCTTCTGGCCGGGCTGTGCCGTGCTGGGTCTTGCAGGTCTCATCGCCGGTCTACGCTGGACATGGCGCATCCAGCACCCGCCCTCCCACTGGTGCCTGCTCACGGGACTCCTTTTCGCCGCCTACCTCATGGTGCGGCAGATGACCTCGCCCGTGACCATCCATGCGCGTGAGGACCTCTTCATGCTGCTCGGCTGCGCGGTGGCCTACACGCTGAGCGCCACCGTGCTGAGCCAGCCGCGTGCGCGAACCATGATCCTCGTCGCGCTGCTGCTCATCCTCGTGGGGAATCTCACCGTGGGATTCATCCACTTCAGTGACAAGGGCATGATGCACTACCACATCGTGCCGGAGTACATGCGGGCCTTCGGCGATGGCGAGCGCATCGGCGGCTTCTTCAACAACTCCAACCACCTCGCTTCCTTCCTCACCATGATGACCCTGCTGGCGGCAGGCATGGCCACCTTCGGTCGCAGCGGGGCAGTGCGCCGCTTGAGCATCGCCTTCGCAGGTCTCTCCGCCGCCGTGGGTGTGGCCCTCACCGTGAGCCGTGGCGCCATGGTGGGGCTGGCCATCGGCATGGTGGTACTGGCTGTATTAGGAGTCATCATGCTGTATCGCACCCAGCGGCATCTGCTGGGCAAGGTGCTCGCCGGTGTGGGTGTGCTGGCCGTGCTGGGCGGACTGGTGCTGTACGGGGTCTTTGCCGAGCAGCTTCGCTCACGCCTCGGCGGCTCGGGTTTTGCCGAGGGCGACCCGCGTCCCTTCATCTGGCGTGCAGCGCTGGCGCAGCATGCCGGGAGCCCCTGGGTGGGCGCGGGCTCACGCATGTTCACGGAGGGCTGCATCACCTACCGCACCGCAGATACGCCTGCGTGGACGAAGGACGCCCTCTTTGTGCACAACGACTGGCTGCAGCTCCTCACGGAGTACGGCTGGGTGGGGCTGGCGCTGGGCCTGCTCTTTGTCGGGAGCCACCTCGTGCATGCCTTGAGATTTCTCAACTGGTACGCCTCGGAGCGCTTCCCCCGGAGCGCGACCCTCATGAGCAACAAGCTCGGCATCCTGCTCGGGGCCGTTGCCGCGCTGGTCGCGGTGCTCGTGCATGCCCTGTTTGAGTTTCACTTCCACGTCCCTGCCACCGCCATCACGGCCGCGCTGCTCTTTGGCTTCCTGGCAAATCCGGGATTCAAGCCGGAGAACAGGCAGCCCATGCGCCTCCCGGTGGTCCGTTCCGCCTTGAAGCTCACCCTCATCGCAGCCGGGGCGTGGATGCTCTACGGCACCTGGCAATTTGGCCGGGCAGACTACTACGCGGAGAAGGCGGAGATGCTCAAGCCGGAACCGCAGGACATCTTCTCCCTGGATGATGTGGTCCCCCAGAAGCTGGAACTGCTGTCCAAGGCCATCGACCTCGACCCGCAGAATGCCCGGCTCTGGTACCGCCGCGGCATGGTGCGGCTGGAGGCCGCCTCCGGTCAGCCGCAACCGCTCGTGCAGAGCCTGCTTTCCCGCGCGCGCACCGACCTTGAGGAAGCCTGCCGGTTGAACCCCTACCACATGTTCTCCGTGCGTGCGCTGGGGGACGTGTATGACCCGCTGGGCATGCCCCAAGAGGCCTACGCCTCCATCCAAAAAGCGGGAGCCCTCGCCCCTCTCTATGGTGAGCCGAGGCTGGCGCTGGCCTTCCACTACCACCGCCTCCAGCGCTGGCAGGACGCGGAGCTGGCGTACCTCTGGACGAATGAAGCACGCGCCGGACGCCGGGATGAGTGGTTCAGCTACTATGAAGGCATGCTCCGTCAGGCGGCAGGCGCCACGGACCCGCTGGCGGCGCAGGCACAGGCACAGGCACAGGCACAGTAGCAGGCAGGATTGCGGCTTTTACTGACGGGAAAGTCACGCAATTTCGGGACGGGAGTTGATTTTGGTCGGAATCTCCCTTCACTGCGCGACCCATGAAAAATCACCTCCGCGTCCTCAGTGGCACTGCGCACACCGCATTGTCACAAGCCATCGCCGACAGCCTCGGCGTGCCGCTTGGCTCAGCCACGGTGGAGACTTTCCCGGACGGTGAGACCTTTGTGCAGATCAATGAGAACATCCGCGGTCGCGATGTCTTCATCGTGCAGCCCACCTGCCCGCCCGCGAACCAGAACCTCATGGAACTGCTCATCATGGTGGATGCTGTGCGCCGTGCCAGCGCGGACCGCATCACCGCCGTGCTGCCCTTTTTCGGCTACGCGAGACAGGACCGCAAGGACCGCCCCCGCGTGCCCATCACCGCCAAGCTCGTGGCGAACCTCCTCGTGGCTGCCGGTGTGAATCGCGTGCTCACCATGGACCTGCACGCTGGTCAGATTCAGGGCTTCTTTGACATTCCCGTGGACCATCTCTACGCCGCGCCCGTCCTCATCAAGGCCATCCGCGAGCGTGGCATCGAGGACCTCGTGGTCGTCTCCCCCGACGTGGGCGGCATCAAGATGTGTCATTCCTATGCGAAGACCCTTGGCGTGCCTCTCGCCATCGTGGCAAAGAACCGCATCAGCGCCGAAGAAGTGGAAGCCCTCAGCGTCATTGGCGATGTGAAGGGCAAGAATGTGCTCATGGTAGATGACCTCACGGAATCCGCCGGCACCCTCACCGCCGCCGCCAAGCTCCTCAGCGAGAGCGGTGCGAAGAACATCTACGCCGGTGTCTCCCACGCCGTGCTGAGCGAGAAGGGACGCGAGCGCCTGGATGCCTCCCCCATTCTGGAAGTCTTCACCACGAACTCCGTGCCGCAGGCCTATGGCAGCAAAGTGACCGCGCTCAGTGTGGCGCCACTCCTGAGCGAAGCCATCAAGCGCATTCACGATGACGAGTCGGTGACCTCGCTCTTCAATGTGGGCTGAGCGCGAATTGAACGGACTGGCCGTGAGCTGGCACAGTGGAGGCGAGAAAGTGTATCGCCTCAGAGCCACTGCAATCGAGGTAGTACTCTGGAGCAATCTTCCGGTATGCATCGTGGCATACCTGATAACCCGGTGGGGAGCCGCCGCGTCGGCTTCCTAATCAGGTGGGCAGAGGCGGTGTGGAACTGGTGCCTCACAAGCCGGTATCACCGGGAAGCTCCGCCCCACCTCCGCCCGCTCTAGTAAGGAAGCCGGCGCAGCGGCTCCCCACCGGTTCAGAGAGACCAGAGGGACGCTCAAGAGGTCTATCCTGCCCCCAAGTACCCGGCAGTTTCAATCTCCACCCTCCCACAAAAGAAAAAGAGCAGCATCTCGCGATGCTGCTCCTCAAATTTGAATCGGACTCTGGTGAGTCAGGGATGCTTAGTAGCGATCACGACGGCCACCGCCGCCATAGCCACCACCACCGCCGCCGCCGTAGCCGCCGCCACCACCCTTGCGACCGCCGCCACCGCCGTAGCCGCCGCCGCCACCACCATAACCACCGCCGCCGCCAGCGCGCTCTTCACGAGGACGGGCTTCATTGATCTTGAGGGGACGACCCATCCATTCGGAACCATCCAATGCCTTGATCGCAGCTTCCATGGCTTCCTTGGTACCCATGGTCACGAAGGCAAAACCACGCGGGCGGCCCGTTTCACGATCGGAAGGAAGATGAATATCCGTGACATCGCCGTACTGCTCGAAGAGGGCACGGACATCGGTTTCAGTGGCTGTCCAAGACAGGTTGCCCACGTACATTTTCGTATTGCTCATTTTGTCGTATCAGCTCGACGACTGCAATTTCTTCGACTGTGCCCGATCACCGGGTTTTCAAATCCCCACCGAATGCTCCCTTGTGCTGTTCCGTGGAAATTACCATGCCTTGAACTTAACAGATGTTTAGCCAGAAGCGCTCTGATACACCCATTTGGCTGGCGGTGCAAGTTCAGTTCCCGGGGGCATTCCTCAATGAAGCCCGGCTTAAGCAATCATGAGGCACCTGCACCTCCTGCACAACCACATGCCACCCCGGAAGGACGCGGGCGGAAAGTTTTCCGCTGGCACCCCTGTACTCTCCCGGTACAGAATCCGCCTCCATGAAAACGCGTACCGCATTTCTCCTCTCCCTGCTTCTCTGCCAGGCCCTTCCGTCCCAAGCGGCGGATGAATCCGGCTTCGTCTCCATCTTCGACGGCAAGACGCTCAAAGGCTGGCACGTCAGCGCCAAGTCCGGCCACAGCCGCACCAGCAAGAACACCAGCGGCGGCAAGTGGGAAGTCGTGGATGGCGCCATCACCGGCTCCCAGGACGTCCCCGGAAACGGCGGTCTCATCCTCACGGACGAGCAGTACAGCGAGTTCGAAGTCATCGTGGAAATGAAAAACGACTTCGGTCCGGACAGCGGTCTCTTCCTCCGCAGCACGGAGGATGGCAAGTGCTACCAGGGCCTCATCGACTTCCACAAGGACGGCAGCCTCATGGGTCTCTATGGCGAAGGTCTCGGCGGCAAGCCGCACTTCCGCTTCTTCAACTTCGGCGCGACCGAGTCCGACATCACCCTCACTCCCGACCGCACCCCTCCGGGTGCCGATGGCAAGCCTCAGGTGGTCGACATGACTCCGGAGAAATGGAAGACCTTCTGGAAGGCGGGCGACTGGAATGAATTCAAGATGCGCATCACCGGTGGAGACAAGCCCACCATCACCACCTGGATCAATGGCCTGAAGATCATGGAATGGACCGAAACGGAAGCGCGCCTCCCCGCCAAGGGCAGCATCGCCCTGCAAGTGCATGGCGGCGGTGACTGGACGAAGAGCTTCGTGCGGTATCGCAACATCCGGGTGAAGGACCTGAGCAAGAAGTAAGCATTGCCAGGGGCGCGAATCTCACCGTATGGATTCGCGCCCCAGAAAATGGCGGAGTGCGCAGAAGAACTGCCTGTACTGCACTCCACTCCCCCCACCCTGACAGTTAGATGAAGCGGGGCTTCCTCGTGCTTCTCGCCATCGCAGTGATGGCCTTGGTCGGCTACCTGCTGCTGCCTTGGGTATCGCACCATCCCGTGGAGTTCCGCGCCGTGGAGGTGGCGCCCGAACTGTCTGGGCGGCGCATGCTGCGCTATGAGGTGAAGAACACCTCCTGGTTCACGGTGATTCTTTTCAGCGGGATTCTGGACCGTCCGGACGCGGCAGACCATGACGCCGCCTGGGATCCTCCCTTCATGCAGGCCGGGGACCTGAAACCCGGCGAGGTCTTTGAAGGCCAGTACTTCCTGGAGCGAGACCGCCCCTTCCCCGGCGGCAAAGCCCACGTCTACTATTTCTGGTCCTTTCCCTTGCGGGAGAAAACCAGCAGCGCCGCCTCCGGCCTGATCGGATATGTCCCCGGGGCACTCCAATGGCGAATCGAAAAACTTCGCGAACCCCGGCAGACCTCCATCAATGATGTGGAACTCCCTGCGGAGTTTGGCGCGGGTTTTTAGGAGACCCATTCACCTTGCCACATCCGGCCCCTCAAAGAAGGCTCCGCCTTCTCCATTGGCTGACTACTGGATGAAAAGTCTGCCACCCGGTCTGACCCACTGACCCTCTCCCCTCATTTCACCCCAAAACAAAAAGCCCGGAGCACATGCCCCGGGCTTTTCAATTGATTGAATGAATCAATGCCGATCCAGAAGCAGGCTGCTTACGCCTTCGCGTACAGGTCTGCCACGGCCTTCCAGTTCACCACATTCCACCAGGCAGCGATGTAGTCAGGGCGCTTGTTCTGGTACTTGAGGTAGTAGGCGTGTTCCCAGACGTCGATGCCCAGCAGCGGGGTGCCGGAGCCGTCCATGAGCGGATTGTCCTGATTGGGGGTGGAGGTGATGGCGAGCTTGCCATCCTTCTTCACCAGCCAGGCCCAGCCGGAGCCGAAACGGCCCACGCCAGCCTTGGCGAAAGCTTCCTTGAAGGCATCGAAGCTGCCGAACGCTTCATCAATCGCCTTGGCGAGGTCGCCCGTGGGAGCGCCGCCCGCGTTGGGGGCCATGATGTTCCAGAAGAAGGTGTGGTTCCAGTGGCCGCCACCGTTGTTGCGCACAGGGCCAGCGATGTCCTTGGGCACCTTGTCGAGGTTCTTCACCAATTCATCGATGCTCAGGGCTTCGAGATCGGCCTTGCCCGCGATGGCGTTGTTCAGGTTCGTCACGTAGGCGTTGTGATGCCGGCCGTGGTGAATCTCCATGGTGGTGGCATCAATGTGCGGTTCCAGAGCCGCCTTGTCATAGGGAAGAGGAGGGAGGGTGTGTGCCATACGATGGGATTGGTATACGGTTCTCGGTTTTGGTATTGAGACTCGCGAATGCGAGCCACAGACTGGCAGAGGATACGCACGCGGGCAAGCGGTTGGTGGCATGGATCTTGTGCATCCTGCAAGGGCCGCGAATCGCGACGCGACCATCCTCGGAAGGAGTCGTGAATGTCACGGAAGACCGGAAAGTCCCGCAACCCGCAGACTGAATCGGTACGTAACCGGTGGATTACCTCGCTGCGAAGTCGCATTCCCTGCTTGAACCCGTGGGCGAAGCGCGTTTACAGGGGGCTCCCACGAAATGATCCTCGCAGCCCTTCCTGAACCCAGCCGCAGCGGCGACGTACTAATGGCCTTCCTCAGCATCCTCTTTGAGGGTGCGCCCTACATTCTAGTAGGCACTTTGCTTTCAGGCTTCATCGACGCTTTCCTTCCCGCCAAGCTCCTGGACCGGATGCTGCCGAAGAACAAGGTGCTCTCCACACTGGCAGCCGGTTTCCTGGGTCTCATCTTTCCCGTGTGCGAGTGTGCCGTGGTACCGGTGGTGCGGCGACTGGTGCAGAAGGGCCTGCCCCTCTCCTGCGCGCTGGCCTACCTGCTCTCCGCGCCGATTGTGAATCCCATTGTGATCGTGAGCACGCTCACGGCCTTCAAGGAATTCCAGCACAAAGGCTACGGAACCGCCTACAACGATGAGCTGGCGGAGCGCAAGGCCAACGGCGGCACAGGCGGCGTCTCCGACCATGCGGCTGCCATTCAAAATGCCCTGAGCCAGACGGGCATGACCTTTGCACGACTTTCCCTCGGCTACACGGTCGCGGTACTCATCGGCCTCGTGCTCATGCGCAAAAGACCGGGCGACATCCTGCACCCCTCTGTGGCGGCAGGCATTGAAGCCGCGAATGGTGGCGGTGGCCACAGCCATGCTCCGCCAGATGGCTTTGACTCCAAGCTGACCCACGCCATGCGCACCAGCATGCGGGACTTCCTGGATACCGCGATGTACTTCGCCATCGGCGTGATGATCACCAGCGTCTTCAACACGCAGGTGGACCAGACCCGCATCGAGGCAGTCTCCTCGAACGACTTCTTTGCCGTGCCCTCCATGATGGGTCTGGCGTTCATTCTGGCACTCTGCAGTACGTCAGACGCCTTCATTGCCGCTCCCATGGCCATGCCGGAAGCGGGCTTCCCGAGCGCGGCGAAGCTGGCCTTCCTCGTTTTCGGCCCCATGCTGGACGTGAAGCTCGTATTCATGTATGCTTCCATCTTCCGTAGGAAGTTCCTCATGGGCCTGTGCGTCGCGCTGTTCCTTCTGGTGGCGCTGCTGAGCAAGCCCTGGGAAAAGGTCTTCTTCCCCTCGGACAATAGCAAAGTCATCCCTGCCGCCACCACCAGCCAGACGGCGACTCCGCCTGCCACGAATCCCTGAGCCCCCTCCGTGTCATGACTTCCAAGCGCATCGGCATCCATCTCATCAGCGTGTCCCTGCTCCTCCTGTGGGGTGGCATCATGCTGTATTTCTACACCAGCGGACGCATCACCCACTACCTGCCTCCGGACGGCATCTTCCGGCCCATGGTGCTCTGGAGCAGCATCGGGTTGATCGTGCTGGCGCTTTTCAATCTGGCCACCATGAAGGCGAAGGAAGCCGCCTGCTGCGCTGACGATGGACATGATCATGATCACGACCACTGCGGGCATGACCATCACCATGACCACGCGCACAAGCACGACCACGGCCATGCGCATGCCCACGGACACGGTCACTCCCATGAGCACAAGGACGGATGCTGCGGTGGCCACGGACACTCCCATGACCATGGGCACAAGCATGAAGATGCCCATGCGCACTCCCACGCTCACGAGCATGAGCATGAGCATGACCACGGTCATGGCCATTCCCACAGCCACGAGCACAAGGACGGATGCTGCGGCGGCCACAGCCACTCCCACGATCACGGGCACAAGCCCGACAATGGACATGTGCATGGTCCCGGCTGCGGGCACGATCATGGCCACGGTCACCACCATCACGACCACGCCCACGGCTGCTGCGGAGGTGGTGGCGTTGGCGTTGACCACGTGCACAAGGATGAGCACGACGACCACGACCACGAGCACAGCCATGCGGGTCACTCCCACGGCATCCTGGAAGAGAGCGGAATGGTCGGCCGTGTTGTGGCCATCTGCCTCCTGGCCGTGCCGGTGAGCTACGCGGCCATGCACACGCCAGACAAGTTCAGCGCCAATGCGGTGGTGAACAAGGGCGTGTACGCGCAGAACTACGGCCAGGGCGCCCGGGCCGAGCAGTACTCGCTGAAGAGAGAACGCCCCGGCACCGGCAACACCAATGCAGTGACCACCGCCCCTGCCCCGGACAAGCCCGTTGCCGCCACAGGCACCCCACCCTCCTCGACTCCCGGCGGACAAGATGTGATGCCCAAGGTGAATGTGGCCGAGGTGGAGAAGCAGGCCGCCAAGGGTGCCGAGACGAAGAGCTACGGCTCCTTCACCCTCGCAGACCTCGAGGCCCAGGTGCCCAAGAGCAAGGACGGCAACTTCATGCTGGAAGTGACCGAGCTCTACTACACCGCGGGCGACAAAGAGGTGCAGTCCGTGCTCACTGGTCAGCCGGTGGAAACCATCGCGCAGGTGCTTCCTGAAAAGGTGAACAATGAAAAGGGAACCCGCCTGCGCCTCTTCCGCATGCTGGTGCAGTGCTGCGCGGCAGACGCCCGTCCTTACTCCATCCCGGTGGAATTCGGAAAGGAAGCTCCTCACTTCAAGGAAATGACCTGGGTGAAAGTAGTCGGCAAGATGTCCTTCACTCAAGAGGGCGGCCAGACCGTTCCGGTACTGGAGGCCACCAAGATCGAGGAAACCGCCGCGCCAGAGAATCAGATGATCTACTGAGGCAGCCAGCCTCCGTCAGACAGACTTTGTCAAAAGGCCCGCCTCTCATGAGGCGGGCTTTTTTCTTCCAAGAAGAACGGGCGCCCTCCTACGCCGGAGGCGTTGAACATTGTCCAGCCCAAGGTCAGCTTGCGAAGCAAGCGCCACCTTGGGTGGTGATGCGAAACGTATCGAACACCGAAGGTGTTCCACAAACGGGCGCCGGAGCCGGACGATGTGGCTTACCGATAATCCGCCTTTGTGGAACACCTTCGGCGTTCCTGAATCATCATGCCATCCCGGGGTGGCGCCCGCTTCGCGAGCTGACCCCGGGCTATGCGTGTACAACACCTTCGGTGTAGGAGCATCCATGAGCCATGGCGATATTTTCGTGGCGTTCACTTGGACAAACTCCACGGCACCAAACTAGTGCCGCAACCCGCCAAACAACACGATGATGTCGATGAGGAACATCACCACGATGGACGCCTCCAGGAACACCATGAGGCGGTGGTTCTGCTCCTGTTTCAGCATCTCATAAAGGTCATCCAGCGTCTTGAGCTTGTCGTCGATGGTACGATGCCAGTCAGCGAGGTGGAAGCGGCGTGACACGGCTTCATAGAGACGCGCAAGATGCCAGTCGCCGAAAAATTTGGTGATGTTCGAGAGTTCGTCACTGAAACGTGCGAGATCGATGCGCACCTCACGAAGGCGATTCATGAGCGTGGTCCTGCTGAAGAGCTTCGGCGGATGCAGCAGATCCGCGTAGGAGCGCTCCAGGGCGGCATCCAGCAGGCGGTCGTAGGCAATGAGTTCCTCAAGCTGGAGATTCGCCAGTTCCAGCACGTGCAGCGTCTCCTCCATGTCCGCCGCTTGATCCATCACGAGTGCCGCATCCCAGTCCACCACCACAAGGTCGGTACGGTAGTAGGAGAGAAACTGGCTCGTGGACTCCTCGGCTTCCTGTTGCGAGAGCAGGCTGCCATCCGGTTCCTGCGTGAGGATGGCAGCAATGTCGCGGCGATTCGACTCAAACCATGCCTCCGCGTGGAAGGCGGGACCATCGCCATTGGCCTTTGGAGTTTCGATGCAGAAGACCGTGTACGCCTCCCCCTCCGGGAGCGCCACCGCAGGTCTCACGGCGTAGGGAGCCAGCTCTTCATGGATCGCTTTGGTGAGTGAGACGAGGTGCGCATGAATGACCGCCTTGGCAAAGGCCGGGGCATCAAAGGCGCCCAGCTGCTCCAACCGCGAAATCGCAAACGGCACCCTCAGCATGATGCTCACCGCGCCGATGGGCAGCACCTTCACCATGCGCTGCACCGTGACCTCGCCCATGGGTGAGTTCATCTTCACCGGCTCCAGCTTCGCGGCGCGCAAGTGCTGGAAGAGATGCTGCTTCGGGCTGCGCTTCGCGGGTCCCACCTGATGTGGCAGCAGAGGCTGGCCCAGCAATGTTTCTGGAATGGGGCGCTTCAACTCATAAGCCACATCAATGGCGAACAAGTAGACGACCTCTCCCGTGAACGCCTGCGGTGTCGTATTCGCCATGGCTTGTGTCGGAACGTTTTCACAGGAAGCATAGCGAACGCACGCGCAATGCTCCAAGCAAACTTTGTGAACCTTTGCGCAAGGCCGGAAAGATCCATGCCAGCGACTGTGCAACCTCTCTGCTGCAACCTTTGAGTCACACGTGAGGCAGCTCATCGTGGCAGGAATGTCATTCTCTGCACATCGCGGGAAACAGCCGGGATGCTTCAGTGGAGCCCACGCGCAGCACTGCTCGCCCCGCACCACCGCATGGCATCCCTGCAAGCACTCGATACCTTCCTCTTCCACGGCATCAATCACGGTCTGGCCAATCCCGTCTTTGACGCGGCCATTCCGTATGCCAGTGGCAATGCGCTCTTCTACCCGCTGCTGCTCGCAGTGGCGGTGTTCGTCATCTGGCGCTGGCAGCGGCGCGGCTGGGCCTTCGTCTTGTTGGCGATTCTAGCCGCACTCGTCGCAAGCAACTGGGTGTGCGGACCACTGAAGGACCTCATCGAAAGACCCCGCCCCTTCGTCACCATGACTGATGTGCGCTTGCTGGCGGGGAACGGCTCCGGCTCCCACGCGATGCCCTCTTGTCATGCGGCGAACTGGGGTGCGCTGGTCGTGGTGACGTGGATGTTCTTCCGGCGCACCTGGCGTTTCATGGTACCGCTTGCGTTGCTGGTGGGCTTTTCACGGGTGTACACAGGCGTGCACTATCCTTCGGATGTCCTCGCGGGATTCATCCTTGGTGGCGTCTCCACGTGGATGCTCATCCGTGCATTGGAATGGCTGTGGCAGGCACTGGGACGCATCGCCTTTCCCGCACTGTGGGCGCGTTGCCCTTCGCTCTATCGTGACATCCCTCCGCGACCGGAATGGCTCACAAACGAAGCATCACGCGTGAGCTGGCGCCATGCGGCGTGGGTGCTGATGCTGGGTCTGCTCATCGAGCGTTTGGTCTACATCGCGAGCGGCACCATCGAGCTCAGTGAAGATGAAGCGTATCAGTGGATGTGGAGCCAGCGGCTGGACTGGGCGTACTACAGCAAGCCGCCACTCATCGCCTGGCTGCAATGGCTGGGCACGAATCTCTGGGGAGACACCACCTTCGGCGTGCGCTTCATGTCGCCGGTGCTCGCGTTGCTTTGCAATGTCCTGGTGTGGTGCTTTGTCCGTAAGCGCACGGATGAACGCACCGCCTTCTGGGTGGTGGCAGCCTTTGCCGTGACGCCATTGTTCGCCGTGGGCGGGGTGCTTCTCACGGTGGATGCTCCCACGGTACTTTTCTACACCGCGGCAGCAATGGCCATGTGGAAAGCGATGGAGCAGGACAGCACCCAGTGGTGGGCGTTCGCAGGCGTGGCCGCAGCTCTGGGCTTCCTCAGCAAGTTCTTCTCTCCCTTCCTTTGGGCCGGCCTGTTCCTCTTCCTCGCGTTCAACCGCTCCTACCGGCATCAACTTCGCAGGCCCGGTCCGTGGCTGGCCCTCTTCATGAATGTGGCTGCCGCCTTCCCGGTGCTCTACTGGAACATCACACACGATTGGGTGACGGTGACGCACCTCAAGGAGCGCGGCGGTCTGGATGGCTCGGCGCACCTGAATTTTGCCACGCTCGGTGAATTCGCGGGCTCCATCACGGGTCTGCTGAATCCGGTATTCTTCATCGCGGCAGCGTTTGCCATGTGGGGTTGGTTCCGCATGAAGGAGAAGCCAGCCCTGCTCTCCTTCCTCGTCTGCATGAGCGCGCCGGTGTTTGCAGTCTACCTTGCCCTGTCTGTGCAGGCCAAGGCGCAACCGAACTGGATCGCACCAGCAGCTCCGATGTTGTTCTTGTTTGCGGCAATCTGGTGGCATCTCCGCGCGAAGAACGGTGCACGCATGCCGGCACGCTGGCTGGCGGCGGGATTCATCCTCGGTCTGCCCGCGGTGATTTTCATTCACGACACTGGCCTCATGAAAAAGGCCGTGCGCATCGATTTGAAGCCCGGTGCAGATCCCCTGTGCCGTGTGCGTGGTGGCAGCGATCTGGCACGTGTGATGGAAGAGCAGCGCCTCAAGCTGGAGCAGGAGACTGGCGTACCCACCTTCCTCCTCGCGGATCACTATGGTCGCGCTAGCCTGATGAATTTCTACAATCCTGCGGCGCGTACCATGCTTCCAGAGCGACAGCTTTCCTACGTGCTCAGCGCGGACAAGCCGCAGAATCAATACTGGTTCTGGCCCACCTACACCTCACGCACTGGAGAGAATGCCATCTTCGTGCGGCAAGGCGCCGTGGAGAAGAAAGCGCCCAAACGCCTGCGTGAAGAGTTCGAGCAGGTGCAGAGCCTCGGCATCTTCAAAATCCGGCATGAAGGCGCGGTGTGCCAGCAGGTGCAGATTTTCGCCTGCCATGGCCTGCGTCCCCTGCCCGGCACACCTCCGGTGCATGCCCCAGTCGGCAGCTTGCAGGCGTCCGCGAGCGCAGACAGTAGAGCGGAGTGAGAGCTCTGGAGTCGCCTATGGCACTCCCTCCCCCTTCAGGGTGAGAAATACTCGACTGGCTCTCTTATTCGGGCAGCGCTTCATCTCAAAGCTGACTCAGGGGCACCGCCACCACAGGGGCAGGAGTGCCCCCGACCCTTGAACAAGGCGGAGCCTTGTTGGATGAGGGGCGTCCCGGCTCTGCGACTGCGGCTACACCAGCCCCTTGATGTCGATGAGGTACATCTGGCGTCCATTGCCACCGTGCACGGAGTCCACGACCACCTTGCGTCCATCATTGCTGGCACGCGGATGCAGGTCGCAGCGGAACTCGCCCTTGTACTCCCGCGGTTCGAAGAAGGAACCGATGGGCACCTTCTTGTCCGTGGGGATGTGATAGAGGAACGGCACCTGCATGCGACGCACCGGATCCGGATAGGTATCCATGAGCAGCCATTCGTTGTTCGTGTGTGGCACGTACGTCATATGGCCATCCACGGGAATCTTCTCCTCGCCAATCTTCGTGTACTCACGTGTCTGGTCCTTGTAGACGATCACGCGCGCCTTCTCCTCGGCATCCGGCTTGGCCCAGGCCACCAGTGTCTGACCATCGCGCCAGATGAAATGGCTCACGATGCCGCTAGGCTCCAACACGTAGGGATCCGAGCCATCGAGATTCACCGTAAACATGCGCGTGGTGAATCCGCCCGCCTTCTGCTCACGCGGAATGTCCACACGATCACGCCAGCGATGCAGGAAGATGAGGCGCTTGCCATCGGGTGAAATGAGGAGGTGATTGAACCAGTTCCACTTTTCCGTGAGATCGATGGTGGGGTGCTTGATGGCCACCGCCTGGGCGATGGAGAACACGAGCTGGGTTTCGCCTGTCTCGATGTTCATGCGCCACACACCGCTCTTGTCCGGCGCCTTGTCATTCTTGCAGGGGTCCTCGATGCCGGGATAGCCGTAGCCGCTGCGGCAGTAGTCGATGCGCGCGAAGTCGGGTGTCACGGCCCATTTACCGTCCGGGCTGATGGAGTACACCGGCATCGGCAGGGTGCGCTTCTCACCGGTCTTCACATCGAGCACGCGGCTCACGTACTTGCCATTCTCACGATCGTTCCAGATGACTTTGCTCTGGCTGCCCGGGAGCCACTGGAACATGCAACCCTGTTGCCAGCCCCACGCAGACGAAGAGCCCAGCTCGGTCCACTTGTCTCCTTCGCCGGTGTCGATCATGCCAACCTTGATGACATCTTCCGGAGATGGCGTGCGCCCTTCGAATTCGACTTGATTCGTGAGGATGTAGCGGTCCGTGGGGTCGAACTCCAGTTTGTCATAGTAGCCGAACCAGTGAAACTTCGGCCCCTTCGTCAGGGCACGCACGGGAGGGAAATTTTCTGCCGCCGCCTCCTGCGAACACAAAAAGGAGGGAAGCGAGGACAGTCCGGCGGAAGCGGCTGCGGTACGGAGAAAGGAACGACGCTGCATGGAGGCATGAAAGCACTCCCCTCCCCGCCGCTCAAGCAATGCCGTTTATGGCTTTGCCTTTTCCATCGCCCGCTTCAGAGCTTCGCGCTTGAGCTGGTCGCCATTCTCGCGCATCCACGCCAGCCGCCCCTTGCTGAGCACAATGCCGAGGGAGACTTCCTTGATGCGGCCATTCGGCTCAGCGCTGAAGTACAGGTAGTCGTAGTACGGCAGGTGGCCGATGACCACGGCGGCATTCGGCCCATCGATTTTGTCATTCGGCTCGGGATTCAGGGCCTTGAGCGCCTTGCGTACGTCCTGGGCCTGAAACTGTCCCGAGGCATTCCGGGGCACATCAATGCCCTCCATCGACAGCCTGCCCACGAAGGCCTCCATGGGGAGGTCCTTGCCCTCACGCATCGACATGAGCACATTCACCACGTCGGCATCGCCACGATCGTGATACACCGTGATGCCGAGCCGGGAGAACATGTAGAAGTCACGCTTCGGATCCGACCACTTGGAGGGAGCGCTGCCATTGATCTCCTCCACCCGCTTCACGAAGGCGGCTGGCGACTCCAGAGTGGTGACTTCCGAGCCATCCACGGAGAGCTTCCCATCTGAACTCATGCTCACCGTGATGGGATCAGGAAGGGCGCATGCCGTGAGAGGGATGAGCACACTGAATGCAGCGACCAGCACCAGCCCCAGTGCACGCCTCATGGGCTGTAGCACGCTTTCAATTCGAGGCGCGAGACGGACGCTGGATGTCATGCTGCCAGAACAGCAGAGTTCGCGGAATCCTCCAATGGAAATCGGCTCGTCGTTCATGCGAGATGCGGGTGCTGATTCACACTTTCACTGGCTGGGCACTCAACCATTTCTCGCGCCATTCCGCGCGGGAAATCTTTCCCCGGGTATTCGGAACCAGTTCGGAGCAAAGCCAGTACTTCCTCGGAAGCTGCCACGTCTGGAGACGCTCCCCGAGCCAGGCCGAGAGCCGCGCGGGGGTGAGGTCTTCTGCCGCGTTCACACACGCAATGGTATCCTCGCACCGCGCGGGGTCCGCGCTCGCCACACCAAAGACCACACAGTGCTTCACGCCTTCACATGAAAGCAGCGCGGCCTCCACATCGGCGGGATTGAGCTTGCGACCGGCGATGTTGATGGCGTCACTCACACGGCCACGCATGAGCACACGTCCCTCTTGAATCTCCACGAGGTCACTGGTGAAAAACTTGCCACCGCCGAGCGCTTCATCATCGGCAGGCCAGTAGCCCTGTCCCGCAGCAGCGCTCTCCACCACGAGGCGGCCACCTTCAGCGATGCTGAGCGTGACCCCGTCCATCGCAGTACCGGCGAGGGAGGCATCATCACGAGGCGTCGTAGCACGGTCATAGGCGATGCCGCCACATTCACTGCTGCCGAAGAAATTGTGAATCTTGATGCCGGTCTCCTCATACACACCACGCTCCACGTCCAACGGCAGTGGCGCACCCGCCGAGATGGCCAGCGCGACGGGCATCTCCTTGATGAGGCCGCTCTGCCACCACGCGCGCCACATGGCAGGCACCGCAGGAAGGGTAACACGATGGCCTACGGCACACGCCGCACGCAGGGAGGAGGGCAACGCATCCGGCACCATCACCAGCGGGTGCCCCTGCAAGAGCAGCGGCAGCACCAGATTGGAGAAGCCGTAACTGTGCGCCACGCTGATGACGGCCACGTTCGGACAGGCTCGGTCGAGTTCCATGGTGGAGCGGATGTTGTCCGCGTCCGCCGCGAGCTGCTCTCCGCGGAACATCACGGTGCGCGGTTCCCCCGTGCTGCCCGAGGTCATCTTCAAATGCGCAATGCCTGTCGGCATGCCACGCACATCCGGCACGCGTCCCCCTTCACGCTCCATGGGGCAGAGCACCGCGCCATCTCTCCACGCCCAGAGCGTCTGAATCACAAAGGCCAGCACGCCATCCGCTATGGAGGCCACGTGCAAAGCGCCCACCGCCAGCGCAGGCAGCGAATCCAAAGACCGCTGCAGGGCGGCAAAGGTCCAGGAGGCGCCCGAAACCGCGTCCATCACCGCGACTTCATCGCGATGCTGGGAGAGAGTTTGCTGCCAGCGGGCATAGAGCATTCCTGTCATCTAGACCACCCAGCGGACGGCGCAAGCATGGATGCGCCCCGGCCCGGACTCCCGCACGTGCCTCAGGCCAAATGCATGGTGACTAATCGTTTGCCAGAGAGTGTGACGCTGGGCTACACCAGATCATGCCGTATCGCGCAGGCCAGACACGTGAAGAGACGCACCGGGTGGTCATCACCGGGGCGGGCATCATCACGAGCATGGGGAACAACTGGCAGGAGAATGCCGAGGGTTTCCGCGCTGGCAGGCTCGCCTTCCGCGACATCACTGTCTTCGATGCCAGCCGTCAGCGGGTGCAGCGTGCCGGGGAGGTGGTGTTTCCAGACGCATTCCCGCAAACCCGCCTCACGCGCAGTCAGCGCAAACGCCTCGATCGCGCTTCCCGCCTGCTCGTCCATGCAGGAGTGGAGGCCATCCAGCAAAGCGGGTGGAATGCCGATGCGTTGTCTGGGGAACCCGTGCCGCTCTGCCTCGGCACCAGTGCGGGTGCCATGGCCACGGGTGAGGCCTATTACCTTGCGAAGACGAATGCGCCTGCCACGAAGACCAGCCTCGCGGAAAAGGTCATCCTGTATCTCCCGCACACACAGGCCCAGCATTTGCAGAGCGCGCTCGGCATTCACGGGCCGCTGACCATCATTGCCAATGCCTGCGCCTCGGGAGCCAATGCCATCGGGCAGGCATTCCGACTGGTGAAGTCCGGCCGCACGCGCCGCGCTCTGGCGGGTGGCTATGATGCGCTCGCGCACATGGTCTTCGCGGGCTTCGATTCCCTGCAAGCTTTGAGCACCACGCTGCCACGACCATTCGATGCGAATCGCGATGGCCTCGCACTCGGTGAAGGCGCCGCCATCGTGACGCTGGAACGTCTGGAGGACGCTCTTGCGCGTGGCGCAAACATCCTCGCTGAAATCTCCGGCTACGGCGCAAGCACCGACCTGCATCACCTCACCCAGCCGCATCCGCAAGGAGACGCGGCATTGCTCAGCATGACCCGCGCATGCGAGGAGGCCGGGGTGACACCGGACATGATACAGTATATCAACTCCCACGGCACCGGCACTCCGCTGAATGACGTGGCGGAGGGCGCGGCCATCCAGCGCTGGGCGGGCGGGCATGTGGGGAAGATCATGGTGAGCAGCACCAAGTCTGCCATCGGTCACCTCCTTGGAGGCGCGGGCGCAGTGGAGGCGGTCATCTGCCTCATCGCCATGCGGGAGGGATTTGTACCGGCCAGTTGCAGCGTGCGAACTGCGGACCCGATTTGCACCTTCGACCTGGTGCGCGAGCCGCGTGAAGCGCAGTTGGATTGCACGCTCACGAATTCGTTCGGCTTCGGTGGCGCGAATGCCACGCTCATCTTCAAGAAGCTGGCCGCATGAGCACAGACAGCCGCATCCACATCACGGGCTGGGGCGCCGTATCACCGGCGGGCTGGGGCTCAGCTTTTCTCTTTGATGCCATCAAGGAAGGTGTACCCCTGCCCTGCTCCGCATCACACCGTGGAGAAAGCGCACCGAAGTGCTGCACTCGCAAAGTGCCTGCGCCCACACCGGCGCCCGATTGGATGAAGCACAACCGCATCCGCCGCACCACCGCCGCGGCGCGCCACGCGGTGGGTGCTGCCATGGAGGCCATGGGAGCGGAGCGCCTTGCTGCCGCACAGGCCGGACAGTGGAAAGCTGGAGTCGTCTTCTGCACCACCAATGGCTGCGTGCAATTCAGCCGGCGCTTCTTTGCAGAGGCCCTGAAGGATCCTGCACTCGCAAGTCCCATCTTGTTTCCTGAAACGGTTTACAACGCCCCCGCCAGCCACATCGCCGCGCTGGCAGGGTCACCTGAGCTCAATTGCACATTGGTCGGTGACTCCAGCCAGTTCCTCCGCGGCATGGATCTCGGCGCGCAATGGCTGGAGGACGGCGAAGTGGACGCCGTGCTCGTGGTGGCCGCTGAGGAACTCGACTGGCTCACGGATGAAGCCCTGTTGTTCTTCGACCGCGATGGCGCGACGGCTGAAGGTGCCGCGGCAGTGGTGATGGAAAAAGTCCATAGGGACACGGCCAATGGTCAGAAGGGCGTCGCACTGCTTGGCATCACAGACGCATGGACCTATGGAACCGACCTGAGTCTAGCGAATGCCGCGATTGGCATGCAGGCCGAAATGCAATCCCTGCTCACCGAAGACTTCTCCAATGTGCTGCTATGCAGCGGACTCGGTGCAGCTCCCCGGGCTGACGCGGCTGAACACGCGGCGTGGAAGGGTTGGAAAGGAAAAAAAATGCGTCTCCGCCCTGTGCTGGGTGAAGCCTACGGATGCATCGCCGGATGGCAGACGGTGGCGGCCTGCGAATCG
Source organism: Roseimicrobium gellanilyticum (assembly GCF_003315205.1). Classification (NCBI taxonomy): domain Bacteria; kingdom Pseudomonadati; phylum Verrucomicrobiota; class Verrucomicrobiia; order Verrucomicrobiales; family Verrucomicrobiaceae; genus Roseimicrobium; species Roseimicrobium gellanilyticum. The sequence goes on along the minus strand of NZ_QNRR01000007.1, from coordinate 171,668 downwards.
ATTGCGCGAGGAGACAGCACCCAGGTGGCCATCAGCGCCGTGGGTCTCAGCGAGCAGGCCGTGGGTGCCGTGCTGGGCAAGGCCGCCTGATGCGAAGGCAGACTTGTGCTGGCCCGCATCACCGCCATGTTTGATGAATGTCGGGCACAGCATCGATACTCATCACGGGCGGAAATGGCGGACTCGGTCTGGCCTTGGGCGAGGCCTTCCTGAAAGCAGACGAAGGCAATCACGTGTGGCTGGGTGTGCGCTCGCGCAGAGAGAAGGCGGAAGCCCTCGCCACAGCGCATGCAGAGCGCTGTCAGGTCATCCCGCTCGATGTCACGAACAGCGAGCAATGGACCACTGCCGTCGAGACCATCACGAAGGTCAGTGGCAGACTCGACGTGCTGGTGAACAACGCAGGCCATCACGAAGATGCCCTGCTCGCGACCATGACGGATGCGCAGTGGAACGACGTGCTGCAGAGCAATCTCAGCGGCACCTTCCTCGGCTGCCGTGCCGTCACGCGCACCATGATGGGCCAGCGTTTCGGCCGCATCATCAATATCTCCTCCCTCAGCGCGCTCATGTCCCCAGCGGGCCAGGCCAACTACGCCGCCGCGAAGTCCGGCATGGTGGGCCTCACTCAGAGCTTCGCCAAGGAAGTGGCCCGCGCCGGCATCACGGTGAATGCAGTCTGCCCTGGTTACGTCGAAACCGATGCCCTCTCCGCCATGACCGATGACCAAAAGCGCGCCGCCATCCAGCGCATCCCCATGCGTCGCCTCGGCAGGCCGGAAGAGGTGGCCGCCGCCGTGCTTTTCCTTGCATCGGCGCAGGCTTCGTATATCACCGGGGCCACTCTCAAAATCGACGGCGGCATTCTCTGACGCCCACCCTTCTCATTTCATCCGATTTCCCAGCATGGCAGACCTCGACGCGATCAAGTTGCAGATCAAACAGGCAATGGTGGAAGAACTCATGCTCCCCCAGACCGCGGAAGAGATCGCCGATGACGCCCTCATCTTCAGCCCCCAGGGCCTCGGCCTCGACAGCGTGGACGCCCTGCAACTCGTGGTCGCCCTGGAGAAGCGCTTCGGCCTGAAGCTCCCGGATGCCGCCGCCGCTCGTGAAACCCTGCGCTCAGTGGACACCATTGCGGAAGCGGTGGCCGCGAAAGCGTAGGCGCAGCAGCCTACTTGGACTTGGCATCACTGACCACTTCCACCGGGCACTGGGGAAGTGCGCTCAGGAAAGTGCGGCCGTAGGGCTTCGTGAGCACACGGTTGTCGAGGATGGCGCAAATGCCGCTGTCACGCTTCGAGCGGATGAGGCGGCCAATGCCCTGGCGTAGCTTCAAGATGGCCTCGGGCACGGAGTACTCCATGAAGGAGTTTCCGCCATTCTCCTCGATGTGCTCCAGACGTGCGGCGGTCAGCGGATGATCCGGCACGGCGAAGGGCAGCTTCGTGATGATGACATTGCTCAGCGCCTCGCCTGGCACGTCCACTCCGGTCCAGAAACTCTCCGTGCCAAAGAGCACGCTGTGGGTGTCCTTGCGGAATTCCTCCAGCAGGCGTGAGCGTGAAAGCTGTTTCCCCTGCACGAGCAGGGTCCAGCCCCGGTCCTCGAAGTACTCCTCCATCTCCTCCGCCACGCGGTTCATCTGCGCGAAGCTGGTGAAGAGCACAAAGGCGCGGCCCTTGGAGATGTCCAGGAAGTGGCTGATCCACTTCGGCAGCGCGGCCTCGTGCTCCTTCGACCCGGGCGGCGGGATGCTCTTCACGAGGTAGAGCTTCATCTGCTTCTCGAAGTCGAAGGGACTCGCGATGCTCACGCCCACGGTGGTGTCTGCACCCACGCGTTTCTTGAAATAATCGAGCCCATTGCTGCCGCCCGTACCGAGCGTGGCGCTGGTGAGGATGCAGGGACGATCACCGCGGAAGAAGAGCGTGCCAAGCTGACGGCTCACATCGATGGGCGCGCTCCGCAACGTCATGGAGTGACGTGTATCCCCCTGGTTGCGCTCCACCCAGTACACGTGATCTTCCTCGCTCTGGTCCAGGAAGGTGGCAATGCTCTGGCGCAACGCGATGAGACGGCGCGCAAGGTCGTGCAACTCCAGCCGGGAGTTTTCGCTCGATGCGCCATCGCCCGCAGCACGGGCACGCTCCATCACACGATGCAGCGGCACACTCAGCGTATCCTCCACCAGGCCCGGTTCACGCACGCGGAACTCACGCGACTGCTGGTGGGTGAAGACACTCGACGCCTCCACTGCGCGGAAAAAAATGTCCGCGGCATCCATCGCGTCCGTCACCGCACGAGAGCCCACGGAGTCCCCCTGATGCGGGAAGTATCCCTTGCGCGTCTTGGGATTGTAGAGGCGTTGCAGCTCGAAGCGGATGTTGCTCTCCGAAACAGCCAGTCCATACGCGCGAGACGCCACGTTCTCAATCGTGTGCGCTTCATCCACGATGAGGAAGTCATTCGGGAAAAGGAAGTTCGCATCCTCCGGCAGGGTTTCCTCAGAAGAGGACAGCATGGAGAAGAAAAGCGAATGATTCATGACCAGCACATCCGCCTCCGCCATGCGACGCCGCACGGCCTGGTAAAAGCAGCGTGTTGAGCCACAGCGGCGCGGGGTGCACACATGCGCCTCACTGCACACCATGGACCACACCTTGGGAGTCGGAGTGAAATCGAGTGTGCTGAGGCTGCCGTCCTGCGTCTTCTGGCTCCACTCCCAGATGAGCTGCAGCTCCGCCTGCTCACTGCTGGTGAAAAGGTCCGGAGCCCCTTTCACCGCACGCTCAAGGCGCTGCGGGCACAGGTAGTTGCCACGTCCTTTCAGCAGTTCCGCACGGAAGGTTCGTGGCACCAGCTTCTGCACGATGGGCAGGTCCTTCTGGATGAGCTGCTCCTGAAGGTTGATCGTGTGGGTGGTGATGATGGCCTTGCGATTGTGCTCCAGGGCAAAGGTCACGGAAGGCAGGAGATATGCCAGGGACTTGCCGACCCCCGTGGCGGCTTCAATGACCACGGCACGAGTGGTTTCGAGCGCCTTCCCCACGATTTTCGCCATGCGCTGCTGCTGTGGGCGATACTCAAAATCCGGCGACTTCGCGAGCACGCCTTCCGGTGAGAATGCCTGCGCCATGCGGTCCAGCAGTGTCTGGCTGGGGGTGCTTTCGGCGTCCGAGGCGAGGTGAATCATGGAGGGGGAGCCTTTCAGATACCTGCGGATGGCATGGCGCGCAAGCAGGCGGCGAACCTTACGCGTCCGGTGCAGGTTGCATCCCACCCGATTCTGCGGAATCGTAGGTACAACACGCTGGATTCCTCACTATGAACGCGCTTCCCCGTCGCTTCCGTCCGCTCCTTTTCCTGTGGTTTCCTGCACTCGCAAGCGCTGCCTTCTCACTCATGCTGAGAGCGCAGACGCAGGAGCCTACATCTCCGCCGCCTGCGCCTGCCACAACGGCTCCCGCAACATCGGAGACCACGGCTGCCGCGGCTCCCAAGGCAGCAGAACCGGCAAAACCTGAAGCCAAGCCAGAGGCTGCTGCCGCGGGAAAACCTGCGGATGCTCCTGCATCTGCGCCCACGCCCACGTCCACGCCGGCGGCCGCCCCCAAGAAGGAGGTGACTACCAGCGGAGCTCTTCCACCTGCAACTGCCCCCAAACCGACATCGCTTCCAGAGGATGGACCATACAAGGGCAAGATTGTGATCATTCCCGTCGGGAAGGAAGACCTCATCAATCCGGCAAGATTTGAATTCATGTCGCGCACGCTGAAGCGCGCCACTGCCCAGCGGGCGGAAGCGGTCGTTTTCAACCTGGACACTCCAGGTGGCCTGGCCTGGGACACTGCCACTCTCATCATGGAGGACCTGCAGAAGCTCGGCTGCCCCAGCGCTGCCTTTGTGAATACCCGCGCCATTTCCGCGGGCGCGCTCATCGCCTTGGGCACGGACGCCATCTACATGAGCCCACGCAGCGCCATCGGAGCAGCCACGCCTGTAGGAGGCGCCCCCGGCATGCAACTGGACGAAGCCGAACGCGCGAAGACCAACTCCGCATTCATGGCAATGGCTCGTGCCGCCGCGGTGGCAAAGGGACACCACGGCGGCGTGGTCGATGCCATGATCGACAAGGATGTGGGATTCAAGCTGGGTGACGTGCAGGTGTGGCCCAAGGGCACCATCATGACGCTGGACCAGAACCAGGCCACCGCCATCTATGAGGGCAAGCCCCTGCTGGCAAAAGGCATCGTGAATGACCTGAACGAACTCATCACCAAAGAGGGATTCAAAGGAGAAGTGGTCACCGCGGAGCCGAAGGGCTTCGAACTCGTCGCCATCTTGATCACCCAGTATGCGGCCATCCTGCTGCTCATTGGTCTCGCGGCAGGCTATCTGGAAATGCAAAGCCCCGGCATGGGCATTCCCGCCGTCATCGCCACGATTGCCTTCGGCTTGTTCTTCTTCGGCCATTATGTGGCAGGCAGCCTCGTGGGCTATGAGACCGTGGTGATCTTTGTGATCGGAGTGGCCTTGATTATCGTGGAGCTCTTTGTCTTCCCCGGCCATATCCTTCCCGGCTTGCTGGGGCTCGCGTGTCTCTTTGGAGCGCTCATCTACACCATGGCCGGTTGGGACATCACCGTTCCGGATGGCAAGACCTTCCCCGTGAAATTCACCGACTACACGGCGGCCATTTGGAATCTGGCCATCGCCTTCGGTGGGGCGATTGCCATCATCCTGCTGCTCATGCGCTTCTTCCCCACTTCCGGTCCCTTTGCGTGGCTCGTGCTGAAGTCCACCGTGGGCGGTGATCAGGTGGCCATTGAAGGTCAGGGCCAGGCCAAGGCCTCCGCCATCAGCCCCGGCATGACGGGCACGACGCGCAGCGCGATGCGCCCCTATGGCCACGTCGATTTCAGCGGCACCCAGCTCGAAGCCATGGTGGTGGGAGACTATCTGCCCTTTGGCACCGAAGTCCGCGTGCGCGAGGTGCAGGGTGGGAAGATCGTGGTGGAGAAGGTGTAGCCAACTCCCTGCTTCATGCAGTCTCTCAGACAACCCATCAGGAACCCATATTCTCTGAACCCATGAGCTTCGCTTACAAACCCGCTGGCTACAACTCCGTCTCCCCCTACCTCATCGTCTCGGGAGCTGACCAGACGCTCAAGTTCCTGACCGAAGTCTTCGGCGCGCAGGAGATTCGCCGCTTCCCCACGCCCGATGGAAAAATCATGCACTCGGAGATCCGGCTGGATGACACAGTACTCATGATCGCGGACTCCGCCGAAGGCTGGCCCGTGATGCCGGCGCATGTGCACGTGTACGTTCCTGATGTGGACGCGACCTATCAGAAGGGCCTCAAAGCCGGTGCCGAATCCGTGCAAGAACCGGTGAAGAAACAGGATGCCGACAAGCGCGGCGGTTTCAAGGATGCCGGCGGCACCACGTGGTGGATTGCGACGAAAGTGGCGTGAGCCACCAAAGTAGGTTCGGCTTCAGCCGAATGATTGCGTCAACACGCGCTTTCACGTGTTCCTTCGAGTGAAGTCGAAGCCACTTTGTTACTTCGCCTTCACCCTTAGCAGCGGCGGCATATTGCTGCCGTTCTCCTTCGTGGAGAAGGCATGCACGAGGCCATCGCGAGTCGTCTCATCCGTTTCGCGGCAGATGATGAAGGTCACCATGCCATTGGTATCCTGCTTCACGAAATCCAGAATGGCCTGGCCACGGATGGTGCGCGAGCCACGGCTCACACCCTGGTCCACCTGGAACTTGCCCAGCAGCACGGCGCGTGAGGTGTCCGGAAGATGGCGGTCAACCTGCTCAGGATGGTGCGCCGGTGCCTCCTTCCAGGTGATTTCGTGCTCGTCCCAATCATCGCTGGATTCGTCCGTCACGCCGTACACCGCAAAGGTGCTGTCGGGAACCAATGTGGCAAAACCCAGATCGCTGGGCTCAATGCTCAGCACCAGCTCGACGTCTTCAACCTGTGCGCCGGAGAACTTGCTGAGGTCAAAGGCGACGTATCCCTTGCGATTCAGCTCCGGCGCGAGGCTGGAGTGCTTCACACGGAAGAAGGCGTCATCGCCGAAGTTCTTCGACTTGGGACTGCTCTGGATGTAGGCGTCCTTGCCACGTCCGTATGCCGTGGAGAGGACCTTCCATCCGCCACCGGCATCGAGAATGGTCTGCGGCTGCCAGCGCGGCGGTTCCTGGCCGGGCTGCTGGGGGCGAAGCTGGCTGGCACGCACACCCGTGTCCACCTTCTCCCCTGCCCTGAGCTTCTGGGGTTCGTTTGTGGCCTTGGGATTCACCTCCACGAGACCTTCCAGCACCTGCACGAGATACTTGCCATCTTCACCCGCGCTCACGCCGAAGCGCGTGCCGTAGTCCACGACCTTGGCATCTGGAGTATCGACGGTGAAGCCAATTGCGCTCGGAGGCACATCGGCCACGAGCGTGCCTTTCACCAGACGGCAGGCCATGGCATCCACCAGATCCAGCGTGGCAGGTGCTTCCATCACGACTTCTGCGCCGCTATCGAACTTCACTGTGGCAATGCCTTCCACGAGTTCCAGTGTACCGGGAGTGACCCGTGAACCTTCGGCAGTAGGCAGGGTGCTGCCTGCCCACTTGCAACCACGCGCCTTCACCACCGTGGCAATGGCGGCAGGCCCACTGTGCACCGTCGGCGAGGATGGCTGCTCAAGAAGCTTCCAAGCCACCAGCCCCATGGCCACCACCGCAGCAGCGGCTGCGGTCGGATACCATGACGAAAGCCTCTGAATCGTGGGCGAAGGCTTTGCCACAACCGATGGTCCTGGCTGCGCCAGTTCACGCGTCAACCGCTCATCGAGGCACAACGTGGCGTGCTGATGCATCGCCTCAGCGAAGAGTCTCCGGGCGCCGGCATTCTCACGCAGCAGCGCATTCAGCTCGGTGCGTTCGGACTCAGAGAGCGCCCCAGCGAGCGATTTCTCCACGAGTTCGAGCAAGTTCCAGTTCTCCTGCGGGCTCATGCTCACGCGGCACCTCCCTTCGCGAGTTCCTTCTCCACGCAATCCATCAACGTGTACCGCACCCGGCTGAGAGCGCGATAGACGGCACCCGCCGTGCTGCGAATGCGCTCGGCCACCTGGTCAATATCCAGATCCTCGTAATAACGCAGCAGCACGAGCTGGCGATGTTCCGTGGGCAGCTTGTGCAGGCAGGCCTGCAAGGCCTCGCGGCGATCGTCATGCGTGTCGGAAAGGCGGGACACCTCATGGTGCAGGGCTTCCAGCACATCCTCATCCAGCGGCAGGTGTTCCTTTTTCTTGGTCCGGCGGTACGTCAGAATCTGGTGGAAGGCGATCTTTCGGGCCCATGCGAGGAAGTTCGTGCCCGTTTCGAAGTTGCCGAATTCACGCCACATGACCAGCTTCGTCTGCTGGAGGATGTCATCCGCATCCGCGCTGGCATGCACGAGCGCGCCCACGTACCCGCCCAGCGCACGGTCGTGCTGGGTGAGCAGGGTGAGGAATTCGGTGGTACGGTCGGGTTCGGACATGAGGAGCCAGATTACGCCCTAGAGGCGGCTCAGGGGCAGTTTCGGACAGAAAAATTTTTGTGTCCAACTCGTACCCACTTTTGCACTCTAGGCGCAACTCATGGATTTCCGGCATCGCTCCTCCCGTTTCCAGACTGCCTCCGTCCGCATTGGTGCGGTGGCTTCCTGCCTGCTCGCCACTGTCCTGGCGGCCCACGGCGCCACCTCGGAAAAGCCTGACCCGGCAGCGCTCAAGTTCTTCGAGACCAAGATCCGCCCCCTCTTGGTGAATCACTGCACGGAGTGCCACGGCGAGAAGAAGCAGAAGCACAACCTGCGCCTCGACAACCTCGCCTACATGCTCCAGGGCGGCGACAGCGGTCCGGCCCTGGTGCCCCATGATGCCGACGCCTCTCTCATCCTGAAGGCCGTGTCCTACGAGGACCAGGACATGCAGATGCCCCCGGACGGCAAGCTCGAAGACGAGCAGATCGCCGACCTGAAGAAGTGGGTGGAGATGGGTGCTCCCTGGCCCGAGCACGAGGTGAAGTCCGCCAAGGTGGAAAAATCCGGCGAATTCTCCAACGAAGACCGCTCTTGGTGGGCCTTCCAACCGTTGAAGCCGGTTGCTCCGCCCACACTCTCCAATCAAAAATCGGGCTCGCTCCGCCCCATCGATCTCTTCGTCCGGGCCCGTCTGAAAAACGAAGGCCTGTCCGCATCCGCGCCGGCCGACCGCTATGAACTCGTGCGCCGCGTGTACTTTGACCTTCATGGTCTGCCACCCACCCCGGAGCAGGTGAAGGCCTTCGTGGAAGACAAGCGCCCGGATGCGTACGAAAAACTCATCGAGTCCCTGCTGAACCATCCGCGCTATGGCGAGCGCTGGGCACAGCACTGGCTGGATCTCACCCGCTATGCGGAGAGCGATGGCTATCGCCAGGATGCCTATCGTCCCGATGCCTGGCCGTACCGCGACTACGTCATTCGTTCCTTCAACAACGACAAGCCGTACGACCAGTTCGTGCGTGAGCAGCTTGCCGGAGATGAGATCGATCCCACGAATCCAGATGTGCTCATCGCCACCGCCTACCTGCGCAATGGCATCTATGAATACAACCAGCGCGATGCCGAAGGCCAGCGCACCGTGATTCTCAACGAAGTCACGGATGTAAGCGGCGAACTCTTCCTGGGCCTCAGCTTCGGCTGTGCGCGCTGTCACGATCACAAGTTCGACCCCATCCTGCAGAAGGACTATTACCGCCTCCAGGCTTTCTTTGCGCCCGTGGTATGGCGGGATGACCTCACCCTCGCCAACAAGGAGGAGCTGGCCTCACATGCCGCCAGACAAAAGGCGTGGGAGGACATGACGGCTGAAGCGCGCAAACCGTACGATGAATTGATCGCTGCGAAGAAGGCAGGCATGCACAGAAGTGCCGTGGAAAAGTTCCCGGATGAAGTGCAGGTCATGATGAACAGACCTGCGGCCGAGAAAAAGCCCTACGACAAGATCATCAGCTACCTCGTGGAGCGCCAGATCATCGAGGAGTACAACAAGCTTACACCTTCCAAGCAAAAGGGTGAATTCAAAGCGAAGCTCGAAGCCACGTTGGAGCCGCTGAAACCCTTCGAAGAATTCAAGCCGAAACCCCTTCAAGTCGCGTTCTCCGCCTCGGACGTGGGGACCGAAGCCCCGCCAACGATCATGAAGACGCGCCGTGGTTCTGAGGAGGTGCAGCCGGGCTTCCTCACGATTCTCGATCCCAGCGAGCCCAAGATCGCTCCTCTCAAGGACAAAAACAGCACCGGCCGCCGCACCGCCCTGGCGGATTGGATCACGCGTCCGGACAATCCCCTGAGCACCCGTGTCATCGCAAACCGGGTGTGGCAGTACCACTTCGGCCGGGGCCTTGCCGGCAGTGCGAGTGACTTCGGACGCCTGGGTGAGAAGCCCACACATCCCGAATTGCTCGACTATCTGGCCCAGGAGTTCGTGAAGCACGGCTGGAGCCTCAAGTGGCTGCACAAGGAAATCCTCATGTCCGCCACCTATCAGCAGACTGCCCGCTTGAATCCCACTGCGAAAGACAGCAAGGGCCGCTCCCTGATGAACGTGGACCCGGAGAATCGCCTGCTGTGGCGCATGAATCCGATCCGCCTCGATGCGGAACAAGCGCGCGATGCCGTGCTGGCCATCAGCGGCGAGCTCAAGCCGGACATGGGCGGCAAGAGCGAGGAGTCCGCCCAGCCCCGCCGCACCATCTACACGCGCAAGGTGCGCAACTCGCAGGACGACTTCCTGCGCAGCTTCGATGCGCCTCCTGGATTCGCCAGCGTGGCCCGCCGCGACAGCACCACCACCGCGTTGCAGAGCCTCCTGCTCATCAATGGCGACTGGCCACTGAACCGCGCCCGCGCCATGGCCGCCAAGCTCCTGAAGATGCCCGACGCCACCACGGAGCAGCACGTGCAGCGTGCGTATGAGCTCGCCTTCTCCCGCCCTCCCACGAAGGCGGAGATGAAAGCGGCCACCACCTTCATCAATCACCAGAAGAAGCTGCTCGACAAGGAACTGCCGCCGGAGCCCATCCTTGCTGGACCTCTGGTGGACGCGAAGTCTCTCTTCGGCACCCATCCGCTGGCAGGCACGAAGACCGTGGCTTTCAAACCCGGCACCGCATTTGAAAAGATGCGCGTGCAGACCCTCGACAACGAAAGCGACGAATTCACCGTGGAGGCCGTGGTGTATCTGGATTCCCTATATCCTGATGCCTCCGTGCGCACCATCGCGGCCCGCTGGAACAACGACAAGGCCAGCAAGGGCTGGGCCTTCGGTGTGACCAGTGAGAAGTCCAAGCACCAGCCCAACAACCTCATCCTCCAGCTCTGTGGAGATGACTTCCAGGGCTCGGTCATCTATGAGGTGGTGGCCTCCGGGTTGCGCATTCCGGTGAAAACTCCCTACTACGTGGCAGCCGTGCTCTCGCACAAGCTGGCTCCGGACCAGAAGTTTGGCGGTACTGTGACCTTCTACACCCGCAACCTCGCGGATCCGAATGCCCCACTGGAGAAGGTGACCGTGCAGCATCCTGTCGTGGGCGGCTATGCCAATCCCGAACGCCAGCTCACCATCGGTGGCCGCGAACGTGACAGCCGCAGCCTGTGGGACGGCGCCATCAGCCGCGTGATGATGACCAACCAGCTCCTCGAAGGCAAGCAACTCCTCATTGGTGGTGTCCAGAGCGCCCCGCGCTGCCTTTTCGACGCCCAGGCGGAAACACTGACCAACACCAGTGAGCCCAAGTTTGTGTGGGAGAAGCAGCCGGTGAAGTCCCCCACCGGCGCCACCATCTCCCCGAGGCTCGAAGCCCTTGCTGACTTCTGCCACGCCTTGATCAATTCGAACGAGTTCCTCTACCTCCAATGAACCTGGTCCCCCACCACGAAATCCTCACCAACCGTCGCGACTTCCTCCGCCGTGGAGGTGCGGGCTTTGGCGCCATGGCTCTGGCTTCGCTCATGGGCGACAGCCCGCTGATGGCCGCTCTTGGCGATGCGGGTGGCAGTCCAGCCAATCCGATGTCGGACAAGGTGCCGCACGTGGCCGGTCGTGCGAAGAATGTGATCTTCCTCTTCATGGAGGGCGGCCCCAGCCACCTCGACATCTGCGACCCCAAGCCGTTGCTGAACAAACTCGCGGGCCAGCCCCTGCCAGAGAGTTTTGGCAAGGTCATCACCGCCATGGGTGAGGCGAATGCTCCCCTGCTCGAGTCCAAGCGGACCTGGAAGCAGCATGGCGAGAGCGGCCTCTGGTTCTCCGACTGGATTCCCAACATGGCGGAACTCGCGGATGACTGGTGCGTGGTGCGCTCCTGCATGAGCGACGGCATCAACCACGCCGGCGGTGTGTGCCAGATGAACACCGGCGCCATCTTCGGCGGGCGACCCTCTCTGGGAAGCTGGGTCAGCTACGGTCTCGGCACGGAAAATCAAAACATGCCCGCCTTCGTGGTCATGAAGGACAGCGACACTGATGTGGTGAATGGCGTGCGCAACTGGAGCGCGGGCTTCATGCCTGCGGTATATCAGGGTGTACTGTTTGATGATGGCCCGCAACCCATCGCGAACCTCTACACCCCGAAGGGTATCAAGGAGGATCGCCAGCAGGGCAAGCTCGCCTTCCTGAACTCGCTGAACCATCAGCACGCCATGAGCCGCAAGGAGAACTCCGAGCTCGATGCGCGCATTCGCAGCTACGAGCTCGCCTTCCGCATGCAGGCCGAGGCTCCCGGCGCCGTGGACCTCAGTCAGGAATCTGAAGACACCAAAAAGCTCTACGGCATGGACACGCCGGAGACGGAAAACTTCGGCCGCATGTGCCTGCATGCCCGCCGTCTCGTCGAGCGCGGCGTGCGTTTCGTACAGCTCTACCACGGCGCTGGCAGCAAGTGGGACGCGCACGACAAGATCGAGTCCAACCACACCAAGTACTGCGGCCAGATGGACAAGCCCGTTGCGGGTCTCATCCGCGACCTGAAGCAGCGAGGCCTGCTGGATGAAACACTCGTCATCTGGGGCGGTGAATTCGGCCGTACACCGATGTCTGAGAAGGGCGACGGCCGCGACCACAACCCCACCGGCTTCAGCATGATGATGGCTGGCGGCGGCGTGAAAGGCGGCTCCGTGGTGGGCGAGACCGATGAGCTGGGTCTGCACGCCATCAAGGACAAGGTGCACGTGCACGACTTCCACGCGACCATCATGAACCTGCTGGGCGTTGACCACACCCGCATGATCTACCATCACAAGGGCCGCCCCGAGCGCATTGACCAGAACGAGGGCAAATTTGTGAAGAAGGTGCTGGGGTGAGCTCGCAGGTCAGGCCGGAGGCGTGGCGGCTGCCGCCACGCTGTACGCGGCCCTGAGTTGCGGATCCGTCTGGGTATGGGAACCGCGATACACCAGCAGCAACCCCAGGCGCGGATGCTCGCTCGTGTTTGGTGCGGAGTGATGGATCGTCTGGCACTGATGAATGAGCGCGTCCCCCGGCTCCAGCAGTCCGCAGAACTGCTCTGAAAGCGCAACGTCAGGCGCTTCAGCCAGGCCGATGGAATTTCCTTTTACTCCGGAGAGCTTGGTGGGCAGCATGCCCTCCCTGTGCGAGCCACGGATGTAGTACACTGGCCCGTTCTGCAGCGTCACGGGATCCATGGCAATCCAGATGGTGAGCATGTCCGGTGGCGTCTGGCAGAAATAAGCGTTGTCCTGATGATACGGGACACCTGAACCCACCCGCGCGGGTTTGTTGAACGTCTCCACTGCCATGAGGATCGGCTCACCGTGCACAAGCTGACCGGCCAGCGCCACGATCTGCTCATTCTCCACCATCTTGCAAAACTCGGGATGGTGCAGTTCCATGCGCCACAGGTTTCGCACTGTCACTCCATCGGGCTCCAAGGTACGTGCATCCGCCGGCTTCTGACTGAGATCCTCACGGATGTATCTCTCAATTTCCGTGCGAAACGCCGCCACCTGTTCGCGATTGAAGAGTCCTGGCACACGCACAACTCCATCGCGCTCATACGCATCAAGAATGCCCCGGGTATCCAATGCTGTCATGGGGACCCCAACGCCCCTGACGTGTGTCTTGTTTCATCGGTGGAATCTCACTTAATCACGAGCACAATCGCCGTCAGCATCATGGCCGCACCGAACAAGCGCCAGCGCAGGACGCTGGCGCCGAGGTGCTGCTCCTGGTTGGCAAACCAATGCCCTACCAGCCAGACCATCACCACGCTGAGCAGACCGCGTGAGGCGTAAATGACGTTCGCTGCGGTCGCCTGCCCGTGCAGAGCGATCGCGCTGACGAAAATGATGCTCTGGGTGCCGAGAAGCAGCGAGCCCATCAGCAACCAGGGCCAGGCCCCCTTTGTCACCTGACGCAGCGGCGCCTTGAACATGAAGATGAGCGAGAAGGAAAGGAGCCCGTTCATCCAGAAAATCATAGGCAGCAATCTGCCCACACCCCAGTTCGGCCCCCACTTCTGCACCAGCACGTCGAACATCGCGAAGAAGATGGCACCCGCGCCACCTGCCATGAGGGTGATACCCACATTGCGCGCCGGGCTATCGCCATCCTTCTTATTGAGAAACGCCACACCCAACACGCTCAGCAGCGCTGCCCCCCAGAGCTTCATGCTCACCCCATCTCCGATGACCAACGGTGTGAAGAACGCAATGAGCACCACCTTGAGCCCGAAGACAGGCACTGCAATGGACACATCCCCTTTCTCCAGTGCGAGGAACTGGCTGATCTGACCGAAGAAAAGGCAACCTGCGATGATGGCTGGCTGCCACAACAATTCCACCTGCACAGCCTTCCCACCCAGGAGCCACAGCAGGGAGAACAGTCCTGCCACCACTATGTTTGCCACAAACGTCGTCCGCCACAGTCCCACCCCCAGCTGGCTGGAGCGTTTCAGCAAAAGGGCACTGAAGGTATAGATGAGGGCCGCGAGGGAGGGATAAAGAATGACGGGAAGCGTGACGGGCATTGAGGTGAGGTGAGCCTTCACCCTTAGCACGAAACGCAGGGCAAGCGAGCAGGCGGCCGTTTCTTTCCCGCTAGACTGCAGGGGGAGGCTGCGTTCTTGTCGTCCCATGAAACTTCTGTTTTCTGCCCTTACCCTCGCTCTTCTCGCCACCAGCACCGCTTTCGCCGGCCAAGGGGCCAAGGTGAATCCCCCTTATGACGCCCCCGCTGTGGAAAGCGTCGACCAGGACGGCAAAGCCGTGAATCTCGCCGATGTCTACAAGGCCAACCCCTATGTGGTGGTCTACTTCTACCCGAAGGCCGACACCCCCGGCTGCACCAAGCAAGGCTGCTCTCTTCGCGATGCCAACGCGGATCTCACCAAGGAAGGTGTGAAGGTCATCGGCGTGAGCACCGACACCGTGGAAGCTCAGAAGAAGTTCGCCGATGGTCAGAAGTTCCCCTTCACCCTGCTGGCCGACAAGGAAGGCAAAGTGGTGGACGCCTTCAAGGTGCAGAAGAACGCCAAGGGCATGGCCACCCGCCAGTGCTTCATCATCAAAGGTGGCAAGGTCGTGTGGCATGACCCGAAGGGCGCCACCGAAACCCAGGCGGATGAAGTGAAGGCCGCGCTGAAAGAGCTGAAGTAAGCTGCGCTCTTTCGCTTTGATTTGAATCAAACCGGATGCCCCTCAGCGGGGTATCCGGTTTTTCTTTTGCTTGGGGCTTTGCTGGTTTCACGGCATATTGCGCGCTCATCCCCATGGCCTTTCCCATCGAAGACGAATCCCTGCTCAAGCGCATGGCCAAGATTGGCCTGCGGGACGAGGACATTGAGGAGACGTTCATCCGCGGCACCGGTGTCGGCGGGCAAAAGATTAACAAGACCAGCAGCACCGTGGTGCTCGTGCATGTGCCAACGGGTGTTGAAGTGCGTTGCCAACGTGAGCGCAGCCAGAGTGTGAACCGTCTCGTGGCACGTGAAGAGTTGTGCTCCAAACTCGAGCAGAAGCTGCAGGCCGTGCGCCAGGAGAAACGCGATGCCGTGGAAAAGAAAAAGCGCCAGAACCGCAAGCGTCCCCGCGGCGTGAAGGAACGCATCCTCCAGAGCAAGCACAAGCGCAGCGACGTGAAGAAGAAGCGGGCAAAGGTGCGCGGCGGACGCGGAGAGGAGTAGCAGCTACAGCGAAAGGCACGGACTGCGCGCTAAATTTCTTCAGATGCGCCGCAGATTGAAAAATGGCATACTGAAAACATGACGGGCACTGAGACACTCGCAGCGCGCCTTGGCACCACGGTGCATAAGTCGGTGCTGCTTCGTAGTCTTGCACGACGCGGGTTGAAAACCGCGGATAGCGTAGCCAGAGAGGCTCAACGGCGGGGACTCGACTACTACATACCAACAGGAAATACCGAAGGAGGCACAGGCTCGCCAACTTCTGACGTGGGTTTGGAGGAGCTAGTCGTGGCACTCATCCATCCCTGCCTGCCTTGGGAGCCACAACGTTTTCGTCTTGCGGCGGCACTCATGGCAGCACCCGGGGTCGACCCAGTATTGTTGGCAAATCTGGCCGTACATGAACGCGCTGTTCTTCCCTTGGCCGACATAGGGCGGGCCGGAAAGGCTGCTGAACCTGGGGTGAAATTCTGGACCACATTGTTGTCTCACATCCCCTTTGACCTTCCGGTGCCTGCGGGAGTCATGCCCCATCCCTCCCGATACATGGTGATACCTGGCAAGGTGCGCCCAGGCGCCACAGGGAAGGCTCAATGGGTTCGCCCCCGTATGCTTCCTGCCGGATGAGCAACGCCTTAAAGATCCTCACAACACTGGACAAGCACCTGACGAAGCATACTGCGCTTGTCCTTTACGGACGCGCTGCTTTGGTACTGGGTTTTTCAGGATCCCCGCCAGACGCGGCCCTCTCGTTGGATGTCGATGTCATTTTGACGACAGAGCAGTCTTCTGAATTGGACCAAGACGAGTCTTTCTGGATGGCCCTGGAGGCCGCGAACGGCGAACTCGCCCCATCTGGTCTGTATGTCACGCACCTCTTCGAAGAGAGCCAGGTCATTCTGCGTCCAGATTGGAAACAGCATCTGGTGCCGCTTCCAGTGATGGGGTGCCAGCGGTTGTCGCTGTCGCGTCCTCATGGCGTGGATTTGCTTCTCACCAAGATGATGCGCGGAACTGACCCGCAGGACATGATCGACGCTCAGTTCATCATTGAATCAGAGCAGCTAACACGGGAAGCGATCGAGACAGCAGTTGCCGGCGCTCGAGTACCCGATATCGATGACATCCATGCCGCATTTCTGACGGCAGTGCCAATCGTGCTTAACATGGCCAAGCTGTAGGAGCCAATCGGCAACTTGTTCCTGGCGGGTCGGAAAACCCACCATCCACTGTCGGGTCAGGAGACCCAACCTCCTGGCTGAAAAGAAAAAGCGCGAAGGATGGCTCCTTCGCGCTTCCAGGATGGGGATGTGAAAACCTGAGAAACTTATTCTGCGGTCTCAGCCTTCTTGGCGGTCTTCTTCGAAGCCTTCTTAGCGGGCTTCTCTTCGGACGCTTCGGAGGAAGCAGCAGCCTTCTTGGACTTGCTGGCCTTGGCGGGCTTTTCTTCCGTCTTGGCTTCTTCAGCGGCAGGAGCAGCTTCAGCAGCAGCCGGAGCGGCGGGCACGAAATAGTCCACCCACTCGATGAAGGCCATCGGAGCGGAGTCGCTCATGCGCTGACCGAGCTTGGTGATGCGGGTGTAGCCACCCTTGCGGTCGGCGGAAGCCACGGCGATTTCATCAAAAAGCTTCTTCACGAGGGTCTCGCTGCGAAGCTTCGCGAACGCGAGGCGGCGGCTGTGCAGGGTATTCTTCTTGCCGAGCGTGAGCAGCTTTTCAGCCACCGGACGCAGCGCCTTGGCCTTGGCCAGGGTGGTCTTGATGCGACGGTGCTCGATCAGGCTCTTGCAGAGGTTCTTGAGCAACGCTTCGCGGTGGGGCTTTTTGCGCTGCAGCTTGACGGTCTTGTTCCGGTGTCTCATTTCTCAGGTTTCCTGTTAATTCGTTCAGTGGTGCTTGGCTGATGAGGAGGTTTATTCCTCGTCCTCATCGTCGTCACCGCCGAGGTTGGCGCTGATCAGGCGGGAGAAGCTGTCGGCATCGGCGTCTTCGTCGTCCTCACGGCGGAAGCCACCCTGACGGATCATGGAGATACCGCCGGGAAGGGGTTCAAGCAGCGAGGGGTCGAGCTTCATGCCAAGAGTGAGGCCAAGCTCGCCGAGCTTTTCGCGAATCTCGGTGAGGGACTTCTTGCCGAAGTTGCGGTAGCGCAGCATTTCGGCCTCGGTCTTCTGGGCAAGCTGGCCCACCGTGGTGATGTTCGCGTTGTTGAGGCAGTTCGCCGCACGGACGGACAGCTCGATTTCGTTGACGGACATGTTGAGCAGCTTGCGCAGCTCGAGGTTTTCTTCGCTCTGGGCTTCGGGAGCCGCGTCGAATTCGACCTGGCTGTCGTCGTAGTTCACGAAGACATCAAGGTGGCGACGAAGGATGGCGGAAGCCTGCAGGAGGGCGTCCTGTGGGGCGATGCGGCCGTCTGTCCAGATATCGAGGATGAGCTTGTCGTAGTCCGTGTTCTGGCCCACGCGGGTGGCTTCCACGGCGTACTTCACGCGGGTCACCGGGGAGAAAATGGAGTCAATCGGGATGACACCGATGGACATGTCAGGACGCTTGTTGTCCTCGTTGGTGGCGAAGCCGCGGCCCACCTTCACTTCGATTTCGATTTCCAGCTTGCCCTTGCGGTCGAGGGTGCAGATGACCTGGTCCTTGTTGATGACCTGGTAGTGCTGGTCGTCCTTGATGTCACCGGCGGTGACGACGCCTTCCTTGTCGGCGTTGAGAAAAAGGGTGCGGGACTCCTTGTTTTCGAAGTGCTGGAACTTCACCTTCTTCAGGTTCAGCACGATCTGCGTCACGTCTTCCACCACTCCGGGGAGGGTCTGGAACTCATGCTCAGCGCCCTTGATGCGGACGCTCGTGATGGAGGCTCCTTCCAGGGAGGAAAGCAGCACGCGGCGGAGGCTGTTGCCGATGGTGTGGCCGTAACCACGGTCAAAGGGTTCGGCAACGAACTGCGCGAAGGTTTCGGTGGCCGTCGCATCGTTCTTCACGAGGCGGTTCGGCATTTCAAAACGGGCAAGACGGATGGACATGTATTCTGATGGGTGGCCGGGTTGCCTTCGGGGCGAGCGGTTCTACCTCGGAAGAGGTGGACCCGAAGACCAACGGCGATTGACGGGCTCGCAGGGGGCAGGGACAATGCACGGCTGCGGCGGAGAGGCAAGGAATTTTTCAGCACAAGGCGGAGGTCCTCCATCTCCAAGCCGACAGTGCCCCTGCCCTTCCTCCCGGTCGACACCCTGACACACGGTTAAGGGTGCCCGGCGATGCGATTCCATAAGAAAACCATGTGGTTTCAAAGCCTCCCCCTCCGCCGTGGCGTAGCTGCCCTGACCGCCGTCAGCCTGCTGAGCGGCTGCACCAGCTCCCTGCCCAGCTTTTCCAACCCCTTCCCCAAGCTCAGGGGTGACAAGGCCTTCATCCGCTATTGGCCGCCGCCCGAAGGCAGTACCCAGCTCCGCGTGGCGGTGAAGGACAACATCGACATGAAGGGCGTGGTCACCGCCGCTGGCTCCGAGTACCTGCTGAAGACCAATCCGCCTGCGGAAGAAGACGCTGCCTGTCTCGCTCCGGTCCGTGCCCGGGGAGTCCACATCGTGGGCCGGACCAATCTCAACGAACTCGCCCTCGGGGCCACCGGGATAAACGGCTACTTCGGCACGCCGAGAAACCGCATGGGTGACTCCAAGCGACTCATGCCGGGAGGCTCCTCCAGCGGCTCAGCGGTTGCGGTTTTGAATGAGCGAGCGGACGTCGCCATCGGCACGGATACCGCCGGGTCCATCCGCACCCCGGCCGCCTGCTGCGGTGTGTATGGGTTGAAGACAACCTTCGGCCTGATTTCCACGAAAGGCATCCACCCCATCTCGCCCCGGCATCTGGACACCGTGGGACCCATTGCCAAGGATGTTCCCAACCTCGTGGAGGGCATGGACCTGCTGAAGCCGGGTTTCCGCAGCCAGTACATGAATGCCATGGCCTCCGAGCCCGGCCCACGGAGCCTCACCATCGGACGCCTCTACATCGAGAATACGGATCCGAAAATCGACAAGGCCATCGACGACGCTCTGGCGTCAGCGAATGTGAAAGTGGTCCGCCTTCCCCGGTGGTTCTCCGAGGCTTGGAAGGAAGCCATGAAAAACGGGAACACCATCGCCGTGGCGGACGGCTACGTGACGGACAAGGAACTGCTGAAAGCCCGTGGAGTAACCTCCACCACCAAGGCCGCCATCCTTCTGGGAGAGTTCAAGTACGACAGCGAGGACTATCGCAAAGCACTGGCCATGAAGAAGGTATGGCAGCGACAACTCGACCGGATCTTCCAACGAGTGGATTTCATTGCCCTGCCCACGCTGCGCCACCACCCCATGAAGGTTCCCATCTTCAGCCGCTTCGTCCTTTTCGAAGCCCAAGCCCTGGCCTTGCAAAACACCGTTTCCGTGAACTATGCGGGCAACCCGGCAGTGGCCATGCCCGTACCCATGGATGACAAAAAGATACCCCTGACCAGTCTCCAACTTGTCGGCCCAAGATTAAGTGAGGCAAAACTTTTGAACGCGGCAAGAATCCTCGCGTCGAAGCGATGATGTTTTGCCCGAAACCCCTCCGCCTTCGTGCTTCGGCCAAGGCCCTCCTCTCCGCTGCGGCGCTGTGTATAGCCAGCGTCAGCGTCCAGGCCCAATCCCCGGAAGAGCTGCTCCAAAAAGCAGACGCCCTTGATGTAAAGCTCGAGGCCAAGGAAGCCCTCCAGATCTATCTGGAACTCGAGAAACTCCAGCCGGACAATGCTGATGTGCTGGTGCGGATCGCCCGGCAGTACCGGCACCTCATGGCGGACGCTTCCTCCAACGACCAAAAGCTGAAGCTCGGGAACATTGCTCTGCAGTACGGAAAGCGTGCTGCAGCCGCCGATCCCAAGAACTCGGATGCCCAGCTCTCCTGCGCCATCAGCTACGGAAAGATGGTCCCCTTCATGAGCAACAAGGAACAGGTGGCCTGCTCCAAGGCCATCAAAGCGGGTGCGGAGAAGGCCGTGAAGCTGAATTCCTCCAATGATCTGGCCTGGCATATTCTGGGCCGCTGGCACCGGAATGTGGCAAATGTGGGCGGCGTGAAGAAAATGCTCGCCTCCATGATCTATGACAAGCTGCCGGAAGCCTCCAATGATGAGGCCGTGAACTGCCTTGAGAAGGCAGTGAAGCTCAATCCAGGCCGCCTCATGCACTACGTAGAACTCGGTCGCGTGTACGCCCAGGTGGGCCGCACCTCCGAAGCCTGCAAGTATCTCGAGAAAGGCATTGCGATGCCCAGCGTGGAGAAAGACGATGCGGACGCGAAAGCTGCCGCGAAGGAACTTCTCGCAAGCCTGAAGTAAGGCGGTTGATGGCAAGATTGGTATCCTGACCGAATTGTAGAGCACAAGCGCCGCGCGACCCATGAGTGGTTCCGCGGCGCTTTTGTTTCTTCTGCTGGCGGTCAGGTAGCGGCCGGAGCACTTCCGACCGTGGGCAACTCGCACAGGGAGCCATCAATGTAGAGATGGTGCCAGAGTTGCGTCGCCACGACAGCCGCCAAACCCATCTCGATCGACAGGCGCGGCAGGGACCCTGCTCGCATGCTGGTATAGGCCTTCCTCCAATGCCGCACGGCTTGGGCATCAAAGTAGCCGGTGCGCTGCAGCGACTCTTCGCTGAGGAGTTGAGCGACAAACGCGGGTTCCGGCTCAAGGTGAAAGCTGTCCAGCGGAGCACGGAAGATGACCTTCCCCCGCTTATACACGAACGGTGGCACCCAACGCTCCGCCAGCAGACGGAGCAGATGCTTGTCGCGGAACCCACGCAACTTCCAGCGAGGATGGAGTTTCGCCGTGAAATCGAAGACATCCTCATCCAGAAAAGGATAGCGCACCTCCACGGAGGAGTGCATGGCCACGCGGTCACCCTTGGCCTGGAGCAGGTGGCCCGCGAGGTTCACCCTTCCCGCCATCCAGACCCCTCGATTCAATGGATGCCATTGGGTGGCTCGATCGAGATCCATGTCCAGCATGGCCCACGGTGCCGTGGCGTCCATCTGTGCCAGCATGTCCGGGCTGTAAAAGCGCAGTTTGGAAACACAAAGCACTCCGTAGGAATCAATCCAGGGATTGGTGCCCCCGATGACTTTTTCGATATCCCTCCGAACCTGCGCTGGGAAATTCGGCACATTGCTCATTCTCAAGAAGGCGCGACGGACATTGTCGCTGAGTTCCACGCCTGGAATCTTGTCAAGGAAACCAAGTGCCTTGGAGATCTTGTACCATGGGTAACCAATGAGCCACTCGTCTGCTCCCTCCCCCGTCAGCACGACCTTTTGTCCGTTGGAGTGGACCTTGTGAGCCAGTTGCAGGAGCGATGCGCAGGAGGTGTCAATGACCGGGCACTCAGCCGCCCGGATGAGGCTGGGATAGGTGCTGAGAGCGTCCTCTGTGCGAAACTTCTGAACGATG
Organism: Roseimicrobium gellanilyticum; assembly: GCF_003315205.1. Taxonomy (NCBI): domain Bacteria; kingdom Pseudomonadati; phylum Verrucomicrobiota; class Verrucomicrobiia; order Verrucomicrobiales; family Verrucomicrobiaceae; genus Roseimicrobium; species Roseimicrobium gellanilyticum. The sequence goes on along the minus strand of NZ_QNRR01000007.1, from coordinate 149,933 downwards.
GGAGGCGCCGTCCCAATGTGCTTGGCTACCATGCTGGCTGCATCCAGTTCGTCCAAACCAGGTTCATCCACCTGCACGGTGTAGGTATGAATGTCCTTGCCTTTGACGTGGCTGGCGAGCGCCAGAATCATGCTGGAATCCACTCCGCCTGAGAGATAGGAGCCAACCGGCACATCCGCGCGCAGGCGTTTCTCCACAGCCTTGAGCATGAGCTGCTCAAACTCATCCACCAGAGTCTTGGCATCGCCGTCCCTTTCCTGTCCCGCATCGGGGAAATCCATCTTCCAGTAGGCTCGCTCCTGGATGGTGACATTATCGCCACGATTGCCCTTCGTGATCTGCAGATATCGCGCAGGCGGGAGGCAGTTCACCCCTTCGAAGCAAGTCACCGGCCCCGGCATCGCTGAGAAGGTGAAGACATGATCAATGCCCCTCCGGTCGGGCCGGGCAGGCACCATGCCGGAGGCCAGCAGCCCCTTGATTTCCGATGCGAAGAGCAGCCAATCTCCCTGCCGGCTCCAGTAGAGGGGCGCAATGCCAAAGCGATCACGCCCCATGGTGAGTTGCTTCTTTTTCTCGTCCCACAGGGCGATGGCAAACTGTCCCCGCAATCGCTCAAACATGCCCTCCCGGTGGTCTTCCCACATATGGGGAATGATTTCCGTGTCGCAATGAGTGGTCAGTACATGGCCCCGATCCCGGAGCTCGGCGCGCTTCTCAAGGTGATCAAACAGCTCCCCATTGAAGACCACATGAACGCTGCGGTCCTCATTGGACATGGGCTGTTGGCCATCTGCGAGACCCACGATGCTCAGCCTTCGAGAGGCCATTCCAAGCCCTGGCCGCCAAAGAAAGCCTTCTTCATCAGGGCCTCGATGGAAGATGGCACGCGCCATGCTTCGAACGACGTCCACCGGCGCGTCCCGTTCCCCGGCCAAATCCAGCATGCCTGCAATGCCACACATAAATTATAGTTCGCCCCAGCGAGTGTGGTGAGGATGCGTCTTCTGGCAAAAAGATTAAGCAAAATTAGTCGCGGCACAGTTCACGCGGACAGTGGTCCTGAGTCGATACTCAGTGCCCCAAGGGCCTACTTGCAGATCGTGCTTTTTGCTTCCATCAGGTTGCCCTTGCAAATAACTTGTGGTGCGGGGCAAACCACATAAAGCTGCCCCTGTTTCGGAATTTATTGCTAGCCTATGACCAAAGAAGGAATTGCCATCATCGGAGTCGGTTGCCGTTTTCCAGGAAAAGTGGATGACGTAGAGTCCTACTGGAAACTACTGGCCGAGGGCCGTGAAGCTGTGGTGGAGGTTCCTGCCGATCGTTGGAATGCTGATCGGTATTACGACGAGGAACCCGGCCTGGTTGGAAAATCTATTGCCAAGCGCGGTGGATTTATCGACGGCCTCGATCAGTACGACCCCCAGTTCTTCGGGATCTCTCCACGTGAAGCCCCCTACATCGACCCCCAGCAGCGTCTGCTTTTGGAGACGGCTTGGGAAGCGATTGAAGACGCCGGCATCGTGCTGGACCTCGAAAAGGGCACGGACATCGCCGTATTCATGGGGGTGTCCCACAATGACTATCAGATCATCCAGGGCACGCCTTGGGACTCAGCAGGCATCAGTCCCCACTCGCCCACCGGAAGTGCGCACAGCATCGCGGCAAACCGCATTTCTTACAGCCTGAACCTGCTCGGCCCGAGCGTGGCGATGGACACCGCCTGCTCCTCCGCTCTGACTGCAGTGCATGCGGCATGTGAGCACATCTGGACCAATCGTGGCGACGTGGCCATGGCTGGTGGTGTGACCATCATGGTCACCCCTGGCGGCTTCATTGGCTTCTCCCAGGCGGGCATGCTCTCCCCGGATGGCCACTGCAAGGCCTTCGCAGCTGAAGCCAATGGCTTCGTGCGCGGCGAAGGTGCCGGCGTGGTGCTCATGAAGCGCCTCTCGCAGGCCATCAAGGATGGCGACCCCATCCACGCGGTCGTCATCGGCACGTCCTTGAACCAGGACGGCCATACGAACGGCATCTCCCTTCCCAGCCCGGAAGCCCAGGCCCGCCTCGTGCGTGACGCCTGCAAGGACGCCGGCATTGATCCGAAGCAGATCGGTTTCGTGGAAGCCCACGGCACCGGCACCGCCGTCGGTGACCCCATCGAAGCGACCGCTCTTGCCAATGCCCTTTGCGTCGATCGCCCTGCCGACCAGCCACTGCCCATCGGTTCAGTGAAGACCAATCTTGGTCACCTTGAAACCGCCGCTGGTGTGGCTGGCCTCGTCAAGGCCCTCCTCGTGCTGAAGCACAAGCAGATCCCCGCGAGCCTGCACTTCGAAAACCCGAGCCCGCACATCGATTTCGAAGCACTGAAGCTTCGTATCCCGACCTCCATGGAAGCCTTCCCTGCCCCGGCAGAAGGCCCCCGCATGGTGGGTGTGAACTCCTTCGGTTTCGGTGGCGCGAATGCCCACGTCATCCTCGCGGAAGCTCCCCACACCACCCAGCGTGAGTACCTGGAAGTCCCCGAAGGCCGCTCCTGGCCGGTGACGATTTCCGCACGCTCCGAAGAAGCTTTGCGTGGCACGGCGGAACGCCTCGGCGCCTGGCTCACCTCCAAGGCAAATGCCAACGGCAGCTCTCCTGTCCTGCCCGACCTGACCTACACCCTGGGTGCTCGTCGCAACCACCACCAGTACCGCGCCACGGTGGTGGCGAATTCCATCAATGACTTGATCGAAGAACTCAACGGCTTCGCCACCGGCAATCCCGGACCGAAGCTGCAGAGCGTCTTCACTCCTCGCCCGGAAACCGCGCCCCGCGTCGGTTTCGTGCTCAGCGGCCAGGGTCCCCAGTGGTGGGGCATGGGCCGCGAGCTCATGAAGTACGAGCCTGTGTTCCGCCAGATGATGGAGCGCTGCGACGCCGCCATGCGTCCCTGGGCTCGCTTTGGCCTTCTCGAAGAACTCGCCAAGTCCGAGGCAGACTCCCAAGTCATGCGCACCGAAGTGGGCCAGCCGGCCATCTTCGCGATGCAGGTATCCCTTTGCGCCCTCTGGAAGTCTTGGGGTGTGGAGCCTGCGGCCATCGTGGGTCACTCCGTCGGTGAAATCGCCGCCGCCTGTGTGGCGGGTATCTTCAGTGTGGAAGACGGCGCCCGCATCATCGTGCAGCGTGCGCGCTTCATGGAAGAGTGCGCCAAGGGTGACGGCACCATGCTCGCCGTGGGCATCACCGAGGAAGACGCTCGCGCGCTCATCGCTCGTCATGACCGCACCGTGACCATCGCGGCCTTCAACGGTCCGAAGTCGCTGACCCTCGCGGGCAACGCGGCTTCACTGACCAAGATGATGAATGAGCTGGAAGAGCAGGGCGTCTTCGCCCGCCTCGTGAAGGTGGACCATCCCTTCCACCACCCGCTCATGCAGCCCGCTTCGGAAGCGCTCGAGAAGGCGCTCGCCGAGCTCAAGCCGCTGCCGGACACCGTTCCCTTCTTCAGCACCGTCACGGGTGACCGCTGCGCCGGTGACTCCTGCGACGCCACCCACTGGGGCAAAGGCATCCGCCAATCGGTGCGCTTCGCACCTGCCGTGGACGCGATGGCTGACTTCGGCGTGGACGTGTGGCTGGAAATCAGCTCGCACCCCGCCCTGGCCCGCAACATCCAGGAATGCCTCGGCGCCCGGAACATCAAGGCTCCCGTGCTCTCCTCCGTCCGTCGTGAGAAGGAGCATGAGACCATCCTCGACACCGTGATGGGCCTCCACCGCGCTGCGGTCGAGCTCGACTTCGCGGCGATGACGCCCTCCCGCCGCCAGCTTTCCCTCCCCTCGTACGCGTGGGATAAGGCCCGCTGGTGGAGTGAGTCCCCCGACTGGCGCGATGGCCGTCTCATGAACGGTGGACGCGGCATGCTGGACATCCGCCTGCCCCGTGCCACCCCGACCTGGGTGGCACGCCTCGACAACCGCCACATGGCGTACCTCAAGGATCACAAGGTCGAGAGCCACGTCATCTTCCCGGCCGCCGGCTTCATCGAGCTCATCCTCGAAGCAGGCGCCCAGTACTTCGAAGGCCGCCCGTTCGTGGTGGAAGACTTCGAAATCCGCAAGCCGCTGATCCTTCCGGACTCCACCGCGGGTCTGCAGATCGAAATCACCTACGAAACCGGCGAGCGCACATTCTCCATCCAGAGTAAGTTTGAAAACGCCGCCTCCTGGTCGGTGCACGTGGTCGGTTCCATGCGCGGTGAGCGCACGGAAACCACCTTCGCGCACACCAAGTGGGAAGACGTGAAGCCGAAGGACCTGCCAGCGCAGGACCTGACCGGATTCTACCAGCACATGAGCGACATGGGCCTTCGCTACGGCGAAGAGTTCCGTGGCGTGAAGGAACTCGCCGCCGCCGGTGGCGTGTCCCATGGCAAGGTGGCCCTCACCGAGGAGTCCGCCAAGCGCGCTGGTGAATACCAGCTCCACCCCGTCCTCATGGACGCCGCCCTGCACGTATTCTCCGCAGGCGCGAAGACGGTGGAAAGCCGCAAGGCCAAGCTCAAGCTCCCGGTGCGCTTCCAGCGCATCCTCTTCCTCCGCTCGCCCGGCGCCTCCAGCCAGGTCCGCGCCAGCGTTCAGGGCTTCAACGACGACTACCTCGAAGGCGAACTCGGCCTCTACGATGAAGCAGGCAACCCCTGCGTGCTCGTGGACGGCTTCCGCGCCATCGCTGTGGCCGGCGCCCGCCGCTCCGGCACGCCTGGTGGCCAGCGCGACCTTGTTTATCAGGTCGCCTGGGAACGTACCAATCCCTCCAGCGCCGAACCGAGCACCGTGGGTGCCCCGCTTCCGCTGGCGCAGCTTCAGAAGGCCGCAGGTGCCGCGCTTGACCAGGTCGTCGAAGCACGTGGCAAGAAGAAGCTTGAAGAAGCACTCGCCGCTGGTGACGAACTCGCCGCCGCGAACCTCGCCCGTGGTCTCCAGAGCATGGGTGTGAAGAGCACCATCGACGCCAAGAAGCTGAAGATCGACGAGGCACTCATGCCGGTCTTCGGCGCCCTGATGACGGGCTTGGAGCGTCGCGGTCTCATCCAGAAGGAAGGCGCGATCTACAAGACCACGCCGCTCTTCAAGAAGGCAGCCAGCAACGCGACGCCCACGCTTCGCAAGTACATCGAGAACAACCCCGGTCACCTCTCTGAAGGCCTGATCAACCACGCGACGTGTGCCGAACTCGGCCCCATCCTCCGTGGTGAGAAGGAAGCCGTGCAGGTGCTCTTCGCCGGTGCGGGCGCCGAACACCTGGACCAGTTCTACGGTGACGGCCTCTACACCAGCCAGTGGCTCGCCGCCATTGCGGCTGCCCTTCAGGAAGCTTCCAACGCCCTTCCCGAAGGCCGTGGCCTCCGCATCCTGGAAATCGGCGCCGGTACCGGCGGTCTCGCCTCCTACCTGCTCCCGCTCCTTGAGCGCGGTCTGCACACCTACACCTTCACGGACATCTCCGCGGGCTTCTTCCCCGGCGCCATGCAGAAGCTGGCCGGATTCCCCGAGGTGGAGTGCAAGATCTTCGACCTTGAGAAATCCCCTGCCGAGCAGGGCCTCGACGTCGGCAGCTACGACTTCGTCATCGGCACCAACTGCGTGCACGCCGTGAGCGATGTCACCGCGTCCCTGCGCCATGTGCATGACCTGCTCGCCCCCGGCGGCAGCCTCATCTTCATGGACACGGGCTCTCCGATGCTGTGGACCGAGTCCACTTTCGGCCTCACGAGCGGCTGGTGGAGATTCGCCGACCGCGAGCTTCGCCCCGAGCAGCCGCTCATCGAGCGCGCCCAGTGGGAGAAAGTCATCAAGTCCGCCGGCTACGCCGAAACCGCCTCCCTCGCCGGCCTCACCGGTCCACGTGGTGGCGAAGGCCAGATCCTCCTCTTCGGTCGCAAGGCGTCCGAGAAAGCCGCTGCCCCCACGACTGAAGCACCCGCCGAAGAAGCCGCGCTGGAGTCCTCCTGGCTGCTCTACGCCGACAAGGGTGGCTTCGCTGAGAAGCTCGCTACGAAGCTCCGCGAAGGCGGTGCCCGCGTGCGCCTCGCCTACAAGGGCGACAGCTACAGCGCCAGCGGTGACAAATTCACCCTCCGTGCGGAAGCCGGTGAAGACTGGAAGACGCTTCTCGAAACCGTCACGAAGGATGCCGCGCCTGAGCGCAGCGTGTACTTCTGGACGCTCGACGAACCCGCCAAGCCCAGCAATGCCGACGAAGTCATCGCCGGCACCGATGCGCTGCTGCACCTCTCCCATGCGGAAGATGCCGTGCGTCCTGCCGTGAAGAGCCGCTTCGACCTCGTGACCCGCGGCGCCCAGCCGATTGGTCGCGACAACAGCGCCACCACCGTGGTGCAGGCTCCCCTCATCGGCATGGTGCGCGTGTTCAACAACGAACACCCCGACATCACCTGCAAGGCGATCGACCTTCCGACCGTCGCCTCCGACGCGGATGTGGACCTTCTCATCAGCGAACTGAAGCGCACCGATGTGGAGCGTGAAGTCGCCTTCCGTGGCGAAGCCCGCTACGTGCAGCGCCTTGATCGCGGCCGCCCTGTCAAAGAGCAGTGGCTGCAGAAGACCATCCCGCTGCGTCTCGAATCCCGCGAACGTGGTCACCTCGACACGCTGCGCTTCACGCCATTCGAAAACCCGCCCTGCGAAGCAGATCAGGTGGTCATCGATACTCGTGCCGCTGGCATGAACTTCCGTGACGTGCTCAAGGCGCTCGCCCTCTATCCGGGTGAAGCTCCGGATGCCCGCATCTTCGGTGACGAAGTGGGCGGCATCATCACCCAGGTGGGTGAGAACGTGAAGCACGTGAAGGTGGGCGACCGTGCGTATGGTCTGGCCGTGTTCGGCCTGGCCACGCAGACGCTGGCCCGTGGCTGCGACGTGCTGCCGATTCCTGCCGGTCTCTCCTTCGAAGAGGCGGCCACCATCCCGGTGGTCTTCATGACCTCCTGGCACTCGCTGAAGAATGTGGCCCGCATGCGCAAGGGTGAGACCATCCTGGTCCACGCTGGTGCTGGTGGCGTCGGTATGGCAGCGATTCAGATCGCGCACCATCTCGGTTGCAAGGTCATCGCCACCGCCGGCAGCGCCTCCAAGCGCGCGCTCCTTGAAACGATGGGCGTGGCCCACGTCATCGACTCCCGTCGTGGCGACTTCGTGGATGCGGTGATGAACCTCACCAACCGCCGCGGTGTTGACGTCGTGATCAACGCCCTCGCGGCCGAAGCCATCCCCATGGGCATGGCCTGCCTTGCGGAGTTCGGTCGCTTCATCGAAATCGGCAAGCGCGACATCTACCAGAACTCACGCATCCCGCTGTGGCCGCTGCGCCGCAACGCGTCCTTCCACGTCGTGGCCATGGACGCCGTGTTCTCCGGTGACGGTGAACTCGCCCGCCAGCTCCTCGGTGAGGTGAACAAGCTCGTCGAAAAGGGCGCGCTGCATCCCCTTCCCTTCCGTTCCTTCCCCGCATGCCGCGTGGATGCCGCCTTCCGCCAGATGGCGCAGGGCAAGCACATCGGCAAGGTGGTGGTCTCCTTCCCCGAGGCCTTCGTGCCGCGCCGTGGCGAGGCCCCTGTGCCTGCCTTCGACGTGAAGTCGAATGGTCGCTACGTCATCACCGGAGCCTTCGGTGGCTTCGGCAAGGTGCTCGCCGAGTGGCTCGTGCAAGCAGGTGCCCGTCACCTCACGCTCAGCAGCCGCAGCGGCATCAAGTCGCCCGGCGCGCAGGAGTTCGTGGATGACCTCACCGCTCGTGGTGTGGAGGTCAAAGCCATCGCCGCAGACGTGGGCTCGCCCGCGGATGTGCAGCGCCTCATCAGCGAAAGCCATTCCGAAGAGACCCCCATCAAGGGTGTGTTCCACCTCGCGATGGTCATCGACGACGCCCCGCTCGCCGCGCTCACCCGCGAGCGCATGCAGTCCGTGCTGACGCCCAAGGCGTTTGGCGGCTGGCTGCTGCACGAGGCGACCGCGAAGATGGACCTCGATGCCTTTGTGATGTTCTCCTCCGTGTCGAGCATCTTCGGCAACCCCGCGCAGGCCAACTACGCGGCGGCCAATGCCTTCCTCGACTCCCTCGCTCATCATCGCCGCTCGCTCGGCCTGCCCGCACTTACCATCAACTGGGGTGTGCTGGGTGGCGAAGGCTACGTGGCCCGCAATGAGAAGGTCGCCGAGTTCCTGGCCCGCCAGGGTACGGCAGCCCTCACTCCGGGTGAAGTGGTCACCCTCCTCGAGTCCTTCCTCGTCGCAGGCTCCGCCCAGGGCGTGGCCATCCGCGTGGATTGGAACAAGTGGCGCCAGTCCTTCCGCAACATGCAGGAGAACCCGCTGCTTGAGCGCATCTTTGCCTCCGGTCTTGAAGGTGGTGAAGCCAGCAGCGGTGGCAGCGACTGGCGTCTCAAGATCGAATCCGCCTCGGCGGAGGAGAAAGAAGGCGTCATCGGTGAAGCCGTTCGTGACGTGGTGGGTGGCGTGCTTCGCGTGAAGCCCGATACCCTGCGCAACGACCAGCCGCTCACGGACCTCGGCCTTGACTCGCTCATGGGCGTGGAAATCGAGAACTCGCTGGAAAGCGCCATCGGTGTGGCCCTGCCGCCCACCAGCCTCATGCGTGCCCGTACCATCGGCCAGATCGTCACCCTCATCGCAGAACGCGTGGGTGGTGCCAAGGCCGCCGGTGCCGCTGCTCCTGCCGCAGCCCCCGTGGCTGAGCCGGTCGCAGCTCCTGTGGAAGATGTGGACCTGGATGCCATCTCGGATGACGACCTTGACCGGTTGCTCGGAGATGACGATGACACCGCGGAAGCCACTGCCGCCGCGAAGCCATCCGCCTAAGCCAGACGTTCGATTCCTTCCCGCATGTCAGGAGAAAAACGTGCCCGGCTCAAACAGATGCTGGAGAGCGGAGAAATCCGCCTCCAGCCCCTCTCCTTCCCCCAGCGCGAGTTGTGGGAGACCACGCCGGTACCGGTCGGCGATCCGGCGAATCACATCTGCAGCGTGATCTATGTCCGCGGCAGTTTGCCGGCGGAACTGTGCCGCGCCAGCATCCAACGGGTGGTGGAGCGGCAGTCCGCCCTGCGCATCACCTTCCTGCCCGGCAAGGACAGGACGCTGCAAATGGTGCGCAACACAGGCGAGGCGAACTTCAAGGTTCGCGAACTGGCACCTGAGCAGCGCAGTGATGAGGCCATCGAGGAGATCATCCAGGAAATCGTCCTGGAGCCCTTCGACCTGATGCACGGACCGCTCTACCGCGTGGAGATGGTCCGCCGCAGCGCAGATGAACTCCTGCTGGTGTTTGCCGTGCACCACTCCATTGCAGACGGATGGACCCTTGGTGTGTTCGTGCAGGACCTCTGCGCCGCCTATGTTCAGGAACTCATGGGCCTCTCCGAGCCCATGCCTCCCGTGCCCATGACCTATGGGGCGTGGGATGCTGCGGAGCGCGCCTTCTGGACACCTGCTGAAGTCGAGCGCTGTGCCTCCTTCTGGAAGCCGAAGCTTGAAGGCGCTCCCCGTTTGTGGAGCCCTCCCGCCTCGCCGTCCCACACGGGACCGCTGCAACGGTGGGTGACACACATTCCTGCAGATCTCACCAGCGCCGTGCGCGAAGTGGTGAAGAAGACGCACGCCACGCTCTTCAGCGCCCTGCTGACCGTTTTCCAAATCACTCTGAACAAGTGGACCAAGGTGGCTGACGTCACCGTGGGCACCCCCTTCGCGAATCGCAACCGTGCCGGAGTGAAGGAAACCATGGGCTACGTGGCCGGCGTGGTGCCACTGCGCGGTCAGGTGAAAGGTGATCAGCGTTTCGTCGATGCCCTCCGCGAAGTGCATGAGTCCACCATGGACTCGTTTGCCAACTTCATGCCGTTCGCGGAACTCGCAGCTGCAATGCAGGACAAACCTGCATCAGGGCACAATCCAATTTTTGACGTGCGCTTCGCATTGCAAAATCACCCGGTGCCCGATGTCAATCTTCCGGGCATGTCGGTAAAACTGCGTATGCGCTCGACGGGTACAGCAAGATTTGACCTGGGATGCGAAGTAACTGAGGAGAACGAGACACTGGAGATCGTATGGCTCTCACGCGCCTCGTTGTTCACTCATGCCGAGGTTGAAAGCCTCAACACTCTGTACCAGAATGTGCTCGCGGAAGCCTGTCGCTCACCAGAGGACCGCATTGCCAACTTCAAATCCTAGTCAGTCCTGACTGAAGCAGCAATGGAAGCCACGACTCAAGCCCCCGCACCAGCCCCTGCTGAAAATCCCCTTTTCGAGCCACACGAACCCCACTGGGTGAGCCGTGCCGCGTTCCCCATCATGGTGGGTATGCTGGCCTTGACCTTGGGCGGGCTGTTCGCGGCTCTCTATCACAACAACTACTGGCTCGTGGTACCGCTGGCCCTCATCGCCAGCCACCTGATGCACGGGAACCTCATCGGCTTCCATGAGGCGTCTCACGGCATGCTGCGCAAGAGCCGTCTTCTCAATGACCTTGATGGTGTGTTCATCGGCTTCCTCAGCCTGATGAGCTTCACGCTCTATCGCGCTTCGCACCAGACACACCATGCGCACCTGGGCCTTGAGCGCGATGAAGAGCTCTGGCCCTTCAACGATCCCAAGTCTCCCCGCTGGTTCCGCCGACTGATGGCGTTCACGGAATTGTTCTTCGGGCTCTTCCACACGCCCGCCATGTTCCTGAGGACCTTCCTGAGGAAGAACTCGCCGATCCGCAGCAAGAAGGTGCGTCGCCGCGTGTGGATGGAGCTGTTTGGCATCGTCGCCTTCCATGCCATGATGCTCACTGCGGCAGCTCTCACAGGAGGGTGGAAATACTGGCTGTGGATGTATTTCATCCCCGGCTTCATTGCAGGTAATCTCCAGAGCTGGCGCAAGTACGTGGAACATGTGGGCCTGACCGGCTCCACCATTCGCAGCGCCACCCGCAGCATCATCGCGGACACTTGGACCGGAAAGCTCGTTTCCTTCACCCTGCTGCATGAGCCCTTCCATGGAGTGCACCACCAGCGGGCCGGCCTCCCCCATGCGGAGTTGCCCGGCTACCAGAAGGATTTGTATCCCACCAATGACGAGGAACTGGCTCCGTTCCGCAGTTACTCGCACGCCATCGGACATCTCGTCACCTGCTTGTATGACCCGAAAGTGGGCGCGCAGTGGCGTGGCTTGAAGGGCGCACAGACTTCTCTGGCGGCGAAATAGACTGCGCACATTGAGAGCTACAGCTTCTCAAGGGGTGGGGACATTCTTGTCCCCATTTTTTGTGCTCGCGGCGGAACTGCGCAACACTTGGACTGCTCCACGTGAAATGCAGCCGTAAGCAGGAATGCCAAAAAGCCCTTCCTCACTCGACGGACTCCCGCGCGGTTCCAGCCACTGCTTTCCGCAAAGGCGATTCTGAGGAGTAAGCCTGATGCCTTTGCACCGCCGCGGCTCCTGTTGCTGCCAGCGGTTGCAGGGCACGGGCTTGCTAAAACCACCCTCAAACCCACCGAAAGGCCCCATGAAAACTCATTGGTCAGCCATCGCCTGCGCTCTCAGCGTGGCCACGTTTTTTAGTTGGAGCAACATCGCCCCGGCACAAACCGTCATCGCAGAAACCACCACCGGCAGCGGCATCATCACCGACTACGTCCCCGGCGGTGAAGCCATCATCGTGCGTGAAGAATCGAGCTCCGCACCCGTTCGCTATGCCCTGACAGAAAGAACCACCTTCATCGATGAAACCGGCGCGCCCGTGCTGGCCGAGAAGGTGACTTCCGGCATGCCCATCACGGTGCACTACGTGCGTGATGGCAGCCGCATGCTGGCCTCACGTGTGGTCGTCCGGCAGAGTGTGAGCACGCCCGTCGCGGTATCCACGCCTGTAGTGACTGAACGCAAGGTCGTAGCCGCCTCCACCACTGCCGGAGGTGTGATTACCAACTTCACGCCGGGTGCGCGATTGATTGTCCGCTCAGAAAGCGCCGAACCGCTCACCTACGCGGTGACGGGAAGCACCACGTATGTGGATGATGCTGGTACTCCCATCGCGGTGGGGCAAATCGCCCCCGGGGCGCCGGTGACCGTGCAGTACGTGCGCGAGGGCGACGAACTGGTGGCTTCGCGGGTGATTGTCGCAAGACCCGCGGCCGCGGTGTCACCTGCACCGGTGATTCGACAAACAACCACCACGACCACCACCAAGTCTGACGACGACGATGACGATGATTGAACCAAACCGCGCACTCCTTCCACGATACCGGAGCCCTGCCTGAAGGGTTCCGGTGCCGATTTCGTCAGCAGGGGCGGCGGCGTGCTAATCAATTCAAGTTGCACGATTTGCGCCCCCGTCGAGGATTCCCAGTCAGCCGACCACAAAGTTATCTGCATGAAAGCCAGCTTCTTCTCGCCCGTCCGGTCCGTCTTTTTTGGCGCCGCCATCGCCGCCGCGGCAATGATTTCACCAGCCGCCAGTGCCCAGGAAGGTGGCATCACGGCCAAGGAGCTTGCCTCCAGGCTCAGCGCCCAGCAGCAGGATGGGAATACCTTCATCCGACTGAAGATGGACACCGGCGGCACCTCCCTCCAGGTGCAAATCAAGTCCCGAAAGACCGCCTCCTCCACGGATGTGGTGTATCAGATCCTGTTTCCCAAGGAACAGAAGGGCAATGGCGTGCTGCTGCGCAGCAGTGGTGGCGGAGCCAGCTTCACTGCTCCCGACAAGCTGACGACCATCGAGTCCTCGCAGATGAAGCAGCCGCTCTTCGGCAGTGCTCTCACCTATGAGGATGTGGTACAGAACTTCTTTGCCTGGGACAACCAGGCTTTCGCCGGCACCGAGACCATCAACAAGGTGGAGTGCCACATCCTGGAGTCCAAAGGCGGCAAGGGTTCCTACGCAAAGGTGCGCACATGGATTGACCTGCGCCGCATGGTGCCCATGCGCGTGGAGAAGTACTCGTCCTCTGGTGAGGTCGTGGTGCGCATCGATACCACCGATGTGGTCCAGAATGACGGCAAGCACATCCCCGCCAACCTCAGCGCACGCCGTGGCTCCACCGTCACCGAATTGGACGGCTCCCGCATCAAGCGAGGGGTGAGCTACACGGATGCTGATTTTTCACCCGAAGGCCTGAAAAATGTCAGCGCTCCACGCGGTGGAGACTGAACACACCCGGCCCCGGGTGGTCACATTCTCTTCCCTGTTTCCCTCCATCTCTCCCACATAAGTTTGCTCCATGCCCGCATCATCGCCGGACGGCTCCAACAACATCGTCTTTGAGGCCAAGGGCCTGAAAAAAAGCTATGACGGAGGCCACGTTCTCGCCCTGCGCGGCGTGGATCTGCAAATCAGGGAGGGTGAGTTTGTAGCCATCACCGGCCCGAGCGGTTGCGGCAAGAGTACGCTGCTACAGTTGCTGGGCTCCTTTGTGACGCCCACGGAAGGCAGCCTCACGTTCCGCGGCAAGTCGATTCCGGACATGAAGGACGCTTCACACTACCGGTCACATGACATCGGTTTTGTGTTCCAGGCCTTCCATCTGCTGCCCACCTTTACGGTACTGGAGAATGTGCAGATTCCCATGTTTGAAGGCGGGCTTACCGTGGCTCAGCGCACCGATCGCGCGAAGGAACTGCTCACCTCCGTGGGCCTCGGCCACCGCCTCACGCATTTCCCTTCTGAGCTTTCTGGCGGTGAACGTCAGCGCGTCGCCATCGCCCGCGGCCTGGCCAATGGTCCCTCGGTCGTGCTCGCTGATGAACCCACGGGCAACCTCGATAGCGAGAACGCCAAGCAAATCCTCGAGCTGCTCATGAAGCTGCACTCGGAGCGCAAAGTGACGCTCACGTTGGTGACGCATGATCCCTCCATCGCCGAAATGGCAGGACGCACCATTCGCATGAAGGATGGCCGCGTGGTCTCCGATGGCACCTCCGAATCTTCCATCTCCCTGAGTAAATGACCTTTTTCACCATCGTTCGCCGCGGTCTGACGCGCCGCCCCATCCGCACCGGTCTCACCTTGTGTGGCATCGCCATCGGCATTGCTGCCGTGGTGGCGCTCGTGGGCATGTCCGGCGGCTATGAAAAGAGCATCAAGGAGCAACTTGATAGCATCGGCATCGACATGATCGTCAGCAACATGAGCGGGTCCGTGAACCCGAAGGTGTTCGACGAGAAGCTGGAGGACGAGATCGCCAAGATCCCCAAGGTGCAGGAGACGACCACCGTGCTGATGCAGATGATCAGCGTGGAGACCATGGACATGGTCATGGTCTCGGGGCGCGAATGGGGCGGATTTACCTGGAATAAACTCAAGGTGGTGGATGGCCGCATGCCGAATGACGCCAACGAAATGGCCGTTGTCCTGGGAGTCACCGTAGCCGACGCCATGAGCAAGAAGGTGGGCGACACGGTGCAGATAGAGAGCGAAGAACTCGCTGTTGTAGGCATCGTCTCCGGCGGTTCTGTCGTGGAGAATGGCGCCATCATCCTCTCGCTTCCCGTACTGCAAAAGGTCACGCAGAACGAAGGAAAGGTGAACTTCGTGGACCTGCGCTTCGCTCCTGATGTGACGCAGCAGGACGTCGACAACATCGCCGCCGAAGTGAAAAAAGTTTTCCCCCAAGGCCGCGCGCTCCGTGCCAATGACGTAGTACAGTCCAGCCAGGGGTTCAAGGTGGTCAAGGCCATGAGTTGGAGCACCTCCACGCTGGCCATCATCGTGGGCGTTTTCGGTGTGATGAACACCATGCTCATGACCGTGTTTGAGCGCACGCATGAGATCGGCATTCTGCTGGCCGTCGGTTGGAAGAAGAACCGCGTCATGAAGATGGTGCTCTGCGAATCCGCGCTGTTGGGATTCTTGGGAGGTGTGGTTGGTGTGGCACTGGGCGCGCTGGCTGTAAGAATCATGGAACGCATGCCCAGTGTGCGCGGTCTGCTGGAGCCTGATTTGAGTCCCCAGCTGATGATTCTCTCCGTGGCCATTGCTGTGGTGGTCGGATTGATCAGCGGCCTGTATCCGTCCTGGCGCGCCTCCCGCATGTCTCCTGCCGTGGCCATCCAGGGCTAGTTGGAACGACGAACCAGTTTTCGCTTATGAAGCATCTGAAGCCCATGGAAGCAGTGGCCACGCTCTACGCGAGCGGGAACGAGGCGGACTCAGAAGCCATCGTGGCGAGCCTGAGCCGCACCATCTTCGGTGCTCATGGGCTGGAACCGGCCCGGCCCGCCAAAAAGATTCTGGCGACCGTGTCCCACCGCGTGCTGAGTTGGACCACCCGGACCACCAAGTCCGAAACGGCCGACGGTGCCGTGGCCACCAGGTACAGCAACCGCATTCTGGAGCGCTCCGGGCACGGCTACGCCCACGCGCTCATGGGCTCCAGCTGCCACACTACGGAGTCACTCGTGGAAGGCGGCGACCCCATGAACAGCCAGTACATGATGATCTGCCCGGAGATTCGCGCCAATTGCGAAGTCTGGGACCGGCTGTTCCTGGACTCCGTGCAGGCCAAGGATGTGCGCCTCCGGATGGTCTGGGAAACACTGGCGACCTATGACGAGGCGAAGCGCCGTCTCGACTCCGGCAAATCCGTGCGGCTCAAGGCCGTGGCCGCCGGCACCGGTCTCAGCATGATTCTGGTGTACGACAAGCTGGTGCGCGATGGCTTCGACCCCACACGCATCTCCGCGGAGGTCACGGACCGCGACCGGGCAAACATTGACAAGGCGAATCGCCTGATGGACAAGCTGCCGACCACCCGGGAGCGTCACACCAAGCCCGGCACTGGCCAGGGCATCTCCGCCCGCGCGGAGGACATCTTCATGGACCATGCGGAAGACGTGCTGGCCACGTATGACGTGGTGACGGCCATCGGCATCCTGGAGTATTTCCACGGTCACACCTACACTACCACGGAGGAGTGCATGGGCATGCAGCCCCCGCCGGATGCCGCGTCAGCGCTGGATCTTGTACAGCGCCTGCACCACCTCCTCGCCGAAGGTGGCAGCCTGATTGTGAATACCTACCGTCGCAATGCGGCCACGCGACTGCTGGAAGTTTTCGGCAGACGCTTTGACTATCGCAACCGCGACAATCTGAAAGCGCTCATGGAGACCGGCGGCTTCAAGCTGGAGAAGCACATGGGCGCGGGACACGTGTACGACGTGGAGATTTACTCCAAGTCACCTCTCGTGGTGTAAAGGAAGCGTCTCATTTCTCCAGAGAGGGAGAGCTTGACGAAGGGGCGAGATTCTCGCTAACTCCGTTCACTCATGGAGAAGCTCCCATTCCTGCTCCGTCCCCTCATGCTCGGGCTCATGGCCGTGAGCCTTGCGGGCTGCAACGGCTACTCCACCGCGCGTGAGAGAGCTCCCAAAGTCAAACCCGTCGGTCTTGGCAGCGCGCTGCTACAGCGGGCCATCAAGACACCAGCCAAGACACCGGAGGAGCAAATTGGCAGATACCTCAATGCCGCCTCCTACTCGGCCGATCAGCTGGCAAAGAACCCTGCGGACGAGCAAGCTCGCAATGACTACAACTTCGCGGTCGCGCGCATCTTTGAAGTCATTCATGACAACCAGCTCAAGCCCTGGTTGAACCCCCTCGTGTGTCCGGGTGCCACGGAAGACTGGACGCTCGTCCTCAAGACAGACGGCAAGTACGACCCCGGCATGTTCCGCGTGCTGCCTGCCGACCGGTTCGAGTTCAAAGGGAAGCTCGTGAAGGAACGCACGGTGAAGAAGGGCATCGGCGCGCCCATGATTACGGCGAACCAGGGGTTCGACTTCACGAAGGTGGACCCGTTTGTGATGGGCAAGACGTCCTACTACGGCGTCACCGTGCTCATCAACTTCAAGGGACATGACTGTACCATGGTGTATTATGATCCCCTGTCCGTCGAAGATGTGCAGTTCGCCGGGCACACGGTGCCACTCGCGGCGGATTTCACCGCGCCCATCGCCTTCGCTCTCGCGGAACTCAAGCCGCGCAAGACCGAGCTCCAGCGCATGTTCAAGCCGGAC
Organism: Roseimicrobium gellanilyticum; assembly: GCF_003315205.1. Taxonomy (NCBI): domain Bacteria; kingdom Pseudomonadati; phylum Verrucomicrobiota; class Verrucomicrobiia; order Verrucomicrobiales; family Verrucomicrobiaceae; genus Roseimicrobium; species Roseimicrobium gellanilyticum. The sequence goes on along the minus strand of NZ_QNRR01000007.1, from coordinate 132,837 downwards.
AAGTTTGCCGGCACCAGCCGCCTCGCACGTCTCCAGCCTTGGGATTCCAAGAAGATCCCCATCCTGTGCATCCACGGACTGGGCGACTCCCAGGCAACGTGGGCGCCGATGCTTGAGATTCTCCGCGGTGACCCTGTCATCCGGGAGAATTATCAGTTCTGGTTCTTCAGCTACCCCACCGGATACCCCTACCCCATCATGGCGGAGAATCTCCGGCAGCAGCTCGACAAGATGCACAAGACTTATCCCGACCGGAAAAAGTTTGTGGTCATCGGCCACAGCATGGGCGGCATGATCGCACGCGAGCTGATCACCGACAGCGGCATGAAAATTTGGGACGCCTACTTCGACGTGCCCCCGGCAAAACTTCCGGTCTCCGATTCCGGCAGGAAGCTCATCACCGGAACCCTCATCTTCAATCATCGTCCGGAAGTGTCCCGAGTCATCTTCTCCTCCGCTTCGCTGGGAGGTGCGGATATGGCTGAGAGCTTCTTCGGAAGGTTGGGCCGCAAGATCATTGGCACCATCTCCACGGCATTTGGAGACAAGGAGGACACTGAAACCGCCGTGGGCCTCGCCAAGCCCAGCGAGGATGGCAACCCTCTCGCCAAAATGCCCACCGCAATCGATGCGCTGGTGCCCGGAAATCGTTTCCTGAAGGCCATCAACAGCATTCCGCCCACGAAGGGCATTCCCTACCACTCGATCATCGGCGACCGCGGCAAGGGTGGAAACAAGGACCACACCAAGCCCGTCAGCACGGACGGCGTGGTGCCCTACTGGAGCAGCCACATTGATGGTGCGCAGAGCGAGATCATCGTGCCAAGCGGTCACTGGTCCAACCAGCATCCTGCGGCCATCGAAGAAATCCGCCGTATCCTCTACCTTCACATCGGAAAGCAGCCACCAGTCACACCACTGACGGCAGCCTCGATGCAGAAAGCCGAGTAGGACTGGCGTCCATTCGGGACGGTTGTATTTTAGCGCTTACAGCGACCTGATTTCGAGATGAATAAGAGGCTGTCCACGCCGCGTGCAATGGCGTTAGTGATAGGCATACTTATGCTTCTTGCGTTTCCTTGGAAGGCCAACTTCTCCACAAGCGAAGATGTTAAGAATGCCTTGAGAAAAACGCTTGCCGGCAACCATCTCCGCGTTGTCTCAATGAGAGGAAATTTCGCCAATCGTCCAACGTCCTGGGACTGGCAGCAAAACCTCCTCCGCACGGTAGAACTTGGATCCATGGTCCAACCTGGAGACAGAATTCATCCTTCAGACAACTTGGGCGACCTTGTTCTTGAGGATGACGGCAACACCTTCAGTATTCTTTGCTTTGAGGACGCTACCGACAGAGATGGCTGCTACGTCTTAGTATATTCCAATGGGAAAGTTCGGGGCAATGCCAGGCTCAAGATTCAAAAAAGATCTTTGGATTGGCTGACAGGAGCTAGCGGCAAGTAGGAGAGCACCGCTATCTACACCCGCGCGGCACTTCCTCGCGGGCTCTCCGCAAGCCGGCGGGCACGCTCGCGCATGCCGCAGGTGATGCAGCGGCTCTGACGGCTGGGATCACGATCGCAGATGCAGGCAAAGAGCATCGTGATCTTGTCTGTCTTCGCGCCTGAATTGATGTCCCGCAGCACCACGGATTTCATCTCACCTCCCGAAGAAACCTCCACACACGTGAAGCCATCGGGAATCAGGATGTCCATTTCATGGAAATCCACAGATGGCATCAGTTTCGTGAGCCTCTCGAATGCCGGCAGAGTCGCAGCCTTGTCGGCGGCGATGGTCGTGACTTCTGCACCGGCGAGGAACTTGCAGGCCTCCTGTGAACTGACGAGCAGTCTGAGGCGCAGCTTCTTGGTGCGAATGAGCTCGAGGTCGTCCGCGCTCATCTGAGACCAGCCCACCAGAGTGCGGCCCACCACCAGGATCTGTGACTCGAACACGGCCCGATCCAGCACACGGGAAAGGCTGAAGTCCTTGCGAAGTTCGTTGCGATTCGTGTACACCGCGACCATGCCACCGGGAAAGTCCTCCTCCAGCGGTGCCTGCACCAGTCGCGGGACCTTCACGTGGAAAAACTGCTCCAGTTCGTGATCGCCCGGAAGCGGGATGCCCTTCAGGGCAAGCCGGCGTCTTGCCAGGGAATCAAACTCCGAGAGGTCCATTCCGGAACGCATCATGGTTTCGCGGTCCAAGAGGATGCGATTGATGTCCGCCTCACGGCAGAGGCGTGCCGCGAGGTCCGCGGGCAGGCCCACCACGTCACCACTGTGGTCCTCGATGAGGTCACAGCGACCAAAGGCGATGCCGATGCGCACCCGAATGTTCACATACGCCCCTTCACGCGCGCGGCTGGGATGGTTGAATTGGAGGTTGTATTCGTCGATGCTCCGTACCAACACCCGTGCGGCCTGAATCGCCGCGAAGCAGCCGGCATTGTCTCCGGCAAAAGTGACCATGGCTCCGTCCCCGGTGAATTTCACAAAGAGGCTGCCGTGCTTTTTCGTGGCATGCTTCACCTGCTCAAACAGCGCCTTGGTCAGCAACAGCGCGGTTTCGGAGGACTCCCGGTGTTTCAGACCGGTGGAGTCCACCATGTCGACGAACATGATGGCACGCAATTCCATGGGGATTTTTTCGGAGAGGGGGAAGGCATCCTAGTAGGAGCGTACACGCGGAGCAAGAGTGATGGTTGTATTTGAATGAAAGGGCGTGGGAAAAAGGTGCGACGGTGAGCGGTGCGACAGTAGGAGGGTGGAAGTTTCCACCTCGTCTCTGGCTGGCAGTCCGTGGACTTTCTCTTCCCAAACCCACACAGAAACAACGCTGTAGATGCTACTCTCCACCGTCCTACCGTCCCACCGCTCATCGTCGCACCGCTTCCCGGAATCTTCTCTCCATCAACGCCTTTTGTGCTTGCTTCCGATCGGCATTTTTGAGAGGAAAGAGGGGAGCACACCAAAAACCTCTACGGATTTATGGAATTCCCACACGCGACGATGCCGCAGACTTTGCGGGTATTTGAGATTCAAAACGGTCTGGTCATCAGCGAGACGGGGCAGCAGGATGCGGACGATTTTGCCGCCGACTTCCAGGGGTTGCGCCACTTCGCTGACCGCGTGGGTGCCTCGCTTGAGCTGGGCAACTCCCTCTATGCCGCGCTGCATGAGCCGGAATTCACCTTCATGTTCCTGCTGCCTCCGGATGCCCAGGCCCAGCCCAGCCGGGCCACGGGTGCCATGATTTCGGCCAATGTCTCCAACAACGAGCTCCTCGTGAGCCTGCGCGCCCAGCAAGGACAGGGCTGAACCATTTTCCTCAATTCACGACCATGGCCAACGCCATCACTCCCTCCCTCCGCGCCAGCATGGAACGGCTGAAGCACGCGGGCGCCATCAATGGCCTCTGTCTCGCCTGGCGCCGTCAGGTGCTGGTGAGCCTCATGCCCTTTGAGGACTTCCGCATCGAGCAGGTCGTGCAGACCTTTCACGACGCGCGTGACCACTTCCAGGGCAACGGTGATCGCATGCTGGACTCCCTGTGGATGGGCTTCCTGGATGTGCACGCCATGTGCATCTTTGCTGGGGAAATCAGCGTCATCGTCCTGCACACCCGCCAGGAAGAATCCGACTTCATCACGGGCATCGTGAAGACTTTCCTGAATGACGCCCAGCTTCTCATCTCCGCCGCCCTCTCGCCGGCGAATGAGAACACCGAGGCTGAAGGAGATGAAGCCTGGCTGCCACAGCCGCCGAATCTGAATCCGAATCAGACGAATGTGATGGTGTAGGCGGGCAACAAGCTCGCCCCATTTGCATCGCGCTCCATTTGGACCTATGATGCGCGCGGATAGCGCGTCCATCAAACCAATGATCGCACACTCATCGAAGCCCTCGCGTGAGTCCAACGCAGATGACGCCCTGGATGAGCGAGCCGCTTGCAAGGCCGAAGTTACCCGCTACCAAGCAGTCGAAATCGGAGGGCAGGGAATCGGGGCAGAGGCCATTGGGGCGCAGGCCATCGGCGTGCTAGCGCTTTCCGCGGTAGCGGTCGGTGCCATTGCCATCGGGGCCCTCGCCATTGGGCGACTGGTGATCGGTCGTGCCAAAATCCGGCGCCTCGAAATTGACGAGCTTGTTGTCCGGCGACTTCGCGTCATAGAGGACATTCAGACAGGACAGACTCTTGAAGGCTCAAGCAAGGCCCCATGACCGACTCCGAAATTGAGAATGAATTCTACTGGGGACTCTATGGTGTCCTGAGCCACTGGCGAATGTGGCTCGGTGGGGATCAACTTCGCGCCGTCCATGTTGGCTTTGACTCCTTCAACACTGAGATCTCCATCAGCCTTCTCACCAACCGCGAGCCAGAGCTCGAACGTCAGAATATTGACCCATTCACAGAAGAGTACGGAGATGACTGGCCCACGGCGGACTGGAGATTGAGTTGTGTGAATCACACAGCCAAGCACCTGTTTCCTGACTGCGCCGGATTGCTGTCCTGGATGCGTGCAACCATCGACGCCATCGAAGACCAAAGCGAGAGCAGGAAGTTCAATGAGCGGATTCAAAAGCTGCTTTTCGGCGTGTTGACGGGCGATCAGATCAAGAAGGAGCTTGGACGCTTCCGAGATCGAGATGAGCCGCTACGAGTTCGCGTAGCGTGGTTCTTCGGAGAATCGCTGAATGGGTCGCTAGAACTAGGCCCATCGGCAAGTGCCGCAGTCTGACCCAGCATTAGGCGCAGCCAAATAGCCAAGTGGTAGGATTGTCGCCTCAACTTCTCTTCTGCGTATTTCGTGAAACAAGGGGGCCCCTCACCCCGCATCCTTTCTCCCGATCCGGAATTGCAGGACTCGGATTTTCCCACCATGAATCCTCCCACGCCTTCTCAGTCGCCCCTCACCCGCCGCCATTTCCTCACCCGCAGTGGCCTGGCCCTGTCCCCACTTGCCTTCCCCTTCGTGCTGAAGGGTGCACCGGCGGCGGCCAAGAATGAGGACACACTGAAGATCGGTCTCGTGGGTTGCGGTGGACGTGGTTCGGGTGCAGCGCAGCAGGCGCTCTCCGCGGACTACAACACCACGCTGCATGCCGTGGCCGAAGTGTTTCCTGAAAGGGCGCAGAATTCTCTGAAGGCCCTGGAGAAGGATTTTGCCAAGCGCGTGGACGTCCCGGAAGAGCGCCAGTTCATCGGCCTTGAGGCGTACAAGCAGGTCATCGCCATCTGCGACGTCGTCATTCTCGCCAGCCCTCCCGGATTCCGTCCGCACCATCTGCAGGCCGCCGTGGATGCCGGGAAGCACGTCTTCTGTGAGAAGCCCATGGCTGTGGACGCAGCAGGCTACCGCGTCGCGCTCGAGGCCGTGCGCAAGGCGAAGGAAAAGAAACTGAGCGTGGTGGCTGGCTACTGCTGGCGCCGCAGTGCCTCGCGTATCGAGGCCATGAAGCGCCTGCACGATGGCGAGGTCGGCGAGCTGAACGGCATCTTCTCCACCTACTACACCGGTCCGGTAAAGCCCATGCAAGAGGACTCCGCCCGCAAGCCGGAATGGAGTGATGTAGAGTGGCAGATCCGCAACTGGTACAACTTCTCCTGGCTCTCCGGCGACGGTCTCGTGGAGCAGGCCATCCACAGTGTGGACAAGGTGTGCTGGGCCATGAAAGACACCGCGCCGATTTCCTGCGTGGCCACCGGTGGCCGCCAGCTTCCCAATGCCGGGGGCAACATCTACGATCACTTCCACATCGCCTATGAATGGCCGGGCAACATCCTTGCCCACCTCGGCTGCCGCCAGATCAAAGGCTGCTACAACGAGAACTCGGACTACATCCGCGGCTCCAAGGGCACGCTGATCATCGGAAAAGGTGACAAGCCCTTCATCGATGGCGAGAAGCGCTGGCGCTTCCGTGGGGAAGAGAAGAACATGTACCAGGTGGAGCATGACGAGCTCTTCGCTGCCATCCGCAAGGGCGAGATGGTGAATGACGGCGACTGGATGCTCCACAGCACCATGGTGGGCATCATGGGCCGCATGGCCGCCTACACCGGCAAGAAAATCACGTGGGACGAGGCCATCAAGAGCGAGGAAGACCTTGCTCCTGAGGAGACTTTGAAGTGGGGGGACAAGTTCCAGCCCACCCCCATGCCCCGGCCTGGGGTGACTGCCTGAGGCGGCGGGTTCTCTTATCGAATGGAATGAAATAAGGGCCTGGCGCAGGGCGAACTGTCAGGCTCAAGTCTGCGATTGCAGCTTGAGCCCCCCTCCCCCTGTGCTAAGCCATCTCTGTCATGCGTCTCACCCACCTGCTCACCCTGACCACGCTTAACGCCGCCCTCTGTTCGGGCGCGGCGGCCAAGATCGAAAAGCCGGACTTCAACAAGCACATCAAGCCCATTCTTGAGGCGGCCTGTGTGCATTGCCACTCGGAGAAGTCCGACAAGGGGGGGCTGAAGCTCACCACGCTGGAAGAGGCGCTCAAGGGTGGGGACAATGGCACTTCTCTCGTGCCCGGGGACCCGGCCAAGAGCCCGCTTTACACGACCACGACGCTTGGGGTGGATGAAGACGAAGTGATGCCTCCCAAGAAGGAAGGTCTTCTTTCCAAGGAGCAGCAGGAACTCCTCAAGCTGTGGATCCAGCAGGGTGCCAACTGGCCCAAGGAAGTGAAGCTTGCACAGACCGTACGCGTGAACTTCGAGAAGCACATCCAGCCCATCCTCGAAGAGAACTGCGTCACCTGCCACAATCCCGAGAAGGCCAAGGGTGAGCTGAACATCGCCACCATGAAGGACGCCTTCTCCACGGGAGACAACGCGCCCGCCATCATCCCCTTCGAAGCAGAAAAGTCCGGCCTCTACGGTCTCACGACCCTCGACGCTGACGACGATGACCTCATGCCTCCCAAGAAGAGCGGCGGGCCGCTGAAGAAGGAGCAGACGGATCTTTTGCGCGCCTGGATTGAGCAAGGCGCCGTCTGGCCCGAGAACATCACCCTGAAGGCCAAGGAGAAGAAGGGCCCTGCCACCAACAATCCAGACAACCTGGCGCTGGTGCAGAAGATTCACGCCTTCATCGTGCAGACCTCGAAGGAAAAGGCCGAGGCGGAGATGAAGGCCTACGACAGCAAGGTTCCGAAGACCGAGAAGCCCTACAGCATGGTGGCCATCAAGGGTGGTGAGTTCCTCATGGGCAGCCCGGCCAGCGAGGCGAACCGCAAGGACGACGAAGGTCCGCAGGTGAAGGTGAAGGTGAAGCCCTTCTGGATGGGCAAGTTCGAGGTCACGTGGGACGAGTATCTCCCCTTCATGATCACGGATGTGGGCCGCAACAAGGATGGCTCGAAGCAGAAGTTCAATCCGGACGACGCCATCACGGAGATCACCTCCCAGCCCACCACGCCGTACACGGAAATGAGCTTCGGCATGGGCACGGACGGCTATCCTGCCATCTCCATGACCCAGCACGCGGCGAACAAATACTGCCAGTGGCTGAGCGCCCAGACCGGTCACTTTTACCGCCTGCCCACCGAAGAAGAATGGGAGTACGCTGCACGCGCCGGCACCACCACCGCCTACTACTGGGGCGATGACGTCTCCAAGGCGAAGGACCACGAGTGGTACTACGACAACGCTCCGAACTTCCAGTACGCGAAGGTCGGCCAGAAGGGACCCAATCCCTGGGGCCTGCATGACATCCTGGGCAACGTGGCCGAGTGGACGCTTGACCAGTATCAGCCGGACTACCTCAAGAACCTCGCGGCTCTGGGTGACAAGGCCACGGGCTACTATGTGCCCTCCACCAAGCCCTATCCTCACACGGCCCGCGGAGGTTCCTTCGATGATGATCCGGACAAGCTGCGTGCCGCCTTCCGTCGCGCCTCTCATGCTGATTGGAAGCAGCAGGACCCCCAGCTTCCCAAGAGCATCTGGTACCTGACTGACGCCAAGTTCCTCGGCTTCCGCCTCGTCCGCCCGCTGGAGATCCCCACGGCTGAGGAGATGTACAAGTACTGGAACAACGGCGTGGAGAAGGAGTAGTCCTCCCATGTTTTCGAAGATGCCGCGTGCTCCCCGGTGTGCCGGGATAGTACGCGGCATTTTTATTTTCGCGTGCCTTGCGCTGTTCGGCATTGCCGCGCACGCGGGTGACCTGCAGCGCCATTCCTACTCAAGGCCAGCGATGGGCTCGGTGTTTCGCATCGAGCTCTATGCACAAGACGCCACCGTGGCGGAGAAGGCAGCGGAGGCGGCATTCCAACGCATTGAGGCGCTCAATCAATGTGCGTCGGACTATCTCCCCGAGAGTGAACTCAGCCGGTTGAACAAAGCGCCGGCGAACTCGCCGATAAAGGTAAGCGAAGACCTCTTCGTTCTCGTTGCCCGTTCATCTGAGATTTCAGCTCAGACGGATGGCGCCTTCGATATCACGGCCACCTATGCCATCCAGCACTGGCGGCGCGCACGGAGGCAGAAGAAACTGCCCACCGCAGAGCAGACGCAAAGGGCGATCGCCATGACGGATTGGAGTGCCGTCAAACTCGACGAGAAAGAACGCACCGTGACCAAGATGAAGGAAGGTCTGCTCCTGGATCTTGGAGGCATCGGCAAAGGCTTCGCGGCAGATGCCGCGCTGGCTGTCTTGAAGGAGCACGGGATCACTCGAGCACTCGTGGCAGGGAGCGGTGACGTCGCCGCCGGAGATGCTCCGCCTGGCAAGGCTGGCTGGGACGTAGCGCTACGAACGTTTGAGGCGCCGGAAGAGAAGGAGCAGCTCACGCACGTCATGCTGAAGAACTGCGGCTGCTCCACCTCAGGGGATCTGCATCAGTTTGTGGAACTGGACGGCAAGCGGTACTCCCACATTGTGGACCCGAGGACGGGACTGGGACTCACGGATCGCATCGCCTGTACAGTGATCTCACCGGATGCGACTACCAGTGATGGATTGGCTACCGCGCTATGCGTGCTGGGGGTGGAGAAAGGGCTCCGTGTGGCGGAGAAATCGCAAGGTACCGTGGCCCGATTTGTCTGGCTGACTGAGGACGGGGTGAGACGCACACGGGAATCGTCCGGATTTCAAGGGCTGGTGCAACCAAAGTAGCCCGCATATGGAGCCAGAAAAGTTGGTTCGTCAGGAGACGCATCACTGAGGAGACAAGGGTGTCCCCGTTCCTTGGGGGGAGCGCTGTCACCGCGCCAAGGGAAAGCAGGAATTCCTCAAGGATCGAGGGCACCCCTCCCCCATTTCGTGAATCCACCCAGCGCGCCATCCTCACTACCAGCAATGATATCTGCGGCCGTAGTAGGGAGGCGGGCAGGAGTCGTAGCAGCCGGGACCGTAGGTGTAGCCGCCGTACACACGGGCCACAGGACGCGGGCCGTAGTAGTAGCCGGGAGGTGGCGGGCCGTAATAGTTATCCTGAGCGTTCCCAATCACCGCGCCAGCCAGCGAACCGAGAGCACCTCCAATGAGGGCACCTTCCAGTCCATTACAGCTCTGGTGACCGATGATTCCCCCGGCAATGGCACCGGTGGCAGCGCCAATCACCGTGCCGCGGGCTTCATTGGGGCCGGCATACGGATACGGATACGGGTAAACACAAGATGAGAGGAGAGACGCCGCAGCCAGGGAGCCGACTGCCGCAAGGCGAGCAGGATTGTTCATGGACACAGTGGGTGGTGGACGGACGGACTAGTGACGAGTGAAGCATGGCAGCTTGCACGGCCGCTCTGCGGTCCACTGTGGTGGACCAGCACTGGATGTGACCCGATCCCAAGTCGTGACAAAAAAGATCCGAAAATTTCGGATCTTTTTTCCACTTACCAGCCTCGGAGCGCCTTTGAGCGCGCCCTTTGCCCGATTAGTCCTTCAGCGAGAAGACTTCCACCTTGTCCGGGTGTCCTTTTACCTCGTGGGGTCCACAGGACTCAAACTGCGTGGCTCCGGCCTCCCAGCCATTGAGGAAGGCAGCGCTCACGAGCACGGCCTTGTTCGTCTGGCGGGTCAGCCCCTCGATGCGGAAAGCCAGGTTCACGGCGTCGCCAAGAGCGGTGTTGATGCCCTTGCCCATGGCTCCGAACGCCACCTCGCCCAAATGCAGGCCGATGCGACAATCGAGCACGATATTCCGTGTCTCACGCAGCATTTTCCGCGTGGGTGAGGAGGCATCCAGCTCGGTCTGGCGCAGCTGGCGAGCGGCCTCGACGGCACGGGAGCGGATGTCCAGCTCAATGCCCGGCCAATAGGCAAAGACGCAGTCACCGATGAACTTGTCGATCATCGCTCCACTACGCTTCATGATGGCGTTGCAGTCGGCGTACCACTCGCGCAGCACATCGGCGAGCTGCTCGGCGCTGAGCTGGGCTCCGAGTTGGGTGAATCCCTTCAAGTCGCCCACCAGCAGTGTGGCCTGGGCGGTCTTCACCGGCACGGGGGCGCGGCGCAGAACCTGCGTCTTCATGCCCACCATGGTGGTGTCGTGGTTGGAGATGGTGCTTTCGCTCTGGTCGAAGAGGTAGATGGCGCTACCGAACTGCAGGCGGTCGCCGTCGCGCAATACCCGCGCCGTGGTGAGCGCCACATCATTCACGTAGCTGCCGTTGGCACTGCCCAGATCCACCAGCCAGTAATGCACCCCCTCCCGGCGGATGGTGGCGTGTTGCCGGGACACCCCCGCGTCACCCAAGCGGATCGTAGCCTCTTCGCCACGACCGACGAGATTAAAATCGTCCAACTCGAATGTGTTCTCTCCTGCCAGTGATCTGAGAAAGGCTCCCATGTGATTGTATGTGTCTTTTCAACCGAATCGGACAGGCAAAGTCAAGGTTGCTTTTGCGAAACGTGGTGCAGAAAAGACAGCGCACGTGCGCGATGTGTTGATTAATTGGGATCTTTTTTCATGCCGTTCTCCTGCAAGAGATTCTGTGTTTGCGGCGGGGTGGATTCTGGCGTTTTAAACAGCATGCGCTACGCGGCTTTTGTCCTCTGCTTTGCCCTGCTGGTTTTAGGGCAAAAGGTCAGCGCACATACCGTGCCCAGCATGGTGGCTGAAGCAGAGTTCAACCCGGAACGTGAGGTGACGTTGCTGGTGAACCTCGATCCGCGTCTGTTTCTCACCGACCAACCCACCGCGATGCCTCCAATTCCGGCCTCGTGGTGGTTCCAGCAGAGCGAGGCAGAGCAGGCGGAGACGCTGAAAAAGGCCGCTGCGTACGTGGACACACAACTTCAGTTCCGCATCGGCGGGAGCGATTTCCGCGGGATCTGGAAAGCGCAGCCGGTGGATAGTGCCACTGTGGCCCCCCTCACTCCCTCCAGTGCGGAAGTACACCTGCTGGTGGAGCACAAGGGGCCGCTCCCCGAAATTGCCGGTGATTTCAAAATGACCGTGGCCCGAACCTGTGCTGTGGCCACCCTGCTGATGAACGCCATGGCCGGCGCAGAGCAGCGGCAGCCGCAGCTTGTCTTTCCAGGAGAATCCAGTCGAGGCTTTGCCTTGCCCCCAACGGGGGCGAAGGCCGCTGCAGGACAAGGCGCTCCCTCTCCTATCGCGAAGTCTGTTGCTGACGCCACGCCACAGGGGACCAAGAATGGCAGCACCGCGGGCTCCCTGGCGGGACTCCCGACGCACTCCCTGCTGGCGCACGCGTTGTTCGCCGTGGCGGTGACCTCCGTGCTCCTAGGACGCTCATGGAGCGCCGTGGTGGTCATGGTCGTGTTTCATCTCGCCTCCATGGCGGCTGCGTGGCTGACGTGGCAAGGGTGGTTACCCGTGGCGCTGGGTGGTTTGCCGAGGAATTCCTGGATGATGTTGGGCGGCACAGCTCTGGCCCTACTCCTGGTCCGGCGCATCCCCCCTGCCCTCTTGGGACTGGCGGTGGTCGCCGGCTTCCTCCATGGATGGGGCCCTTGGAATCTCCGGGTCTGGCAGGGTGCCGAGCACCCGTTGAGCAGTCTCTTCCGGCGGGAGGGCCTGCTCTTGGTGGTAGGACTGGTGGCGGTGGGCCTGGCAACGCCGTGCGTGCGCTACCTTGCCACCAAGACCTCGATGGGCCGGTTCTTTTCCGCTGAGGAGGGTTAAGAGACTCTAGCTCGGAGACGCAGTCTCCCTCGAACCAGTCTGCTCCTCAGAGGAAGCATCGCTTTCGCCTTCAGGTGCCGTTGGCTCCGCCTCAACTGCTTCCACTTCCTCATCGGCAGCCTCGGGCTCTTCAGCTTCATCTGCGGCCGACGCAGGCTCTTCGCTCACATTCTCGCCCTCCTCGGATTCGACCGCGCCAGTTTCGGCCAGCTCTGATTCGGGGGTTTCGGATTCAGTCACGCCGGTCTCGCCTTCTTCCAGCGCACCGGGTACAGGCTCAGACTCAGATTTCTCAGCTTCAAGCTTCTCGGAGGGAGCCTTCTCAGGCGCGCTCTTTGCAGCATCCCCCTTCTCAATCTTGCCGTCTGGAGTGAGGGTCACGCCGGCAATCCTGGCGGCTTCGACCACGGGGCCGCCAAAGCCCAGCAGCGTAGCAACTTCCTCCTGTACGGACTCGATTTCGTCCAAGCGCAGTTCCGGGTCGCGGATGATGAAAACCTCACCGCTCTTCCGATGTTCGTAGAGCAGCAATGTGCCCTGCTCGGTGTACTTCGTTTCCTTGGGGACAAGCTGCTTTTTTCGCTCAAGCATCAGTCCAAGGATGTAGCGGGCATGCTCCGTATGCTCCTGATCCTCATCGATGAGGCGGCGCAGCAGACTTTCGGGGCTCTCCTTGCTGGAGATTTCCACCTTCGGCTTGCCGGAGTCCGGTTTCACATAAGTGGTGCGCCAGTACGCCAGCGGCGTTCGGTCCTTCAACTCCTCATCCCAGACGTCCAGCGCCACGTCGCGGCGGACGAATTCGCCGCTCTCGTTGTCGAAGTAGATGGACGTGTGAAACACTTCTCCCTCTTCAAAGGGCCGCCCGGAGCGGGAGCATTCGTGGGAGCGGGACTTGATGTTCCAATTTTGCTGCACGTGAGGAAGGGAGACGGAGTCGTTGCGAAAGAAATATTGCCGCCAGTAATGATGCCGATCAGGCAGTCTTCACCGAGGAGCGATTCCGGCTGGGCTGCCATACGAACTGAACGAGCTCGCGCAGCCAGCGGAAGGAAATGCGGGGCAACTCCTTGTTCTGCGAGCGCAGGCGGAAAAGCCAGACGCCGAGCGCGCCGAGGATCAGGTGCGGGAACCATACGGCGAAGAATGGCGGAATGCGGGCGCCGCGGCCCAGGTTCAGGAACAGGTTGTCCAGGAACATGAGCACGAAGAAGAGGAGGACCGCATTGGCAATGCCCCCCACAAGGCCGCGCCGTGAGAACACCACCGCGAGTGGCGCGGAGAACATGACCACCACAAGGCACTGCCATGGCAATGCGAAACGGTAGAACAAATGCGCCCAGAAGGACGCCAGCTTCTTGCTCCCGTACGAGGAATTCGCCCGGATGTAGGAGATGAGATCCGGCACGCCAAGATAGTTGGGCGAGAGGGAACCGCTCATCAGCACCCACGGTGTCTCGCGGAAGCCAGTCAAATCCTTGCGTGAGTAGCCCGTGCCATCGAAGTCAAACTTCTGGATGGAGTCGACCTTGCCGTCCTTGTAGATGACCTCCACGCCATTGTACAGCGACCAGATGCCATCTTCACGCCACCACGCCGCGCTCTTGGCAAACCAGGCCTTCTCCAGCTTGCCGTCTGCGCCTTCCTGACGGACCTCAATGCGGCGCATCTTGTCCCGCACCAGATCACGCGGGACCGTGCCCACAAACCAGCTACGACCGATCTCCTCCTGATTCCGGTACACCAGCCCCATGACGAGGAAGTGCTGGTTGATGCGATCCTTCGCGCTCCCAAGGAGCTGCTCCTTGTTTCCTGCGGAAACCGGAGCCCAGTGATAGTTCGCGGCCATGCCCAGAAAGGCAGCATAACAAGCGGCAACGTAAATGGGACGAAGCACCTGGCCCAGGCTTTTGCCGGTGCCAAGCATGGAGATGAGCTCATTCGTGCGCGACATGCGCCCCAGGACGTACACCGTGGCCAGCATCAGGGAGATGGGGGCTACCGTCACGTAGATGAAGGGCACCATCTTCAGGTAGAACATCGCGATGTCCCCTCCCTTGATGCCGTTCTCCTGGAAGTCGGACATGTTGTCCAGAAGGTCCATGACCACCCAGAGCGTGCAGAATGCGATGAGGCAGAAGAAAAGCGGCTGGAGGAAGGAGCGCATCATGTAGCGCTCCATGATGCGGCTGCGCGCGTAGTACGTGAGCATCAGCGGTGGGGACAGCAGCAAACCGCAGAGCAGAAGCACCTGGATGATGAAGGCCGGGACGGAGATCACCTCCCCTGTCGTATTCAGGTAAACCGATTCAAAGAAAGTATAGCCCTGGCTCGTGATCGCCCAGACGGCGAGGTAGATCGAGGCGATCCAGGTGGGACGAATCATCTTCTCCACATTCGGCCATGCCCGGATGATGTAGACATGGTAGGCCAGCCCGCCTACCAGCACGAACAGGCGCATGTACGCCAGCATGTAGAGGACAAAGTAGGTGGGCGTGGGGGGTGCGACCCAGCTCTTCGGCAGCTCATTCGGGTTCGGCTCCGGTGGCATGAAAGCCTCGTGGTAGCCGAAAAGCTGGCAAAGCAGCATCACCACAAAGGCCAGCAGGAGGGCGCCCGGACCGGCGTAAGGGGAGCGGCGCAACCAGCGCCAGACCACACCTAGCAGACGCATGAGCGAGTCGCGGGCAGACTTGAGGAAATCCATGGGGTTGAGGACATGGAGACTCCGACAGATCGGGGGTGGAGTCAAGGGGTACGCTCCCCCCGGCAGCCTCCCTGAGGCGCTGGCTGCCGGTCCAAATCGTTCAAAAATACGCGTCTTTTACTTGTCGCGGCGGCGATTCCCCCCCGCCGGAGCCTGCTGCGGAGCAGGCATGACGGCGCTGGCGACCACCTCGGCCTCGGGCAGGGCAGCTTTAAGCTTGGCAGCCCCCGCCTCAGTCACCTTGGTCTCCCAGATGAAGACATCACGGAGGGTCTTCAGGCTGGAAAGCGCGGGGATGACGGCGTCCGTCACCTCGGTGCCGTAGAGGTTCAGGTAAGCAAGGTTTTTGCACTCGGCGAGCTGCTGCACGCCCTTGTCCGTCACCTTGGTCTTGCGAAGGTCGAGGCGGACGAGTCTGGGGAACGAAGCCACCGTCTTGAGGGAGGCATCTGTGATGACCGTCCGAGCAAGGTCCAAGTGGGCAATGTTGTCCTTGATGGGCAGGATTGCCGCGATCTTCGCGTCATCCGTCTTGCTTACTCCAGTGAGAAAGTCGACCCGCACCAGTGGCCCGCCCACCTGCAGGATGGTCACCTGGGCGCCAGCCTCCTGGACTTTCTTGAGCGCCTCCTTCGAAGGGGGTTGAAGGCCTTCGCTGAGCTTCTTGTACAGAATATCGTGCTCACGCTCCTTCGGCGCGGCCTTCGCGGTGGAGGGAGCGTCGGCGGGCTTGCCTGCCAAATTCCCTTCCCAATCGCCAAAATCGGCACCTTCTTCGATCCATGTCTTAAGCTTGGCAATTTCCTCCGCAGTCAGCGGGTCGCCCTTGGGAGGCATGAACATGTCATCGTCCTTCGGCAGGTTCACCACCTCAAACATGTAACTTTTTGCCGTGTCCTTAGCGACCAACGCAGGGCGTTTGCTCTCCCCCCCCTTCAGCATGGCCCAGGCGGCGTCCAGTCGGAGTTCCGCCTTGGGTTTTACGATTTTGCCGCCTTCTTCATGCTCTGCCTTGTGACATTTTACACACTTGGCCTCCAAGACGGGCAGGATTTCCGTTTTGAAGTTTACAGCTCCCTGCGCAGAAACGCCCATGAGCAGGGCGGCGATCGCAGGAACTTTGAAAAAATTTGGGTGAGCGGTCATGGTGGCACAAGGAAACGCTTGATGGATCACCCTGTTTCATGAAAAATCCGCCCATGTTTCCGGCTGCCCCTCCTGCCTTCAACCGCTTTGAAACCGAAGCACTTCTGCAACGCAACACGCTGGGAATCATCATGGGGGGGGGTGCGGGTACCCGTCTTTTCCCCCTGACGAAGGACCGCGCCAAGCCTGCCGTGCCCCTGGCAGGAAAGTACAGGCTGGTGGACATCCCCATCAGCAACTGCATCAACAGCGGTGTGCGCCAGGTGTATGTGCTCACCCAATTCAACAGCGCCTCGCTCAACCGGCACATCAGCCGGGCGTACAAGTTCGACCTGTTCAGCAATGGGTTTGTCGAAATCCTTGCTGCGCAACAAACCGCATCTGGTGTGGAGTGGTACCAAGGTACCGCGGACGCAGTCCGGCAAAATCTGAAGAACTTCACTCAGGGCAAGTACGAGTACTTCCTCATCCTCAGCGGTGACCAGCTCTACCGCATGGACTTCCGCAAGTTTCTGGCAAAACACATCCAGAGCGGCGCGGAAATCACCATCGCCACCATTCCTGTGGATGGAAAGCGCGCGAGCAGCTTCGGCCTGATGCAAACGAATGCCGCAGGACGCATTCTGAACTTTGTAGAGAAACCCAAAACTCCCGAAGCCCTCAAGCCCCTGGAGATGCCAGCGGAGATTCTGCGCGAGCTCAAGCTGCCCGAGAATGAGCCCCGGTACGAGGCGAACATGGGCATCTATGTCTTCAACCGCCAGACGCTGATCGAAGCCTTGGACAATGACATGGCCGACTTCGGCAAGCACATCATTCCCGAAGCCATCAAGAAGTGCCGTGTGCACAGCTATCCCTTCCAGGGCTACTGGGAGGACATCGGTACCATCGGAAGCTTCTTCGAGGCAAATCTGGATCTGTGCTCCGTGGTGCCAGCCTTCAACTTCTTCGACTCACAGGCACCCATCTTTACGCACGCGCGTTTCCTGCCTGCCACCAAGATCAACGGCGGCCACATTCATCATGCGCTGCTCTCCGATGGCTGCATTCTCACCGAGGCCACGATCGAGCGCTCCATCCTGGGCGTGCGCACCGTGGTGGAGGGGAACAGCATCATCAAGGAAAGCGTGATCATGGGAGCAGACTACTACGCCGGCGCCACCAATTGCCCCACAGACCGTCCGCCGCCCGGCATCGGCAAGGGCTGCAAGATTGAGCGCACGATCGTGGACAAGAATGTCCACGTCGGTGACGGCGTGGTGATCACGCCACGTGGCAAGCCCGAGACCTTCGATGGTCCCGATGGCATGTTCTACATCCGTGACGGCATCATCGTGATTCCGAAGAACACGGTGATTCCTCCGGGGACATGGATCTGATGTGGGATGGTGGGGCTACTTCCCCTGCCTTGCCCAGAACTCAGCGGGTGGCAGCAAGTCGTTGCCATCCTCTTCAAACCGGGTGCCAATCTGCTGCACGTGCAGAGCCTTGGCTACATCGATGCCTTGTTTGATATTCGCCGGAGTGAAGACCAATCGCGTAAGCGACATGCCCTTCAACGGAGTGAGATCCTCCACCGGGGTTTCCGCGATGTGCAGGCGCTGAAGCCTCGTGCCGGAAAGCGGAGAGAGGTCACGCACCTTTGTGCCCTTCAACGTGACGCTGACCAGGGGAATGGTGCGAAGAGGCGCAATACTCTCCACGGGACAGTTCGTGAGCCACATCATCGCGATGGGTGACTTCGCGAGTGGTGAGATGTCGGCGATCTGGGTATCCACCGCATTGAAATCGGTCAGTGGCATTCCTTCAAGGGGTGCGATGTCCCGCACGGCAGTGCCGCTGAGGTACAGCTTCTGAATTGGCATGCCTTTCAGTGGGTAGAGATCTACCACCTTGGACCGCTCCAGATACAACTCCATCAGGGGCATCCCCTTGAGCGGTGTCAGATCAGAAACTGCCGTGCCACTGAGATCCAACGCCAGCAGCTTCCTACCTTCGAGCGCTTTCAGGTTCGTCACCCTGGCGTTGGCCAGCCCGACGGCAACAGGTTCACCGTTCTCAATCCGGAACTGTCCATCGCCTGCGTACTCCGGGTTGTAGTACCTTACCTCCTTGTGCATCAACTCTTCCGTCCAGAAGATCTTGGTCTTCTCGGGCGTAGCCGCCGGGATTGCGGGAGAAGGCGTCGAAGGAGGTACAGGAGATGGAGCCTCTGCCGTGGCCTTCTTTGATTGTTCCGCAGGGGCCGATTGCTTCTCGCCACACTGAACAAGGAGGAAAGAAGCGGCTACAATGAGCGCCAGGGAGCAACAGGTGCGAAGCATGAAGGAAGGCATGCGGCCATTGAACGCGATCCGCAAGCGGATGTTGCAGCCAGGAATGCTGCGAGCGGCAAACCTCGCTTTACCCCTGCCCAATGCACCACAGCGCGGACTGCGTACGGATGAGCAGTTTATTTTTCCACACCGCGTAGGACGCGAGGGACTTGTCGCCCAGTTCATTCTTGGAAACGAGGTCCAGGCGGCGACCAGGCTTCAGGACATAGCCATTGCCCAACTCATCCTGGATGTAGATCTTCCCATCGGCATAAAGGGGCGAGGCGGAGGTCTGGCGGGCCACACGCTCCTGGTAGTGGACCTTGCCAGTCCTGGCGTCCACACAAGTGACCATGCCATTGTCCGCCACCATGTAGAGTTCCTCCCCGATGAGGAGCATGGAAGGCGTGTGCGGAGCGCCCCGGTCCACAGTCCACGCGATGTGCGAGCGAGTCACGTCGCCTTTGCCATCGGCACGCACCGCAATCACGGAAGCGCGATCATAACCTGTACTGAAATAGATCATGCCATTCCCATACACGGGACGTGGGATGACGGAGTAGCCTTCATAGTTGATGAACCAGATGACCGCCCCACTCTGCGGATCGAGAGCACTCAAGACATTGCTGCCTGGGGAGATGATTTGCTTTGCTCCATTCACCTCAATGACCAATGGGGTGGAGAAGGAGAACGTCTTCTTGGCCTTTGCCTTGCGTGAGGTTCTCCAGCGCTCACGACCATTGGAAGCATCCAGCGCCACAATGAAGGGATCCTGAGCGGCGTCACAACTGAAGACCAGCAGACCATCCACCAGCACCGGGCACCCGCCATTTCCGTGCACTGGGCTGTACTTCACGGTGTCATTCTTCCACAGCACCTTGCCATCGGCGGCATTCACACACGCGGTGCCGAAGTGGCCAAAGTGCGCATAGATGCGTCCATCGCTATGGATGGGCGTGGGGCTGGCGTAGCTGTTCTTCCCATGCACGCCCAACGCGTGGGGGGAGTCCACCTTGAAGATCTCCGTATCCCACAGAACCTTTCCATCGGCAGCATTGAGAGCCAGGACCCGGAGTGAATAGGTGTCGTGGGGATCGGTTGAATCCTTCTGGCCAACGGCATTGGTCATGTAGATCACGTCACCTACCACCACCGGAGAGGACCAGGCGCGCCCCGGCAGCTCGGCTTTCCACGTCACATTCTTGCGCTCCGACCACTCGGTAGGAAGGCCCGTGGCCGTGGAATGCCCCTGCTTGTCTGGTCCCCGGAATTCCGGCCAGTCCTCCGCGTGGACAGTTACAGGGAAAAGGCAGGACGCGGTGGATGCTGCGAGTGCGAAGGTGGAGAGAAAGGCGAGCTTCATGGCATCGAGAACCTCTGGGAGCAGGGTGGTGTGGCTTGGTGGAGATGAACTCTACGGACATCCGGGACGTCTTTTCCACTACGAAATTCCGGACAGGCCCGTCTTCGCACTTAGGTTTCGGACGCATTTTCGTCCCGCAGGGCACATGCTGGCTTGCGGGAGCAGCATCTTTCCGGTTTGATGAGGGCCTGCATGCCGGGCGGTTTGGATCAGGTCGTGACCATTTTGGAGAAGGCGCGTGCCTGGAGCACCCGCGC
This sequence comes from Roseimicrobium gellanilyticum, assembly GCF_003315205.1. Lineage (NCBI taxonomy): Bacteria > Pseudomonadati > Verrucomicrobiota > Verrucomicrobiia > Verrucomicrobiales > Verrucomicrobiaceae > Roseimicrobium > Roseimicrobium gellanilyticum. The sequence goes on along the minus strand of NZ_QNRR01000007.1, from coordinate 112,957 downwards.
CGGGCAGGCTCTGCGGAAATCCGTCTTTCTGCGGCATTGGTGGAGGGAACTCGTGGTAGTGGCGGCCCTGCTCCTCACGATTGCAGCCCCCTTCCTGCTGAAGCCCTCGGAGGCGTCCGCACCCTCGCACTATGATCGGCGGCTGGTGATCATCACACCGCATCACGAAAAGATTCGCCAGGAGTTCGGCCAGGCCTTTGCCAGAAAGTGGAAGGAGCGCACCGGTGAGACCCTCTATGTGGACTGGCGTGTGGCCGGCACCGGTGAAATCACTCTGATGCTCAGGTCAGACTTCGCCGGGGCCTTTGAGTACTACTGGACACGCATCCTGACCAAGGAGTGGTCCCAGCGTGTGGCAGGAGCATTTGGAAACAGCAAAGTGGATCTCTCCGCGCCAACGACCGCGGAGAACGATATCGAGCAAGAGGCACGCCGTGCCTTTCTGGAATCCACTGTCGGTGTGGGCGTCGACCTCTTCTTTGGCGGTGGCACATTTGACTTCGAGTCACAGGCCAAGGCAGGCTTTCTCGTGAGCAGCGACGCTTCCAGGAAGCAGGGGCTCGACGCCCTCTTCTCCAAGCACCCAGAGTGGTTCACTCCAGATGCCCTGCCTCAAAATGTCAGTGGTGAAGCATTCTATGACAAAGAACACCGCTGGGTGGGTGCCTGTCTCTCCAGCATGGGCATGGTCTACAATCGCGATGTGCTGAAGCGCCTGGGTATCGAGAAAGAACCTGCCCAATGGGCTGACCTCGCAGACCCAAAATATCGCGGCCAGATCGCGCTCGCAGATCCCAACAAGAGCGGGACTGTGACGAAGGCGTTTGATCAACTCGTGCAGCAGCAGATGCAGATTGCGATCGACGAGATACGGCAGAAGCCGGGAGAGCTGAGAAAAGAGAAGGACATGGTCAATGCCGGAATCCGCATCGGCTGGACACGTGGATTGCAGCTCATCCAGCGCATTTCGGCGAATGCGCGCTACTTCACGGATAATGCCACCAAAATCCCCCTGGAAGTCTCCCAGGGCGACGCCGCTGCGGGCATGTGCATCGACTTCTATGGCTATTCCTTTGAAGAAATGGTGCGCAAGGCTGACGGCACCGCGCGGGTGGGATTTGTCATTCCGGTGGGTGGCACGGGCATCAGCGTGGATCCCATTGGCATGCTGCGCGGTGCGGAAGAACCGGAGGCGGCCACCGCCTTCATGGAATTCGTCATGAGCGACGAAGGCCAGCGCCTCTGGAACTACGCTCCTGGGACGCCGGGCGGCCCGCAGCGCTACGCTTTGCGGCGACTGCCGGCTCGAAAGGACTTCTATACCGAGGCTAATCGTAGCCGGATGACCGATGCCCAGGCCAATCCCTATGAAGATGCAAAAGCTTTCACGTACCATCCCGAGCGCACCGGTCCTCTATTCAATGTCCTGCGTTTCCTCGTGAAAACCATGTGTGTGGAGAACCACGATGAACTTCGCCAGGCTTGGGGCTCAATCGCCGGTGCGCATCTGCCAGAACGTTCCACCGAAATCTTCAGCGATGTGAGTCTGGTGAACTATGACGCCGCCATGGAGCTCGCGGCCATGCTTGCCAAAAAGAACAAGACGCAGGAAATGCGCAAAGCACGGGAGCTCTCGATGCACTTTCGGTCCCAGTACAAACGAGCCGAGGATCTGGCCGGGGGCGGTCAGTAGAAAAACAAGCCAGCACCTCTCCACACGCCCGAATGTCCCGCTCTGTCGCCCTCGCCATCTTCTTCAGCGTGATCGCATTTTTCGCGTTCTTCTTTGTGCTGCCGCTCTGGGAGACGGTGAAGGCGGCATTCATTTCCGACAAGAACACCTTCACCCTGCAATATGTCTGGAACATCTTTGCCAGCCCCATCTATCGCGAGGGACTGGTAAATTCCCTGATCATGGCCGTGGGCAGCACGGCTGGCTGCCTGCTGATCTCGTTGCCGCTGGCCTTGGTTTATTCGAAGTTTGAGTTTCCCGGACGGACCGTGCTGAACGCACTCGTCCTTCTGCCAATGATCCTTCCTCCCTTCGTGGGTGCGATTGGCGTGCGTGCGATGCTCGGCCAGGCAGGGGCATTGAACAGCCTGCTGATTAAAGCGGGTTTCATGGATGCACAACACCCTGCGGACTGGCTGGGCCAGGGACAGATGACGGGCATCATCATCATGAATGTCCTGCACCTCTTTCCCATACTCTATCTGAATATCGTAGCCGCTCTCTCGAATCTGGATCCGGCCCTGGAGGAAGCGGCTGCCAATCTCGGCTGCCCACCGCAAATGCGCTTCTGGCGCATCACGCTGCCACTCATCATGCCCGGCATCTTCGCGGGCGGCACCATTGTGTTCATCTGGGCCTTCACCGAACTCGGTGTTCCCCTGGTTTTTGACTTCCGTCGGGTGACCAGCGTGCAGATCTTCGATGAAATCAAAGACCTGAGCGACAATCCCCTGCCCTACGCGCTGGTGGTGATCATGCTGCTCTTCACCGTCGTGCTGTACCTCCTGAGCAAGCTGGTCTTTGAGCGGGGCAGCGTCATGGGAGGAGGGAGAGCCACCACCGGCAGGGTGATGAAACGTCTCCCCATGGGCCTGGCCATGGCCTGCAGCTTGTTGTTTGCGCTGTGCATTGCGATTTCCGTCATTCCGCATCTGGGTGTGCTCCTGCTTTCCGTATCCACGGACTGGTATGGGACCGTGCTGCCAGAAGGACTGACGCTAAAACACTTCGGCGAAGCGCTTGGGCATGAACTCACCCTGCCCTCTGTCTCGAACAGCCTGAAGTACGCCTCACTAGCCGTCATCCTCGATCTCGTACTGGGCATCGGCATTGCATATGTAACCGTGCGCACCCGCATTTGGGGACGTCATCTCCTCGACGCAGCGGCGATGCTCCCCCTCGCGGTGCCAGGGCTCGTGCTGGCCTTTGGTTTCCTGGCGATGTCTCGTGAAGGCAAACCTCTTCACTGGCTCATGCTGGGAGAGAATCCGTTGTTACTGCTGGTCATCGCCTATGCCGTGCGCCGGCTCCCCTATGTGGTGCGCAGTGCCAGTGCCGGCTTTCAACAGATCAGCCCTGAACTCGAATATGCGGCACAAAATCTTGGCGCTCCTCCGCTGCGTGCGCTGGCGCGAGTCACCCTTCCACTCATCATGCCCAACCTGATTGCGGGCGGTCTTCTCGCATTTGCCTTCGCCATGCTGGAAGTATCCGACTCCATGATCCTCGCCCAGCAGTCGATCCACTATCCCATTACCAAAGCCATCTATGCACTCGTGGCTTCACTGGGGAATGGTCCCTATCTCGCCTCCGCTCTTGGTGTGTGGGCCATGGTATTTCTGGGCATCACGCTTCTAGGCGCAGGGCTTCTCCTCGGCAGAAAACTCGGAACTCTCTTCCGGGCGTAGCGCGTCCCGCCCGCCCATGCCACCCACACATACGTGAGATGAAACACGATGATGCACTACGCCGTCACAACACTCGCGAACTATCTGCGCTCCATTGCCGCGGGCTCCGTCCAAGATGAGCACACGTTGGTGCTCCTGCTGAGAGAAGCCTGGCCTCGACTCAGCGGTTCCTCAGCAGGCGGTATGCACGCGGAAAAGCTGCATCGCATCGAAAAGGTCCAGTGGAATCCACCCGTGCTCTCCTTTCAGATCGAGCGGCATGGAGGAACAACCCTGGGCTCCACAAGAGCCGAGATGCAGCACTGGGAAGTAAACGTTGAACAAGGCACCGCCAATCAAGTCCGAAGGACTCACAGGCAAATCCACTCCATGGCAAAACGGTGGAGTCCCGCCGCTCTGGCTGTAGAACTTGCCGAAGCCATCCGCCAAGGAAAAGACCACCAGAAACTACTGTGGAGGAAGAAGGGTACCGTCGCCCTCAGCGGAGACGCCGTACCGGACGGCTTTAAACAAACGGTTGCAGGGCGAAAGAAGAAACTGAAGGAAGCGATTGCCCAAATATTAGGAAGTGATTGGCCGGAACGGGTGTGGAGAACACCGGCCTGAATAGTGGAAAGACTTTCCTGATAAAGGTTGGCACTCCTTTTTTGACACTCCCTGTTGCATTGCCGCATCCACGATGCATCACCGTTGGCAGGCCGTATGCCTGTCACTCAAGGGTCTGATTCTGAATAGATAAAGACGAGCACATTCGTTGGGACCATCGCCGCAGGGACCTCTCACACATAAGCAGCACCTGAGCACTATCTTTAGGCGCGCTTGTGCAAGCCTCTTGCTCCGCGTTGAAGATCTCCCCCGCTTACGGGGTCTCCGTTCCCCTTTAAACTAATCGAAGAGGTAAAAAATAAAAGTGTGCACACGCAGGTCCAGTTGCTGCCGGCACAAGCTCCATCTCGTATGATTGAAACCAAAGAATTGAAAGCGGCGACTGCATCGCACCAAGTGGCGGTAGTCGATGACCATACCTTCCTCCGTGAAGGCATGAGGCAGTTCATAGACAGCCTTCCGAACTTCCACTGCGTGTGGACGGCGTCCGATGCCGGAGAAGCTCTGAAACAGCTGGAGCAGCAGGTCCCCGATGTGATGCTTGTAGACATCACCCTTCCTGGACGGAGCGGGCTCGAATTGATCAAGGATGTCCATGCATTGTACCCGAAGGTGCCGATCCTTGTGCTCTCCATGCACGAGGAAACCCTCTATGCACAACGGGCCATTCGAGCAGGAGCCAAGGGCTACCTCATGAAGAGCGCCGACTACGAGTCCTTCGAACGTGCATTGCGCAAGGTGGTCACCGGCAAATTGTGGCTGAGCGAGGAAGTTGCGGATACCATTCTCGAGGCATTCACTTCAGGGACGGCACCAAGAAACAGCGACGGCCTCGACACCCTCACCGATAGGGAGTTTGAAGTCTTCCAATTGATGGGAGAAGGACGGAGTTCCTTGCAAATCGCGGATGCCATGAACATCAGTCCCAAGACTGTGGATGTGCATCGGGCAAACATCCGGGCCAAACTGAAGCTGGAGGATGGAGCGGCTGTAACCCGCTATGCCATCCGTTGGGGTGAATCAAAACGTCTGAGCGCAGTCGCTCAGGTAAAGACCTAGGCAAACCACTTTGCATCTCGCGCATGCAGGCCTCCAGCAACCAGCTCCGCCCATGTCCTGTCGACATCTGCTCCACGAACAGCCAGATGCTACCGCAAGCGGGCATATACAGAAACACTGAGGCACACGACAGGAACCCAGCAACATGGCTGACAAATCCATGGCTGTCACTGATCGCGATCCTGCTGATGCTATTTGTAGGCTGGCTTGACTGGTCCACCGGCTGGGAGCTGAGCCTCTTCGTATTCTATGCAGTACCAATTCTCCTTGTTGTCTGGTACGGAAATCTTTTCAGCGCGATTCTGTTCGCTCTGGCCAGCTCTGGCGTGTGGTGGCTCGCCAATGAGGATCAGCACCCCTACGCCACAGGATGGGGATACCTGTGGGCGAGTCTGAGCAGAATGACCTACTTCCTCTTTGTAGCAGTGGGAGGAAGAGCGCTCCGCGTGAAACGCAATGCGGAACGAGGCCGTCTGCGGGCGCTCGAACGCGCCAGCGAACTTGAGCGCCAGATCGTCCGCATCAGCGAAGAAGAGCAGCAGCGCATTGGCCGCGATCTCCACGACGGCATCTGCCAGTACCTTGCAGGCATCAAATGCGCACTGGGGATCGTGAGGCATGACCTCGAAACGAAAGGGATTCCACAACACACGGAACTGCGGAACATTGAATCCCTCCTGAAAGATGCTGTGACCAAGACCCGGGATCTGGCACGCGGCATCTCTCCGGTGATGAACAACGAAGCCGGCCTCGCAGCAGCCTTGCAGGATCTGTGTGGGACGTCAGCCTGTATGTATACAGCGAAGGTACGCTTTCAAAGCGGTGGAGACGTCAATGAACACGATCCCCAGAAGGCGCTGCATCTGTACCGCATTGCACAGGAGGCCCTCGGCAACGCCCTTCGCCACAGCGGTGCAAACACCATCAGCATCACCCTGGATGGCGACGACCAAGCTTTGGAACTGTCAGTCGTGGACAATGGACGAGGCATTCAAAACGCGACGACCCGAGGCAATGGCATGGGATTGCGCACCATGGAGTACAGGGCACGGTCCATGAATGCTGAATTCAGTGTGGCCCCCCTCCCCCAAGGAGGCACGTCTGTGCGTTGCCGTGTCCCGAGATTCAGGACTGCATGAAATGAAACATGCAGCGCCGGGGATGTGAGGCAATCACCTCATGCATTGAGGTGATGTGCAGTCGCTTTGCCAACGCCCCCTCCACCCGGCAACTCTCACGGCCGATATGACTTTGCACGACCAGTCACAGGATCAATCTGGATCGTGTAGTAGTTGGGAGGTGGAGCTGTCATGCCCCTGCTCGTACCAGCCTCTGCGGCGAGAGTAAGGTAGGATGAACGCAAGGGTACAACCAGACTTGTGGAACCATCCGGATAGAACGCGATGCGGAGATATTGCGCTGCCATGGACTTGAAAGGCTCATCCGCGGCTGGGCGTGGCCATGAGCCACTGGCTGCTCCGTGGGCAGCCTGATCGAGCAGGGGTGAAAGCTGACCCTCCAGGAATACGAGATTGTCCCCTCTCAAATACACAGGATTCTCCACCGCTGTGAGCTGCCCTGTGGACTCATTGTGCGCAAAAAGTTGGTAGGCTTGAAACCCCTCCGCATCCTCATTCTCAAACTTGAAGAACCGGATCTCCCCCGGCTTGCCAGTAGTAGCCACAATCTGCTGTAGCCGGGCTATGCGAAACATCAGTCCCTCACCCGCGGAGGTAAGCCTGTTTGCCTGGATGGTTTCCATGAGGTAGGGAGTGGCTATCACCATCAGCGCGGCCACAACGGTGATCACCGTGATCATTTCGATCAGCGTGAATGCCCGTCGTGTCAGGCTTGCAATAGAGGGAAGCAGCGGGGACTTGACCGGTATTTTCATGCTTAATGGCCGTACATGGCCCACTTGGAGTTTCTCAGTCCAATGGTGGTTGTGAAGACACGATAGTTCAGCTTTTGGACTTGAAGTCTGGATTCCAGCGCCAGCATGTCCTGCTCATAGTTTGCCGCACTGGTGAACGTGTTGGGAGGGAGCAGATCAGGAACATTGGTTCCCGAGCGTTCCTCGAGGTGTCTTGCCGATGTCTCGTCCAGGGCAACAAGCGTGACCCTAACCAGGGGAGGCAGGAGATGCTGTGTGCCTTGGAGATTATTGGTCGATTCCCCTCTAACCTTAACTGAATCATAAGCGTAGTCAGGGGCCATCCAATTGGGCAGCCTTCCGCTCTCCTTGGCTTCTGCATCAGACACTCTCGGAGAAATGATAAGAGCAATGATATTCTCCGTCACAGGCCGTGTGTATGCTGCCCGTGTCGCTGTCTCATCCATTCCGACGACTTCCTTTTCCGCATCCTGGAACCATACTCCCGGTGTGACCGAGTAAACTTCGTTCCGCTCGGCGGGTGGCCGATATTCCATGAGGCGGAAGCGGGTCCTAGCGGTGGTGACATGTGCAGGACGGTATGCGGCATCATCTCCGTAGATGATAAAGTATCCCCGGCTGCACAATAATCTATCCAGGCTCTCGTAGCCGTCGCGTTGCGTCACGCCAACAGCTCCCTGAAAAAAGACACAGTGCCCGGGAATCTCAGGATTGGCCCCGACACCCAACACAGTGGCAGCTCTGCCCGTGACAAACTGAAGCTCCGAGTGCCTGAGGTACTTCAGCGGTGCCTGGGTCTTGTTTTCAGGCACGGTGGGTGTATCTCCATCGTTGTACTGGTACGTCATGTAGGTATTCAGCGTTGCTTGCCTCAAGTTCTGTGTGATCTGTTCAAACGCCAGCCTGGCATCCCTGAACTGCTCGGATCTGGCCGTCGTCTGCAGCCAGGTCTTTTGTGTCTCATTCATCACCGATGTGGCGATGATCAGGATCATGGAGAGCACCACCATGGATATGAGAAGCTCGACCAGCGTGAATGCCGTGGAAGGGGCAAAACGCTGTCGCTCCAGGGCGTGTTTGCGTGAGTGAGTCATGACTGCGATTGACGATTTACGTAGGTCCGGGCAGATGCCGATTTCGAGGACTACCGGGCTTCAGCATTCATCCTGGCGATGATGACCGGATGAATGACGTGACGCTGAGCCATTCCTCCACCGAAGTGATAGCCAGCATTGGTCGTCGGCACTATCGCAATCCCAAGCCGCCGGGCATTGTTCTGCGCAGAGGTGGCCGCAGCCGTTTTCGCACCTCTTCCGGCAGGCAGCATAAGGTCCAATCCCTGATCCGGAAGATAGACACATGCAACATACGACAACGAAAACGAAACAGCTGGATTCGAGAGCTCCGCCTCGGAAATTTCCATGGCCTGATCGTTGAAGTATCGCTTCTTCCCATATCCCTTCCATTGCAGTTCCTCCCATGACGCGGACTGCAACTCACCCGAGAGTTTTTGCACAATGCGGGCCTCCGAGGCGAGGTTCGCGGATCGTCGTGCCATATCCAGCCCCTGGGGAAGGAGCCCCAACAATGTGATGAATCCCACCGCGGCAATGGCGACGGCCAAGGACACCTCAATCAAGGAAAACCCCTGCTGACCGGGCTGGACAATGAATGGGGAACGTTTCAGTTTCATCGCGAGTGTGTTCGTTGTGAGTTTGTGATGATCACGGGTCGAAACGCTTCTGGTTCAGCACTCGAACGCGGTGATAAGCCTCCAGCGAAGGCTTCGTTCCCGGAGCGCCGGCAGCAAAGTCAACTGTCTTCAGCCGCGGATCCGTCAGGTCCAGATAGCGCTCAAGAACCACTGAGCCGCGATACTCTGAGGTGATGCTGTCCTTAGTCACGTCCACCTTCTCCGGACCCACGGAGCGCGCCTTGCGAACGGTTTGCGCGCGAACGTGCACCTGGTATGTGTTCGAGCGCGTGGTCAGCCGCGGATAGAGATTTGTGTAGGGACGCTCCTTCAGGTTCTCTGCGGTGATGGCGTGGTCCTCCCAAAACTTGAGGATGCTTCCGTTTCCGGTGGGCTTCAGAAGATCCGAGATTTTTTCAGGCCACTTCTCCGGAGCGAGGGTGTCATACTCGCTCACGCGCTTTGGCAGCAGATACATTTCACATATCTGGGCTGGTGAGATGAATGCAAATCCGGAGTTGAAACGCTCCTGGAAAATCTTGAGCGTAGCATCCGAATCAATCTGCCTGTGCCAGTACTTTCTACCCTTGGAGGAGCTGCTGGTTTCGTCCCAGAACCAAGCTTGCCCCCCATTTGAAGGAGCTCCACCCGGTCTGCGAAGATAGATGTTTGCATCGCCATGCGCTACCGCTGTGAGCATCTCGCTCTTAAATGCCGCCTGCAGACCCGTCGATCGAGTGATGTGGCGGAAGGGCGCGATCTGGTAGTTAATGTTCAGCTTTCCGCTCGTAGCCCCTGGTTCGCTGATGGCATAAGGCTCCACCACAGGCATCCAGAAGAAATCCATGAACAGGTAGTCTGGAGGGTCCACACCCTGGTTTGGCATCCCGGAACTTGGGCCATATCCCTTGAGCGTTCGTGGTGCGCCGATGTGTGCCTGCTGCCCCTGCTTCTGGCTCCAAGTCTGTGGGCGAAAAAATAATGTCCGCCACGCCTCGCGTCTTCTCCCCGCTGGAGAAGCTCCGGAATCATGCACTCCTGTGGGCAGCGAGCCGAACATTCCGGGAGACGCCACCTGACGATTCGGTGAAAAATACGTCGACCCACCCATCCATGCCACCCACGGGTCTGTGAAATAGGGAACGAGTTGCTCTCCCGTATCAACATTCAGCTTGCTGTAGGTATTGCCCTCATCAGGCTTGTTGATATAGGCACCATCCGTCTGATTGGTGATACCACGATCAAAGTCGGCATATTTTTGGAGGCCCACACCAGTCGCTGACGAGTACGGATGGTCTGGCAGGAAGCTTGAATGATAGTTGGCATCCTTCACCAGCCGCCACCCCTTCTTATCCTCACCGCGATCCAACCCAGGACCGTCGCTCCAGTGTGCCAGCACAATATTGTGTGCGAGCGTCTTCTGGCCATAGTAGCGGTGCTCCTGAAACTCCGACTCGGGAACCATAAACTGCCCCATCGTCAGACGCGGGTCCCCATGCCGGAGCACCAGAGATTGAAGTGTGTCATCCGGAATGACCAGGTTCCCCCGGTTGTAGGTCCCTGTACCAGGAAGATCGCCATAGCTGCCAATTTCGCTTCCAATAAAGCGGAACCGCCCGCCCATGCGGGTTTTGTCTGCAGCGGCCTCAGCCGTGATCTTTCCAGTTGTCTTGTCGCGACCAAGAGCGCCATCCGCATGGAGAGCCCACCAGTAGGGAGCGGGTACCGGCTGCCTCACCCACCACGAACCGTCCGAGTTTTTTCCCCAGCTGGTGTCCTCACTTCTGGTGGCAAGAGTGGGCGATGGAAATTTCCTGCCGGGGAAGTTGAAGGTGAAGGTCTGGAGTGTCTTGGGAGCCTCCTCGTTGGTCAGGATTTTTACGATGACTTTCCCACCGCCAAAGTCGATTCCCTCCGTCGCGGAGTTGGGAATGTCGAGGAAGTCGCTTACCAGATTGTATTGGATGCAATCCTTCAGGATACCCGACTGGGTCTTGTACTGCTGGTAATTGGTGTCTTCCACGAGGCTGCCATTGGTGTTCCCATTCACGCCCGCAGCCACTGCAGGCAGCTTCCGTCCCTGCAAGAACGCGCGATACGATATGGTGCCTCCGCGCTGATAGATTCCCCAGGCATTGCTCATGTGTTGGTAGGGGCGGATCAAGGTCTTGCCCCCATTGACCGGAAACATCTTCTTACCCCCGATGGTGAGCTGGCTCGCATCCACCTCGATTGCCAGATCTGGATTGATGAGTGTCCAGCCCGTTGCGGGGCAAAACCATTCCAGCAAGAAGGTCGCCTGTACCCGCTTCGTGTCCTTGGGCAGCGGCGTGTCCTTTTCAAGGCACCAATTCCAGTTCATCGGATTGTAACCCGGGTGCATGGGATTATCCCCGGCGAATCCTTCAAGTTCGTGCCCCGTTGGGTAGCGTGTCTTGTAAAAAGTCTTGGCCTGCATTTGAGCAGGGCTCAATGGTGGGAAATTGGAGTACCAGTTGTTGTACGGCCCCCAGACACCGCCGCGCCAGGTCGGCGGTGTGTAGTTGGTATCCCCCGGCGGCACTTTTGGAGTGATCTTGAGGGCAGATTTGCCGCCGGCCGTGTCTGTCCCCTCCGCATTGCAGACAAAGAGCAAGCCCGCTTCACTTATGGTGAGGAAGCGACCCATGCCACGGTACACCTCGTCTTTTGCCTTGGGCAGCACCGTCGGCATTACCTGACCATGACCAGGAAAGCTTGAGCCTGTGGCATTCCGCATGGGGGTAAAGGTCTTTGCCTTCATGCCCCCAGTTGTCAGATAGGCATTCAGTCGAGCCGAAGGAAGTCCGGTGATCGGTGGGTTTTCTCCAACGGTCTTCTCGGCGATGGTATCGTCGTACAAGTTCGTCGTACGGATGTAATCAAAGATCTCGATGAGAATCTGCTGAAGATTGTCGCCGTATTTGTTTTCGTAAGTTGCCGACGCGCTCGTGCCAAAGCCTGGAATGGACTTTTTCATCTGCGCCATCAGCCCATTGAACAACTGCATGTTCCGGCCGATGGTGCTCAACTCCGATTGGCTGGCGCAATTCTCGCGGGTAAAGAAATAGTCCCTGCCCCCAATGGTGGAGCAGTAGGCGATTGTCTGGTCGAATACAGATCGATAATCATTGCCTTTGTTCCTGTGCAGCGGCCACATGGCGATCTTCGGGAGGCCGAACGGGTTGATTTCTGACGAACGGCTACGGGTCGTCAGGAAGAAGCGAAGTCGCTCAATCACATCTGCCCGGTTCATTCCCGCCCAAAGTCCGGAGTCTCCCAAATCAATCTCCGGACGCTCGCCAGTCCCGTCTATCTTGGACTGCAAAAGGAACTCATCCACACTGGCGAAAAGTCTCTCGCCAAGCGCTTGCTGGACATTCTTGAAGTCTGTCGGAGAAAACTCCCGCGACACCGGCACAAGTACGGAACCAGCCTTGGATCCACCCGGCAGTATCTTCGGCATCAGCTCGTAGATCTTTTCTTTGAAATCGAGGGCCTTGTTAAAAGCCGCAGTCTCAGAAACAAGCGGATTCATGTCCTGTCCTGGAAATAGGACCGTGCTCATGCATACCGTGGAGGGATGGCCGGGATATCTTTGGTACTCATACATCATGGGCTGGTACCTTGCCCACTGTCCGTCCCGCTCATGGTAGAGACGAGGCGTATCCCAATTGGTCCCCTCTCCTGCCGTGTTGATGTTGATCTTCGCAGACTCGTCATCCGTCCAGAAAGCGATGCGCCCCACGATGGGATTTGCCACCGTTGCCTTTTGTCCAGAAGCTCCGATGAACATGTTCTGGTCGTCCAAGAAACCCAACGATCCGTCTTTCAACACATAGAGCCACTCCACTGGCATGGGGAGACGGGCCTCGGTATTCGCTCCGCCACTGGGCAGCACTACTCCCTGCAGGGCAGCCCCTGAGGTGCCGTTGACGTGGTTGCTGTAGGAGAAGCCTTCCACCGACCGATCCTTGTCGGGAGAGAATGCTCGTGGATCAATGATGGGAAAGATGACGCGCTCCTGCCCGGGAATCTCACCCGGTCTTACCGCCGGCTCATTCATATCCACATACCTTTCTGGAAAGTCTTTCCAGTTGCCCGCAGGCACGTCCTCGATGATCTCCCTTTCTGTGGAGGCGATCATCTTTGAGTCTGAATACAACTTATTCCCACGTAACAGCACACCATTCTCACGGTACTGCCGCACCATGCCGGGTTGCGACGTCCAGATTTCAAGTCCGGGCACCTTTTCATCCTGTTGGGCCACGGTTTGAATCTGATTAATGACGATATTCACCGCTGAGTCGGCATGCGTTCTCGCCATCACCCCATCTGAATATGCCACCGTGGACTCCAGTTCCGTCTGAGTCGTGGAAAATAGCGCCAGCAGCAGGATGGTAGCCAGCATGAGCACGCTGACGACGGTGACTAAGGCGAGGCCCTTGCGAGTGCGTCCGGCCAGCTTGGACGTTACAACTGGTTTCATGATGCGATGGTGTTATCGTTGAGAATTGTCCGCACAGTGCACAGCTGCGTCTGCCTAGCGCCGACGGCGGCCAATCAGGCAAATCAGTCCCAGCATAAGGAGCAGGACACGACCCGGCTCGGGGACCACGACAAAAATGCCATGACTTGCAAAGAGGCTCGTGTCGTAGAAGAGGCCCCCACTGAGAGTCGGCAGATCCAAGTCCCCATTCAAACCACCGAATGTATTTGTGGATCCAGAATCGAAGTCGTTCGGCACCAGCATCCCCTCAGCCCAATCCAGAAGGTTGAAGACATCCCCAAACATCGGCGAATAGGCGGAGCCATCACTATTACTCACGACGATCTGACCACCCGCGTGCAGTTCCAGCGAACCGGTGATGACCACGCGATCATGATTCCCGCCTGTAAACGTGTCATAGGTATCCGCCTGACTCTGAAGGTAGGTGCTGAACGTACCTGCCGCGAGATGCCCACCAAAATTGGCAGCATCATTGTAGTCAGCCCCGTTGGTGGTACCAAGTTGCAGCACGAGACGCTCGGTTCCCGTGGCTGAGCCAGCGAGTTCCAGGTTGCCGGTCACCGTAAGTGTCCCCACGAGATTGCCAGCCGTGCCAACATCAGATGGATTGCTCGACATGCCAGGACGCAAGACACCAACGCCGCCATTTGTTCCGACCGTGAACTTTCCGGAACCCGTGACAATGGTTCCACTGCCGCTGACTACGGTATCCAGGGTATAGTCTCCGCCACTTACCGCTGCCATATCAAATTTCGCACCTTGGGCCACCTCAAGCCAGGATGTCTGGCTGATGGAACCCGCCCCCTCAAGAGCCAATGTGCCCGAGGCAACCGTGGTCTTGCCCTTGTAGGTATTGTCATTGGACATCGTGACCGTGCCTGGACCAGTCACTCGGACGGACAGAGTATCCCCTGCGTCCGCCTCTGAGATAACGCCTGAGAAGATGGTGCCACGAGCTCCTGTCCCGTCATCATCGTTGGACGCCGATGTCAGCACAATCTCCCGAAGATTGTCCACACCCGGCACCGAATGATGCTGCAGGGTGACGCTTCCTTCGAAGGTGGTGGTACCCGTGGTGAATGTCCCACCGATCGTCGTAGTTCCACTGCCGTTCGTATCATTGATATCAAACGCATTGGAAATTAGCATGCCTGACTGGGTGGCAAGCAATGCGATGTCCGGGTTCCCAGTCTCCGCCATCCAATGAACAGGATCCGTGTTATCCGCATTCACAGAGGTGATATCCTTGGAACCCATGAAGTACCTGAGGCCTGCATAAGTGCCCGAAGTCACTCCGACACTGGTCCCGTACAACATCTCAGTGCTGTCATCGAACTCGCTCGCACGGACGAGATTCATCTGTCCGCAGGTGGGGTCCACGCTCACGATCCGGTACACGCCATTGCGCTCGGGGTCGAGCCCTTCATCCTTCACCAGAATCCATTTGCCAACGTCCGCCGATGTGATGGCAACGCCGTCGACCTCAGCCTTCACGTTGAGAAAGGCACCTGTGCCAGCACCACCGGCGCCGTTGCTTGAGGCATCAAAGCTCCCCGCGCCAGGCGAGATGAGTGACTTTGTTGTGGCCAAGTAGGCATTCTGGCTCAGCGCACGATGAGTGTCGCCCATCTCCACCACCGTACTGGCCAAAGCAAACTCATTGGAGATGGTGAGGGTGCCATGACGGATCACAGTCCCGCCATTGATGGCAGCTCCGGCAACTCCCGCCGGGCCGTAGACATTCCCTTCGGCCAATTCAACAGTCCCAGATCCCACCTTGATGATGGACCTCTCCGAACCAGAGTCGCTGATGGCACCACCAAACCGGAAGGTCGAGGTCCCGGCGCTCTCCGCGAACAGATTCTGCGCCATTTCGACCGTCGCAGAACTGGTGAGCCCGTAGGTGCCACTTGTCGCTCTTGTGCCGATGACCACAATGCCCTCGTCATTCCCGTCAAACGCGTTCATTACAATGGTCTGATTCACTGCGCTTGCAGCACCATCCAGCAGCAGTTCCACTCGGGCGTCGAGAGGGTTGTTCCCATCATTGGGGAATCCACCGAGATAGATGATGTTCGAATCATCACCAAAAGCGTTGTTGCCACCACCAACAAGCGTTCCTTGGCTCACCGCCACGTTACCCGAAAACGTATTCGTTCCGGAGAGCCTCTGTGTCCCAGCACCTACCTTGTACAGGTTCCCCGCACCAGAAATGACACCGGCGAAGTCCGCATCATGTGTGCCGTCTCCACCCACACGGAAAGTTGAGTTCTGAATGTCCACTCGAGCGAGAATCGCTCCGACCAACGAACCGATCATATTGTCAAACCCGGCGCTGGCATCATCCCAATAGAGACTGAGTTCCGCATTGTCGCTCACTACAAACCTTGAGTTCGGCGAAAAGGCATTGTTGGATCCGGCATAGAGAATCCCCTCCAGGATTCTTGTATCCCCGGAGTAACTGCTGAATGAGCCAGGAGCATTTCCACCGCCGGTGGAAGCCCCCAGCACTGTATTACCCGAGCCAGTCTTGATGACCCCAAGCTTTCCGGTCACGTTTCCAAGATCCGTCCAGTAAGTTCCATCAGCCAAGCCCACTCCAATGTCCTGATACTGCAGGCCAGTTTGCAATGAGTGAAACGTCACCCAGGCATCTACCGGGCCAGCGTTTTCAATTCGAGAGCTAGTATGAAAGCCTGCCCCTCCGATGAATAGGAAATTTTGAGTGAAGATCTTGCTCAGGCCGGCCATCTGTAGGATTCCCGAGTTTCTGAATCGCACTAGGTTGTCATTGAGTGCGTTCACATGCCCCAAGCGGACTACGTTGGTATCGTCCGTGTCCACGGCCGGTGGATTGCTTGATGTGCCCGTATCGGCTCCAATATCCAGCATGCCAGTCCAGGCACTATTGTCTGCCGTGAAGTGGAAGATTCCATAGATATCGTGAATGGTATCGTTGGCACTCCCACCTTCGTTCACATCGATCAGCAAATTTCCTGCCCCACTGAATCCGCCCGAGAACTCCAGAATGGTCTGCTGCTGTACACCGTAGATGGCTTGATCAAGCCCTTCCGTGTCTTCATAGTAGAGGCGCACAGTGGGTGTGGAACCAGGGCCGCCATCTCCGAGTTGGATCTTGCCGGTGAAGCGAACGGTGCCGTTCAGCGCATAGTATCCACCACCGATGCGCACATCTTGGGACGTGTTTCGTACGATGATGTCACGCGCGATCGTGTAGTCCGTGGCACCGCTGTCAAAGGCAGTGGTGGGACTGTTGGACCCATTCTCTGCCAAATGTAGAAGCCGAACCTGGCCCGTTTCACCATTGAGCCCCATCATAATCGGTGAGGTGCCTGAACCAAAGGGGAGTCCATTGCCATAGACATTGAGATTGCCATCCTGAATGTCAATGCTCCCAGTGAAGTTAGGTATACTGCTGCGGAATGAGACCGTGCCGTCGCCATTGATGATGATGTTCCCATCACCATAGAGTCCGCCCTCATTGGCACCGAAAGTAAGGGTACCGTTGCCGGTACCATTCGCATCGGCATATCCTCCGTTACCCACCTCGATCAGAAGGTTGCCGACGACATGAACCATGCCATCCATCGCGACTTCCCGTTGCGTGGTCATTCGCAGTGTAACGTTGTCCGCCGCAGATTCGCCAAACTGGAGCCACTCACGGAGGCGAATCTGACTGTCGTGGTTGACGTCGCCACGTTTTGGAGACAGCTCAAGTGTTGCGTTATTCCGGACAATGGTGCCATCTGCCCATCCCTCCGTGGTGCCAAACGGGGTAATATAGACGTTGTTGCCGGAGTCATTTGTCATGCCCTGCACGTCCACACGTGTCGCCTGGACACCATCACCGATCACGGTCACACCTGTGTACGTGTTCATCACGCCAGCGACATCGGCAACAGTCGTCTCGGTCGCCCGGTTACCCATCTGGAAAGTACCGGCACCAGTGATGAACAGCCCTCCGCTGTTGGGGTTCGTGCCATAGGTGGAAATCACATTGGCATCGGAACTGAAAACCGCCTTGGAGACAAACACACCGCCAACATCGGTGACATCGATGTTGCCATCGTTGCCGCCAAGGACAACTCCAGCAGTGAGCACCGAGCTGGGTGCGGTGCCCGTGTATCGAAGCGTACCCCCATTCATCACAAAACCCGAGGTAGCGCCAAAGCGCTCTATACCATCCACAGAAACAATGGCAGCGCCGTTCAGGTGCGTAGTTCCGGTGTAGGTATTCGTGCCGGAGAGAACAGTCTCGCCACTGCCTGTGAACACCACATTCTGGCCACCGGAGATATCACCTGCGATGGTCACGGCGGAGGATGCATAGTTGTGCACGAGCAGGTCTACCGCAGTACCACTGGTCGTGATCCCGACTCCAGCAGCCATGGCGGTGCCACCGGTGTGATTGCTGGTGATCAGAATACCGCCGTCATTAAGGACCAGATTGCCAGTAGCAATGGTTCCTGCCGCGCTATTGAAGCGGACTGAATCTGTGATCCCACCCGCGAGACCGGCACTGGTGATATCCGTGTGCTGTCCCGCACCGAAGGTGTCCGTAGCATAGCCAGTGAAGGCGATGACGTTCCCGGCGGCATCTGTCGCAGCCCAATCCGTGGCAATCGTGGAGGTCGCCACGCCTGAACCGAACGTGGCAAAAGAGCCCAGACGTGCCCGCGAGGCCATGGCTGCATCCGAGAACCGAACCAGGCCACCAGCGATCGATTGGAGATGCAGCGTCCCTCCCGCGTTGCGCGTGATGCCAGTTCCTCCAATGCTGATGGTGCCAAAGGCACCAAGTCCGTTGCCAAGGGCCGCAATGCCGTTGCCACCTTGATTCAAAGTCAAACTGCCAAAGTTTTCGGTGAATGAGGCTTCGCTGCCGTCCATGACCAGGATACCACCGCCCATGAGGAGGCGCGCGCCATTACCCACACGCCGATTCAGATTGGAGCCATAGCCCTCCATGACCACCACACCACCCAGCACATTCAGTCCCTCCACGGTGCTCCCGCCAGCTGAGGAGCCTTGCAGATTCACCCGGCCCGAGCCCACCTTGGTGAGCGAGGTATTCACTGTATTCACAGCATTTCCACCATCGATGAAGTTCACTCGCATGGTTACCTCGCCACCCTTGGTTGCATACAAGCGCAGATCGCGGTTGGAGCCAGCCGTGCGATACGGTGTGAAGGTCACGGTACCGGTGCCCGTGCCAAAGATGACCTCACCACTCCGATTCTCACCACCCAGCGTGGAGTTACCAATGTTATTTCCCCTGCCCCAGTTGTCATTCCCATTGAGGTTTTCCGGATCATAGGGATCTCCGCCGACCGTCCAGGAAGAGAGATTGAACGTCGTTCCCCCATTCGCGAGGAAGAAGCCCAGATTGCTGTTGGAGGTGGCGTCTCCGGTTCCAGATCCACCATTGCTGTCAATGACACTTCGGCCACCCATGTGGAATCCTGACATGAAGTTGTTCGGATTGACGGCGGCGGCAGCTGCAGCAGTGTAGAAGTTTCCACTTCCTGCATAGCGCAGGGAGCCTCTCAGGAGCGAGATGCGCCCGGCAGCATCGTACGACTGCCAGAGCTGTACTGTGTTCTCATTGGTGCTGGCCACCACTTCCATGCGAAGCAGGTCATTCTGGTTGGCAGTGGTAACAGGAGCGCCCACCGCACCGGTCGCTGTGTCACGCACCCGACCACGGATGTCCAACATACCCGCGGCACTGGTGAGCGTGCTGAAGATGCGTGCAACACCGCCTTCCGCTCCTGCGACCCCATAGGCATTGGCATCCAGCCCACCTCCGTAGATATCTCCACCCAGTGTGAAGATTGCGGAACTGGCGTTCCCGATCCTCGCGGTGAAGTTGCGCTGGAATCCACCGGCGTTTCCGGAAGCATCAATGTTGTCGAGGATCACATCGCCTCCCCAGTAGCCGCCATCCTGCTCCGACCAGAGCACCAGCTTGTTGCCGTTGAGAGGTCCGACATAGAGGTCGACACCATCAACGTAGGTGCCGTAGCCAAGGACGAACTGGCCATCTCCCACCACATTGACCCGTTCGCTCAGGCCCAGCGCCCGATTGTTTCTTACGTAAAGCGTGCCTTCTACGATGGTCGTATCACCTGTGTAGGTGTTGGCTCCTTCGAGAAAGATGGATC
Source organism: Roseimicrobium gellanilyticum (assembly GCF_003315205.1). NCBI lineage: Bacteria > Pseudomonadati > Verrucomicrobiota > Verrucomicrobiia > Verrucomicrobiales > Verrucomicrobiaceae > Roseimicrobium > Roseimicrobium gellanilyticum. The sequence continues at coordinate 93,572 of NZ_QNRR01000007.1, read as the reverse complement.
CGCCTCCCGCTTTGATGAGACCATTGCCACCCGTGTTGGTAATGGAGGTATTGATACGAACATGGGTATTATCTCCGTCTTCGGAGCGATACGCATTGGGATCGTCACTCGTGTTGTAATGGACCCAGCGATTCATGTTGAACAGAATCGCCTGCTGTCCGTTGAAGTCGAAGGTCCCTCCATGAACATACCCTCGCATGTCAAGGTTTGCACCGGTATCCAGGCCAGCGCCGTTGCGGTTTTGCACACCGAGACCGTTAAAGGCCAGCACGCCGGAATTCACAGTCACCGTGGTGCCACGGCGAAGCATCAGAGACATTGTCTCGCCGCTGCCGTTCACGCCATTACCGTAGACGTTGAGGCCAATGGAGAAGGAGTTGATGGTGATATCCTCACCCAGTGTCACAATCTGATCACGGCGTCCCGTCAGTTCATTCACGCCAATGCCATCCGTCTGAATACCCGTGAGTCGGAGATTCTGCGCGGCGGTTACATCACAATCCCTCAGCACGCTGAGGCTCGATCCATTGACGACTGTGGATGCGCTGCCAATCTTGTGATAATCCGTGGAACCTTCAGCATCAGACAAGGGACGGAGGTAGTAGACCGTCTCTCCGGTGGTCGGATCTATCCCCTGCTCCGCAGTCATCATGTGCCGCGCCGCATAAGTGTCGCTCATCCGCTGATCCGTCGTGTCACTGAACCACTCCGCCCGTGTACCACCGAAGAATCCAGCAATGATCTTCGTGTCGCCATTGGTGCCATCCCCTGAGCCAAACATCTCCGGCAATGTGTCCACCATGAACAATGCCTGATTACCACCACTCTGTGAGGTGAAGTCCCCGCCAGCAATGCTGGTACCGCCGTCCGTGTTGCGGAACTGGAACACTGCGCCTTTATCTCGGACCAACTCGGAGAATCGGAAGCCTGCATAGTCTCCGGGAAGCCTGGCCGCTCCGGCCACAATATCCGCACCGAGATCCACTTCGATACCCGCGGTCCCCCACCGAGCGGTGTATCTGCCAAGCCGTTCCACACCACTGTAGACGCCCCCGGTCGCCTCCATGCGCAGGCGCGTCCAACCATTGGAGTCGATGGCGAGATTGTCCGGCAGGCGATCGTCGAACTGATTTTCACTAGTGCCCCCGTTTCCAAGTCCCAGATACGCATTGCGAGAGAGAGTGAGCCCTGTTGCACCACCGATCTTCCCATTTCCATAGATGCGGTTTGTACCGCCACCGAGAATCAGCTGACCCGTCCACTCAGGCGCATTCGTGTAGATGCGAAACTCCCCACTGGCACCACCTCGAATGATGTCCCCCTGGCCGTAGAAGGCGCCTGTGGATTCACCAAAGTAAATGTTCGATCCGTTCTTGTTGTTGATGTAGATGTCACTGTCGATGAAAAGTTGTCCGGTGAAGTCATAAGTCTGCGCCGTGCCCAGAGTCCGGATAGTTCCTCCTCCCAGGTAGCCTTTGCCTTCGAAGGTGAACCATTCGTAGATATCGCCTCCATTGCCGCCTGCGAGTTCGAGCGTGCCATCGGCGCCAATGATGGTACTGTCGGCAAAGGACCGATTCGATCCCAACCACTCCGCGGCGGAAGAGCTCGGCATGCTCAGCCGCAAAATGCCTTCGTTGATCCAGGTAATACCGCCGATCACTGGAGCAAGGTAAGAACGCGCCCCGCCTCCATCAGGATTGCCTGTAATGATGACACGACCGCCTCCATCGATGATGAGGTCCCCCATGTCGGGATTCCGGTCCGTGTAGCGCTGCGTAGCTCCTCCAACGTGGTCTGCATTGGCATAGCCGTTGCCGGAATTCACATGGCTGGCTTCACTCGTGATCAGGCCATTGATGGTGAGCGTCCTGCCAGCCTGCACATCCAAGGTGCCGCCATTTGCGCCCAGGAAAATTGTTCTTGCCCCGTTCAGACTGATGTCGTTGGTGATCTGGAGCGTTCCACCGTTCAGATGGATGTTACCAGAATTCATGATGGCCCAGATGCCCGCGTAGGTTTCACCCGAGGCCCCAGTTTCCGACTGTACCCATACTCCGCTCGTGTATCCCGAGCCTCCGCCCGTCAGAGTAACGGATGACACGTTTCCTGTTCCATTGGTGTTGAACGTCCCCGTCGCCGCAGCGCCAGGTGCATTGGACGTGTTGAAAATGAGCGTACCACCAGAAACATTGTTGCTGTGACTCCCGCCTCCGTTCATGAGAATAAGGCGTTCGATTGTGCCGCTGACATTGCCCAACTGGTCCTCAGAGGAAATGCTCACCACCCCGCCGTTGATGTGCATGTCCCCGGTGAACGTGTTGTCAGCCTCCAGCACTGTGGTACCGGTTCCACTATGCACGAGATTCACCTTGTCCGTCCCGTTGTCCACAATGGCAGCCGAGATGGTGGTGGTCCCGGTGCCGTAGTTGTGCACGACCAGATCATGGTTGCCCGATGCCCAGGCGCTGGTGAGATTCCCGTTGCCGATGTTCACAGATCCGGAGACCGAGGTTGGAATGAGGATGCCGCCATTCTCCACGGTCAGCGTGTTGCCTGCTCCTCCGAGATCGATGGATGCTGAAGAGCCAAAACGAATGGATGCCGTAGAGGTACTGCCACCCAAGACCGCATTAGTCGTGACATTTGTGTGACTACCTGAGGTAAAGGTATCATTCGCATATCCGGCAAAAGCTTGTACTCCGCTTGTGCCGCTACGGGCCGCCCAGTCTGTGATATTATTGAGCGCGGAGCCGTATACCGCCCAACTGTCGAAGCGATCCCCATCCGAAGAGGGGGTGCCTGAGGCGGACGTGAAATTGATCACTCCATTGCCAGATTCAGTGAAGGCCAGCGTGGAACCGGAGCGACGCGTAAGCACTGCCGTGCCGGATCCCAGCGTCAGTGTGGTGTTGTTCTGCGCTTCAATCCCCCCCGAACCGGCAAGCAGATAGATGTTTCCGGACAGCGACTGGGAGAATGCAGAAGCCTGCGCCTCAAGGGTGAGAGTACCACCACCAAAGGTCGACACGGCGGAGGAGAGAGCAAAGCGGTTGTTCCCCAAGTGATTCCCCCAAATCGTGCTGCCACCGATGAAATTCCAGCGTTCCACGTCCGATGTCCCAATGGCGTTTCCATTGAATCTCACCGTGCCTGGTCCAACCACGGAAATGCTCGAGTTCACGCTGGTGCCTTCATCGTCCAAGCGGCCGTTGAAAACCATGGTTCCACCACGCACCTGAAGGAAGCGAACGTCCCGATCTCCTCCCTGGTTCACAAACTGAAGACCGAAGTTCACGCTATTGTCCGAACTTCCGAGATATACCGTTCCACTCCGGTTCTCGCCACCAATGGTCTGTGTTCCATTTCGGTTGTCATTGTGCGAGTACAAATAGGGATGGTTGATGACCTGACCATCCCGCGTGAGCATCAGGTGGGAGTGGTACGTCTGCGCGGTAGAGCCATCACCTCCCAGCACAAGGCGGGTGAGGTAGTCATTGGCCAGTATGCGGCTGCGGGCGGTATCGCTCAGGAAGCCAGTCCCATCTGGGGAAGTCGTGGGATCGTAGAGCACCCGAAAATAGCCCTGCCGGATATCGATGCGTCCCGTGGCATTCCACTGCTGGAAGACATTGAGGTTGGCGTCATCAGCACCGGAAATCTGGAAGCGCAGCGCGTGATTCCGGTCAATCGTCGTGGCCGTGTCACCACGGACATTGACGGGCATACCCAGAGGTCCGGTGGGAAGATCCATCACTCTACCCCGCAAGTTCACAATGCCGCTGGCAGTACTATCATGTGCAAGGATGAATGAATCATCCCAGAGATCGCTCGCGGTGGCATTGGCGCTGGCCGTGGGGTCCACATAGATGTCCCCGTAGACCGTGAGCGTGGCATTGGCCAAGGCGGTGAGCCGATGCCGTTGATTCTCCTTCGACCCCGAGGAATCAACAGTATCCAGGATAATGTTTCCACCCCAAGTGTTGTGGTGGGACTCAGAGCGCAGGATCACCCGGTCGGTATCCAGAGGCGTGACCCGGATGTCTGTTCCTGTGATGTTTACACCACCTTGAAGGAGGAAGTTGCCCTGCCCCGTGATAACCACCTCAGAAATGCCTCCAAGGGCACCGCTATGACGCACCACCAAGCTGGCTTCATCCGTCACGTAGGCCTTGCTTCCCGCGATAAACTGATTCCAGGTATCCAGATAGAGATTGTTCCGCCCCGTCTTCAGCAAACCATTCGCATTGATGATGGTCGAGCGCATGTAGGCGCTGTTCCCGGAAAGGTAGTTGTAGTAGTTCGCTTCATTGCGGTCCAGATCCTCCCAGAAGCTGCCACTGTTGATGATGGCCATGCGACCATTCATGCTGATCATTCCACCCCGGACGGAGGCCTCCGTATTCACCGCATTTCCGAATCCGTAGTTGGCGAAGTTGATGATCCCGGAGTTGATTGTCAGAGTCTCCCCATCCTTGATGCGCACATACTCACCGTTGCTGTTGTCATTGGAGGTATCACCGACGGTGATCGAGTTGATGGCACGACTGGTGGAAATGTTGATGGCATTGTTCTTGTTGCCAAATGTCCCCAAGGATCCGGTTATCATCCAGTTCGCATTTGCCGACGGATCGGCAGTGCTCGTGTCATACTCGGAGTTGAGCAGTGGTCGCAGGTAGTCCACCCCGCCGACGTTCTCCACCGTCAGAAGACGGGCCATGACATTGGACCGCGCCTGGGCATTCTCCAAGGCTGCCAGGGGACGTGTCACCGTGGCGCCGCCGGCACCTGGTGAAATGGAACCAAAGGCACCGAGCACAATCGCCCTGTCCATGCTACCCGAGGCATTCCCGACCAGAGTGATGGAGCCGAGATCGTTCAAAGCAATGCGATCTGTGCCAGCTGCCGTCCCCCAAGTTGCGGTGGAGTTCACATGGGCGATCTTCAGCACCGAACCTTCTGAAATGTTCAGGCTCTCCAGCGAAATGTCAGCGCGACCGCCTGCCCGCGTATCAATGAACAGTTTGTTGGTTCCCACCGAGGAGTGCACATTCCCGAAGTTCTCGGTATTGGTCACGCTGGCATTTGTAGATAGCAGCAGGTACCCGTTCTTGAGATCCATGATACCCAGATCATTGAGACGGTCATTGCTGTTGGCAGCTGTGTTGTCCAGCCAGAGGGTTGCTGAACGGGTAATCTCGACCTTGGACGCCTTTGTCAGCCCACCCGAAGCACCACTCAACGCCACAGATGCCCACTGCTTCTCAACCTGACCACCACCAGTCTGGAACCCGGTTGGAAGATAGCGACCTGGGTTTTGTTTGATCAGGAAAGTGCCCGTGAAATTTTCATTGGCATTGGTCAGGCGCAGCTCTCGATTTCCCCGCTTCGTGATTCCGGTGCTGGAATCTCCCACGATCTCCCCTTCAATGATCAACGCTCCAGGATCATCATAGGCGCTGATGGCCGAGTTGTAGGCGGAGCTGCCTCCGGCGATGTTGAAGAAATTGTCGCGCACGGTGCCACCTACAAGTGTGATGGTGCTCGTAGCATCAAGGATAGTGTTGAAGGAGGTACCGGTCGTAGTAACACCGCTCCGATCAATGGAGCCGCGGTTCAAATTGATGTTGAGCCCAGTGTGGGTGACGTTTTGATTGTAGAACTCAATGCGCGCCTCAAACAAAGCGTTCCCTGTGGTATCGCTAATGTTCGTCACCGCGTAGGGGTCTCCGCTCGTCCGTGTTCCATTCGCTGGGTCCACACCATCGAATCGATTAGGATTGTAGGCGATGTTGATCGTGAGACCACTCGCCATGGTCGGATTCGCGGACGCCGGACTGCTCGACTCGAACCTCAGTTCCCCTTCGTAAACGTTGATGATTCCTGGATTGAGAATGATGGTATCGACCAGGGCAAAGTCCTGCTCGCCGAATTTGTTCAGGGTGAAGCCACCCATGTCCAGCGTGGCCAGCGCTCCGCCGCCCTCCACCTGCCTCATATCGATACGGCTTTCAGAGTTGATTGTGGAGTTCCCGTCGAGAATAAGCTGGTTGATGGCAGCGACGCCAGTGCTGTTCACGAGCGCTCCGGCATTGTACAGGCCATGACCATTCAGCCTGAAGATCTCAGCGACGCTTGCGCTCTGTTTGAAGTTGAGCCCGCGGAGATCGAGCCTTCCCGATCCCAGCACAATGGTCTCATTTCCCACTCCGGAAGCACCAGCGGCCCTGTTGCTTGTTTCATAGCGGACACTTCCAGAGTTGATCACGACTTGGCCCGTGAAGGTGTTCGCTCCCGTCATGATGAGCTCATTCCAGCGTGTGCTGGAACCCGTGGGGACCTCCGTGGGATTGGTAACATTCAAGGCAACGGCACCCGCAGCAGGACCGCCCACACCTGTGCTGATGATTCCAGAGAGCGTCAGCGCCTGGCGGCTCCCGGTGTCATTCAGCACGATATCCAATTGATCGTTCAGAACGATGCCGGCAGAGATGATGTTATTTGCCGTGGTATTACCTCCGGAGCCGAAGTTCAACTGTGCCGCACCTGTCGAGACATCAAAGGTCAGCACATTGGATCCGCTTCCTGCAATGGTGTAGCTTTGGGACGTATCCCCAAAGTTCAACGTTCCGAGAGTCACAGGCACATTGAGAGTGACTGTGCTGTTGGCGGCAATCACGTTCAGGAGGTTTGCGATGTCGTCAATGCCGTTGGGCACCACACCACCAGACCAGCTGGCGGTATCCGACCAATTACCGCCATTGGTGTCCGTGTACGTCCCTGTGGTTTGCGCCCGTGACGTCCCGACGAGAATTCCCATGACAAATACATACCCGCTCTTCTTTATCACCCTCCTCGCAGCTCTTAGTGAGGCATCCTTGAGCAACTGTATGTATCCAGTAATCATAGCGGAAATATCATGTGAGGCTTGTCTACAAAGGCTGATGAGCCGCCCATCAGCTAAGTGCGGTCATTATTTTCGAATCTACTTTCATGGCCCATCATTTTGTGGATTGCTCCACATGCGGGACGGCTGCGATCGCGCCTTCAGCAAAGGCGCCGAAACAATCTAGAGTTTTTCTTTAGCGTGATCCTAATGATCATTTTTATGCCATAAGCATCACGCGAACATTGTAGAGTGACGGCATGGTCTTTCCGCGCGTTGCTTGCTTCACCTCTCCCACTCGCGCCCTGCTGTATCTTCTGTGCTTGATGTTTCCAGGGGGCACCGCAGCAGTGGCGGAGACCACTGAGCCTTTGAGCGTGCAGGCACCTTATCATACCAAGTCCGGCCCGTGGGGCCGTCTTCAGTGCTATAAATTCTTCCTCGAGGCGCCGGAAAACCTTACCAACCAATTCAAGCTTCCCAGTCCCGTGTCGCGATGGAGCGTGCCACGCAAGATGCTTGGTGAACTACCACAGTTCCTGGCGGGTGCAGGGCTGAACGAGAGATTCATCAAGTCCCTCCTCGATCCCGCGCGCATGACGCTCACGGATGAAGTCGCGTATCTTTTCCCCTCGGAAAAGGATCTCGAGGAAATGACATCTGAGTCGCGCTCCGCCGTTTACAGCATGCTGGGGAAACATCCCGGCAACGAATTTCACCAATATCCCATCTTCTTTCTCACACCAACGGTGGCAAAGTGGGCTGAAGGCACCGGTTTGCCAGATCACATCGTTGAGGCATTGCGCCACTACGCCTACAATCGCGGAGGCACGCTGGCATTCTCGGATGCGCCCGTACTCATGCGGCTTTCCCGCTCGGAGTCCGAGGCGCGCCTCGTGGCCCGAAAGCTGACCCGTATCCAGACAGTCTTTGCCAGACTTGAAGTCGACTCCACCACAGACATTCCCACGGTCCTGAACTACTGGTCCATGGGACTGGGGTTACGACGCAAGGAGCTGGAACCCCTGCTGATGGCAGTGACAAACACCCAGGGTATCAATCACCTGGATCTGCTGCATCTGCTCCCCCCGCTCTCACGCAAGTTTCTCTATTCCTATCCCGGCTCCGATCTCGCGATGATGGGCCGTCTTCCTGACTGTCATTGGGCGACGTTGAATTTCTTCAACGCTTCCGCTGAGCAGCACTACCTGGACGAGCGCCTTGCCACCACTGCCATCCTTGAAAACTTCGACCGTGTAAATCCGCCGTATCGCTTTGGTGATGTATTGATGTTTGTCACTCCTGACGAGTACGCACGGCACTCCTGCAACTACGTGGCGGACGATCTCGTCTACACCAAGAATGGCTCCAGCTTGATGCAGCCCTTCATGCTCATGCATCTCAGCGACCTCAGCCGCCTCTACGAGGTCGAATCCGGGAAACTCCGCATCGTGGCCTTTCGGCACAAGAATGCGACATCCGGAGAGTGACCCGTTCTTGTTGGCTGAAGCCCAATGCCATGAAGGAAAACGCGATAATTTTTAGCCGTGGCATGAGCTTAAACGCGAAGTGACCTTTGAGGAAGGATCGCTCGTGGATACGCGGCCAGGGGTCCTGAGGTTTGCGCACGCCGCGCTGACAGGTCCGAGCCCTTCTGGGCTTGATGAGGGACTCTCTGGTCGTGTGCTCCAGGAGATTGGTGACGATGGCCTGGCGTTGCCTCGCAGTAATGAGTGAACCCGCGATGACCTCGACCCACGCCCAACACGTGGTGCTCATCGGAGCTTAGTCTCAAACCTGTGGGTGGCTTCCTTCTTCTGCGTTGGCACTGATGTATCATATCGCCATCCAAAAGCCCCTGGGGCCTGTCGGCATCATCCGCTCGCGCCACACGCCGGCACCACCCAACCCGGTCCGCACGCTACAGCCCGTCTCGCAACCTCGCCAGCTCCGCGCCCGCCCATCGGTAAACCTGCTACAACGCTCAGAAAAGTGTGCGCTTCGCCAGGCCGTGCCACACCAAAGCTATCCCGGCCTCCACGCACCGCACTTTCTCGACGTTGCAGCAAGTTACACCCACCCAAATCCCGCCCCTTCCCTCTTCGCACCTCCTCGTGCGTCGTTCCAAGGGCTCAGGCCACAGGGCCGTCACTCGCCGCACACCCGCGACACACGGCGCAGCTCTCTCCCGCCCCCCAACACCGAGCCCCATGCGGCCAGCCACTCTGGACGCGAGACGCCGCGACTATCACATTCCCCCCTCGCACGCCACGCGCCGTCGCGGCCCACCGCTACTCTTTCCGCACCCATGGCGCCCAATCCTGATTGGGGAGTGCCGGGGAGGCATAGAAGAAAAATTAAGATTTTTGTTCGCGAACTGTCAGCAGGCGGGTTGGGCGGGCAGGTACCCCGTGTAGTCATCAACACGAAACCCATTCCCACATCATGAACAATCCATTTGCTCTTCTTAAGCTGCGCACCGCCAGAACGCTCGCCTCCCTTGCCCTGGTCTCGGTCATCCTTCCGAGCGGGCTTGTTTCCTGCACCCCATTTCAGGTGAACGAAGCCCGCCACAATGGCATGGGCACACTGGCTGCTGGCGCCATTGGCGCGCTGGCTGGCGGAGTCATCGGCCATCAGAGCGGTCGGGGAGCGGAGGGCGCACTGCTCGGGGGCGCTTTGGGCGCTGGCATCGGAAACGTGTTTCGTGATGTCGCGAATCGTGACGACGACGCAGACGAGCGCAGCGTGGCCGATGCGCGCAATCACTAGAAGGACAGGTAGCTCCACGGAAATCATCCCACCCCACTACCCTCATGAACTCCTTTCTCTCATCTCCCCTCGCCTGCTGTGTCTGGCTCGTGACGCTTCTCTTTGGGAGCGTCACGACGGACGCCAGTGCTGCAGATGCCTCCCAGGCGATCTGGAAGCAGTATCTGTATTCCAGCCCCTTTTCCTACAGTACCAACGACTCCATCTACGTGGTGAACAAGCTCAGTACGCAACTGGATAACATTTCCCTTTCCGGGGCAGATCCGCGCATTGCGGCCCACGTCAGGGCGGTGAAGCGCTGGCTGGCGGCGTACCCCGCGTACCGCGCTCGTGCGTCCGCAGCCTACGATGAGGCTTACCGCCAGGGGAAGGTATTGAAAAGGCCCACCGAATGGGTTGGTGGAGAAATTGGCAAAAGCATGGCGGACAAAAACGATCGGCTGACCCGCGCCTTCGGCGGCGCCTTGGGAGAATTGATTGGAGGCCTGGCGAATGAAGCCTACTCGCAGAGCAACGGTGAGGCTGCTGCAGCGAGTGTCATGCGCCCACTCCTGGAAGAGGCCCGGGCTCTCAGCGAGATGGAGTTTCAGTTGGATCGCATGCTCGGAGTGGCTCCGACCAACCACTTGCGCCGCCTCGTCGGCCGGTTTGGCGGGCGTTACTGATTCCACCCGCCTTCCTTCCTGCGCCGGTCCCGGAACATCGACCCGCCGACGGCATTGTCCCCAACCGTTGTGTGGCAGAATGTTCACACGTTAAGCATTATTACTTAGAAAAAAACATTTTTCTTTGTTCTTGCTAACACTTGTCCCAATAGGAGCAGTTCAAACTTTCCGCTCCATACGTACCACGAATTCTCAGCGCATTTGAAAGTATGAAAATTACGCACATCAGCCGTTTACTCGCGACTTTCCTGGGCGCGGCTCTCGTGGCGAGCCCAGTCCACGGGGCCGATTTCCTGATCAATCGGGACGTGGTCGAGATCGTGACGACGCCTTCCAGCGGCCCGCCGCAAACAGCGGAGGCGAAGCTCACGGTCCGCCTGACCAACATTGATGACTTCAAGAAGGCACCGGGTGCCCAGGCGACGGTCGGAGGCAAGGAGGCACCCGTGACCCTGAGCCCGGCGAATGAGGGAAAGACCTTGATCTACTTCCTCCTGGATGTCAGCGAGCAAAAGGGAGTGTCCTATGTGAAGGAAGAAACGGCCGCCGTGCAGGAGATGACGGATGCCCTGCTTGCCGATGACAAAGCGCAAACGCTCTTCCAGGTCGGCATCGGCACCATCGGCAGCCAGCACAAGAATCTTGCCTTTGCGCTGCCGACGAAGGATGGCAGGTCGAAGATCCTGGAGGGTGTGGCCAACGACAAGCCCGAGGCCACCTCCGAAATCTACCGGTGCGCGCTGGAGGCGATTGACCAGTTCAAGCTTCAGCAGGGTGGCGAGAGAAAGGTGCTCTACATTCTCTCATCCGGAAAATCCACGGATACGGACAAGCAAAAGAGCTCTGCGGATGCCCTCATCGCAGCAGCCAGGAAGGAAGGGATCGTGGTGTTTGCCATTGGCTTCAGCAAAACGGAGGCCGGCATGTCAGACTGGCAGGAACTGCGCCGCGTGGCGAAGGAGACAGGCGGTGGGTTCATTGAAACGGTCCTTTCCATCAAGGGCGTGCCCACCAATGCGACTCCACGCACGATTCAGGAACTTCACGGAAGGCTCAAGTCGGCGGCAGTGGTCACGGTGGATCTGAAGAATGCTCCCTCCGGGAAGCAGCCGATGGTGATCAATCTTGAGCTCAACTCCGGAGGAAAGATCGCCGTGGAAAAGGAGATCGAGGTGCCCCAATTGCCTGTGCCTCCCGCACCGCCCAAGGAGGATCCTGCCGAGAAGAAAGATCCATCGGTTCACGAGAATGATCACGATGAGGGTAAACCAGTGCCTCCGCCGATTCCCGATGCCACTCCCGTCAAAGGGCTCACCGACCAACCCTGGTTCCTGCCCGCACTGGTAGGCGGTGGAGTGCTGGTGATGGGATTGCTGAGTTTCCTGATCTTCAAGCTTACCCGGCCGCGCGAAGAAGAGGAGATTACCATCGTAGATCCCACCGATGGCGGCCGTGTCACTACGGGTCCAACGGTGACTGACGAGGGTCGCGATATCATCTCGGGTGGTGGGTTCGATCATGAAAGCAAAACCCAGCTCGTGATTGGATGGCTGGAAGAGTTCGATGATTCGGCGACTCCCTCTCCTGTGAGGCGTCATGAGATTACGAAGGGGAACTTCACCATTGGTCGCAGTTCAGACAGCACCCTGCGCTTCCTGGATGACAGCGTCTCCGTCCATCACGCCAATATTCACCGGCGCAGCGACCGCAGCCTGGAAATCACGGACCTGAGATCCGCCAACCAGACGCGTGTGAATGGAAAGGCCGTGGAGCACTGCGTGCTCAAGGACGGTGACAAGATTCAGCTGGGGAAAGTCCGCCTTATGCTCGTGCTCAACAACTCCAGCCAGGATTCCAGAGTATGATCGAAGTATTCACCATCGGCAGAAAGGATGCCGACATCCTCCTTGAGGATCCGGAGCAGAGCGTGAGCAAGTGTCACGCGGAACTGACGGTGAGTTCAGACGGGAGAAATTTCTACCTCGTGGACTGCGGCAGTTCCAACGGCACCTTCATCCGGCGTCAGGGCAACTGGGAGCGGATCAAGCAGGAGGTTGTGCGGAAGGAGGACGCGGTGCGCTTCGGCATGAACGTCGTGCAAATGAAGGACCTGCTCAAGATGCTGCCGCGTCGCACTCCCCCTGCTGCGCGCATCCAGTCGCCCGTCCCGGCCAGGACCAGCCTCCAGCCCTACAGAAATCCAGAAACCGGACAAATCGAATACCGCTGAGCACTGAACGCGCGGAACCCAGAATTGATAGAGCAACATCACCATGAAATCCGGAACGGTCATCCATCTGACAATCACCGCCAGCATGCTGGTTGCAGCACTGCTGCTGATCGTCATCCTGCATTTCACCCTGGACCCCGGTGGGTATGCCGCTCGTCTGCTACAGAACCGGGGTGTCGATGCTTATCCATTCACCGTGCAGCATGTACTGTGGGTGGTGTTCTTCCTGGGGTTGGGGGAAATCCTGTACCGGTTCATTGTGAGCTCGCGTGAGGGCCGGCAGCTCAAGCTGCGCTACCTTTCAGAGGACGCACATGCGGCGATGCTCACGCCGAAGAATCTCGAGCCGGTCTATGCCCGGATCAGCCGGCCAGCCTCCCAGGGATACTTCCTGCCCCGGTTGATCCAGCGCATCATCCTGATGTTCCAGTCGTCCCGATCAACCGATCAGGCGCAGAGCCTGCTCAATACAAACCTCGACCTGTTCATGCATGAGGTGGACCTCGGCTACAACATGCTCCGGTATCTCATGTGGCTGATTCCAAGTCTTGGATTCATTGGCACCGTGAAGGGCATTGGCGATGCGCTCGACGTCACGGGCCACTCCGCCACTACCGATCCCAGTCTCTTGATGAACGTCACCAAGGCCCTGGCCGTGGCGTATGACGGCACCTTCCTCGCGCTGATGATGACCGCCGTCCTCCTGTTTGCGATGCACATCATCCAGGGGCGTGAGGAGGAGATTGTGAACCGTTCCGGCCAGTACTGCCTGGACCATCTCATCAACCGTCTGCACTCCGGCAACCAGCCCCAGTGACCCTCCTCATTCTTCTATTTCAACACAACCGTACCACATCATGAGCGATACCGACTACAAGAAGACCAAGATCGTGAGCCGTAGTGAGCTTGCCTGGGGATCCCCATCCGAGATGGAGGGCAGTTCCACCGATGGCACGATACTCTACGGCCAACAGGACCAGGCGCCAGCACCTGCACCGGCACAGCCCAAGAAACCCGGGACAATGATCCTCGGCATTCCTTCCCTCGACAATACGCGCAACGCGGTGGCTGGATGGCTCGTGATTGTTCAGGGCCCTGGCAAAGGGACATCGGTGCAGGTGGGCTACGGCTGGAGCAGCATAGGGCGCGATCTGACAAACCGGATTGTGCTGAACTTCGGGGACACCAGCATCACTGGTGATAAACACGCCAAGATCCTCTACGATTCTGAAGCCCGCAAGTTCAAGGTGGCCAATGATGAGGGCCTCAATCCCACACGCGTGAATGGCGAAGCCATCGATTCCGCCGTGGTGCTGAAGAATGGCGACCTGATCAAGATTGGCGCCACCCTATTGCGCTTCGTCCCGTTTTGCGGTGCGGACTTTGATTGGAACGAACCGGAAGCAACGGGAACCAGCGGAGAGGCAAAGGCGTGATGATTGCAGAGCTCACATTTGCCGGCAGGCAAGTCCGCGGGGTACGGGAGAACCAGGAGGACAGCTATGGCTTCTGTGTTCTCGGATCCGGACCTGAGGGAGCCCTCCTGCTGGCCCTGGCGGATGGCATGGGAGGGCACGAGCGCGGCGAAGTCGCCAGTGCCCTGGCGGTGGAGTGCTTCCTACAGCGGCTCGATGTGCGCCGGCAGGACATGCGCCAGGCCATGCTCGATGCGCTCCACCTGGCGAACAGCGATATCGCGGCGGAGAATGCCCGCCGGGGTGGTGCGCCTGATGAGATGGGCACCACGTTTGTGGGCATCTTTCTCCACGGCAAGCGGCTGCGCTGGGTCAGCGTGGGAGATTCACCTCTGTACCTGTACCGGGCTGGGGTGATGCTGCGGCTGAATGAAGAACACACCGTGAGCCCGGTGGACGAAGGATCCACGGATTCCGCCGTGCTCACCTCGGCGCTCACCGGTGGACGCATTTTCCGCATTGATGCTCCTGAAGACGTCGTGCAGCTGATGGAAGGCGACATCATCGTCTGCTGCAGCGATGGCATGAATACCATCCCGCTGTCGCAGATTGGATCCAAGCTCGAAATCTATTCGGGCCTGGCGGCAGGCGAGCTCGCCGAGAAGCTCATGCAGGCCGTGGAGTCGGAACGCAAGGACGGCCAGGACAACCTGACCGTCACGGTGATGAAGTGTGTCCCTGCCACCAGCACGCCCTGATAAACCTCCAGCCCCTTTGTCCCCATGCGCCGACCGAGACGCGAATTCACCATCTTCAGCCTGGCGGCCATCGACCTGTTCTGCTCCGCCATGGGAGCCTTCATGGTCATCTCGATCATCCTCATCCCATACTTCGGTCGTCTGGAGTCCGCGCCCATCCCGGACACGAGTGTGGTGGAGACAAAGCTCGCGGACCAGACCAGAAAGACCGAGCAAGCCAAGCAGGAAATCGAGCAATTGAAGAAGGAACTCTCGAAGAGCTCCATGCTCGCGCTCTTTGGCATCGTCACGCATGCGAAGTCCATCACACTGGTGGTCGATCTCTCGGGGAGTATGCACAACATCCGGCAGAATCCGCAGGCCCAGGACTACCGACCCGTGGTGATGAGCGTGTGCGAGACCATCATTGAAGGCATGAAGCCTGGTCAGCGCCTCCAGGTGATGGGTTTTCACGCACCCGACGGAGTCCGGGTGGACCTGCCCAAGTGGCGCAGCACCCCGGTGGAACTCGATGCTCGCGAGCGGCAGGCTGCCAAGGGCTTTGTATCCAGCATCCTGAAAACCACAGACGGCTCGACGCCAACGGGGCCCGCCCTGAGACAGGCGATGATGGATGACACGGAAGCAATCTTCCTCATCACGGATGGGGCGCCCAGTGATGGCCAACGCGTGGGTGAGATGGTCTGCCGTGAGATCACGACCGATATCAAATCCCGCAATGCAGGCAGGAAGGAAATCCACTGCATCGCCATCGGTGAGTACAACTCCCAACCTTATTGCGTGGACTTCCTGATGCAGCTCGCCCGCGAAAACCGCGGCCAGTTTCTCGGCATGCCAAATCTCTGACCCCAACAACATTCATGACCTCCTTCTTTGCCTGTATAAAACATCACCTGGTGCGCCTGTGTGTATTCGGAGCAGTGCTGGGCTCCAGCGGCTGCAATCAAGGAAACGGACTCGATACCGAGCGAGTCAAAGACTCCTGTGTCCGCTTTCTTTGCGTTCGGACGACCGCACCTGCGTTCGAACGTGTGGGCTCTGGCTTCATCATCAATGATCGCGGTGACGTGGTGACGAACAATCATGTGGTCGCAGGGGCGGACATGATCTTCATCCTGCACAAGAACAAGGATCGCATCCGCCTTCACCTGGCGAAATCGGTGAAAACGCTGCCGGAGGCGGATCTTGCCGTGGTGAGCTCGGGCATCAACGCCTCCCCGCTGACCTTGAACCTCGCGCTGCCGAATCCTGACATCAGTGGCAACACCATTGTCTCATCGGTGGGCTTTCCTGCCATCGCAGACACCCGGCCCATCGGCCTTGGAAAGATCCTGTTGAACAAAGTGACCCTGCCGGAACTCAAGACCAAGGGGGTGGACATCACGCAGGACATGGAGGAGAACCAGTCGCTGGCGCAGTTTGCGGCACCTTCCGTGGCGCCTCCCGGCGGAGTCCGCCGTATCGCCCGCCGGGCCTTGCTGCAAGTGGACAACAAGGGCCAGGAGTCCGATCTCGAAGGCCGCAGTGTGGAAACGGTGGAATTCAATGTGGACATCGCGCCCGGAAACAGCGGCGGTCCGCTGCTGGACCGTGCCGGGTACGTGGTGGGCGTCGTAGGCCAGGGCAGGCAGCAGGCTGTGCACCAGATCCAGTTTGCCATGTCGTCCAAGGAACTCGCGGCGTTCCTTTCCGAGCACGACGTTCCATTCGGTCAGGTGAACATCGTGAATCCGGGCCAGCTCACGATGCTTCAGAAAGCCCTGATCGCCCTGGCATCTGCCGCACTGCTCGTGGCGGCCGGCCTGGGGTTGACGCTGCTGACGAAGCGTCGTCCCGCCACGATGAGCATGCCCACATCCATCTTCAGGCAAAAGATGGAGGAGTTCATGAACAACGGGCAGGGCCGGCCTGGAAATCATCAGAAGCCAGGGGGCACAAACGGGGATGCCACGGCACTTTCGAATCCCTCATCAGGAGTGGTATGGGAGCTTGAAATCACGGGCGAGGGTGGCTTTCGCCAACGGGTCAGCCTCACGGATGAGGACTTCATCAAGGGACGCGGTCGTGTGATCCTGGGTCGCAACGCGGACTTCAGTGGAGTGACGGTGAAGCACGACAGTATTTCCCGCCAGCATCTGCATTTCGAGCTCAAGAGCGGCTCACTCTTCGTCGCGGACCGGAATTCTTCCAATGGGACGAAGGTAAACAACATCCGTCTCTCCGCCCCCTTCAGGGACCAGGCGCTCAAGGAAGGTGACCGGATGGACTTCGGCCAGGTCACCGCCTTGCTCCGCCGGCGCTTCTAGACGGTCCCCTTTTGTTCCTGCTCTCCCACGGTTCCATCATGAGCGCCCACGAAGAATTTCCCTTGGCCCTGCCCATCGGCTTCCGGCTGGATCATTATCAGATCCACCGGACGCTGGGAGTCGGCAACTTCGGGGTGACGTACCAGGCGCATTCGCACCGGTTCAATCTTCCGTGCGTGATCAAGGAGTTGCTGCCAGGAGATTTCGCCACCCGCTCCACGCCCACACAGGAAATCGTGCCGCTCTCCACCAGCTTGATGCGCGGGTTCAAGCACTGCCAGCAGGACTTCCTGCGGGAAGCCACCATCCTGAGCCGCTTGAATCATCCAAACGTGGTGAAAATTCTCGATCTGTTCGACCGCAACGGAACCAGCTACTACGTCATGCCCTTTGCACACGGGATCACCTTCGAAAAATACCTGGAGGATCGCGGGCCCGGCGCTCCTCCGGGCGAGAGTGAATTGCTGTCGCTCCTCCACCCGTTGCTCGATGGCCTGGAAACCGTGCACGGGGTGGGCTACCTGCACCGGGACATCAAGCCGGAGAACATCCTCGTCCTGGCCGGAAGCAGCCAGCCTCTTCTCATCGACTTTGGCGCGGCACGTCAATTGATTGCCAATCGCAGCCGCCAGATGGACGCCGTTCTCACGCGTGGCTACGCTCCTTTCGAGCAGTACGGCAGCAGCGACAAGCAGGGACCGTACACCGATATCTATGCCGTGGGCGCCTCTCTGTATCGCGCCATCACCGGCACGCCACCTCCCGAGTCCATCGAGAGACTTGGCGAGAATGGGGACCAGTATCGGCCGCTCGCACAGCGGCGGGAGTTGGGTGCCTATTCGGAAAAATTCCGCAAGGCGATCGATACGGCGCTCATTGTCCAAGCCAAGCTCCGCCCGCAGACGGTTGCCGCCTGGCGTGAATTTCTACCACCGGCTCCCGCCACCACATCTGGCAATGGCACTGCCACTGGTACACTGCCACCCACGAAGATTCCGCCAACCGTCGGTCCTCCACCCCTCCCGCCTTTTACCCGGCCAACGCAATCACCACCACCACCTCCTCCCCCCGTGCGGGTGCCAGAGGTTCATCCACCGGTGCATGAGGTCTCCGAGATTCTGGATACGAACTGGAATGGGGAACCCGTGCGGCGCTCCCCGGTGAAGTGGGTGCTGGCGGCCCTGGGCATGGTGGTGCTGCTCTGGGGGGTGATCTTCCTCCTCCTTTCCCTGCTCGTTCACTAACTGTCCGCCATGGTCCTGCAGACTCACCACTTCGCCCTGCCTGCTGGCACCATGGTGCGGCGCTTCCGCATCGAGCGCTGTCTCGGCAAGGGCGGATTCGCCTTCACCTACCTGGCGACGGACACGAAGCTCGGCCACAAGGTGGCGATCAAAGAACTGTTCCGAACCGAATCCGTCACCCGGCGGGGGCACGCGGTATATCCCATTTCGATGGAGCCCTCGCTGGTCGCGGAGTGGAAGGGACTGCTGCGCAAGTTCACGGATGAGGCGAAGCATCTGGCCCTCTTCCGGCATCCCAACATCGTGACAGTGCAGGCCTCCTTCGAGGAGAATAACACCTCGTATATCGTGATGAACTATGTGGATGGGCAGACGTTCAGCCAGTACCTGCGCAAACTTCCCAGGCGCCCTTCCGAAGCGGATCTCCTGCCCGTGCTGACACAAGTGCTCGATGGGCTGGAGGCAGTGCATGCGGCGCGCCTGCTGCACCGCGACGTCAAGCCGAACAACATCTACCTCACTCGGCGCAATGAGGTCATCCTGCTGGACTTCGGCGCTGCGCGTCCTGACGGCGAGCGCAATGGCAAGTCCACCTTCATTTTTCATGCGGACGGCTACTCCCCCCCTGAGCAGTACACGTCCACGGAGCCACTCACGCCCGCCTCGGACATCTACGCCACGGCAGCCACGCTGGTGAGAGCCATCACCATGAAGGATCCCCAGCCCGCATGCGAGCGCAACGTGAAGGACAAATACATGCCGCTGGCCGTCGCCTACCGCGGGCGGTACTCCCCTGCCCTGCTCAAGGGGATTGATGCCGCGATGGCCTTGAAGGCGGATCGCCGGCCCAAGTCCATCGCGCAATGGCGGAAGATGCTGTTGCGCAAGGGATCTGTGCGCACCAAGGACGTGAAGAGCAGGACTGGGGACACCGCAAACTGGGTGCTGGCGATTTTCATCTGCCTGGTGCTGGCTTTCACGAGCGCGTGGATCGCGGCCCGCATGTCAGCAGAGCCCGAGCACCAAGAGCAAGTCACCGGAAAGATTTCCGACGCAGGGCTGCACCAGATCGCCATGGCGCCCATTTCCACCGCGAAGGCCGGGGCAGTAACACCACCGGAGCCCCATCCGCAGGAGAAGGTGCCTGGCAGTGAGCCGCCAGCCGCCAGCGAGAATGAGAATGAGAGAGTGAAATCGCAGGTGGTTGCCACCCGCGCGCAGCCCACCACACCTCCTCCCACCGATGCGGTGGCCAGCGCTGCGATGCCGCCACCCAAGGAGATTCCCGCGAAGATGGATCGATTCCTCAAGGAAGAGATCGAACAGCGTGTCAAAGCAGAGAACTATGCGGAGTCCGTGACGGTGAATGACACCGGTGAAACAGCGGATCTGCGGGAGATGAGTCGCACTGCCTTCATGGCAGAAGAGGCGCGTGATGAAGCCCGGTATGCGGCGGATGTGGGAGGATTCACCCACCTCGGCTCCACCTGTGTAAACTATCACCCTGCCACTGATACCGCGGAGATGCGCCAGATCTTCACGTACGAGCGGCAATTGATTGGCAGCAGTGTCCGCCGCATTGGGCTGGTGGTGCGGGAGGTGCGCATTGAGAAGGCCAGCCACGGCAGCCCCTCTATCTCACGGCGCATCGTCACCGCGCGCGCTGCCGGTTATCGCTGCCGGTTGTCCGAGGCAGACTGTGCCACTGCGAGAGAACAGATGGCACGTGGCATCACTCCGCTGGCTGCCGTCAGGGAAATCATCCGGAAGGACCGGGAGAACTTTGAGCTCCAGGGACCACGCGATCCGGAGGACATGGCGTTCGGGTTGTTCCAGAACGCAGCCAACCGCAAGAAAGTTTCTGAACTGCCGGATGACAAGATCATCCTGGTCCCTGGTGGCAAAGAAACAGCGGAAGCCGTGCTTGCCAGTACTCCTGTCGTCGAAGTTTTCCCCGATCTGGACGAGCCCGTCATCGTGATCGTCGTAAAAAATTGAAGCCATGCCAAAGACCTCGCCACCTCCCTCCGCCAAGAAGCCCGGCACGCACCGAGCCGTCGTACCTCCATGGAGCGCAATTGCGCTCCAGCCACAGATAGGTGGACGCAGCGAGCAGCAGGATGCGTGCTGGCTCTTCACCAATCCCGCGGAGTCCACCCTGCTCATCGTCGTCTGTGATGGCGTGGGAGGCTGCCGCAATGGTGACGAGGCCTCCGCGATTGTGGTGCGGACGGCGGAGGAACTCTGGAGAAATCGCAATGGGGTGCTCACGGAGCCGAAGATCGACCTCTTGAAGATGAGCGCTGCGGCGCACGGCAGGATCACCGACCTGGCAGGTATGGGTGACAAGCGCGCGCCGGCTTCGACCATTGTGGCGCTCTACCTGACTCCCACGGAAGCGCATTGGGTTCACTCGGGCGACTCACGGCTGTATCGCTTCCGCAATGGCAAGCAGATAGCCCGCACACGAGATCATTCCGTTGTGCAGATTCTCTTCGAGCAAGGCGAAGTGTCCGAGGAGCAGATGGGTGAGCATCCAGACCAGGGGCGGCTGCTGCAGTCCCTGGGCACGAAGGAATATCGCGAGCCGACTTACGGGACGGATGAAGTCACGCCCACGGATGCCTTCGTGCTGTGCACAGATGGTTTCTGGGAGCGGACCCCGCCACGCGTCATGCTGGACATGCTCGCCGGAGACAGCCGGGGCCTGGAAGCGCGCCTGAAAAAAGCCGTCGCGCGTGCTGCGGAAGCCAATGGTCCCGAAGGTGACAATCTCACGGTGGCGGCCGTGGTGCCAAAAGATACCTCACCCGGAGCAAGCGCACGGCTCCCGAAGCGGGCCGTGGCCGCAGCGCTGCTCGTGGTGACGGGACTGCTGCTCGCTGCGGTGGCAGCCTACCTGCTGACACGCCCGGACCCCGTGGTGGTGCAACAACCACCGCCCACCCCGGCTCCGCAGGAACACGAAACCCCGGAACGCAAGCAGGAACCCGAGAAGGCGGTCGTCGGAGACCTGAACGCGGTCCGGGACGTGAACCTCGGCAAACCCCTCGACGTCGGCTTTGTGAACTTCAGGGGCATGCGCTTCCACCCGGTGAAGCGGCAGGATGGGACCACCCTCTACATGACCAAGTACGAGGTCACACGCGAGGATTGGAATGCGATCTCGCCCAAACCGCGGACCATCAAGGACGGAGAGGAGCTTCAGCCGATCACGGACATCACCCCCGACGAGGCGCAGGAGTTTGCACGGCTTCTCACGCAGAAGGACCAGGCGGCCATCGCCGAACGGGGAGCGGGAGAGAAGTGGCACTATCGCCTGCCCGAGGCCATGGAATGGATTGCGTCCGGACGGGGTCCCGATCTGCAATGGACCTATCCCTGGGGCATGGAGAAGAAGAGGCCGGAGGATTTTGGGAACGTGGGCTCGGGCAAAATCCAGCCCGGTGACCAGATCGATCGCACCATGGATCAGCCCTTCGCGGTGTCGGACTATGTGGGCAATGTCGCAGAAATGGTGGGGCTCTCGCCCAATCGCAATCAGCCGTCACCGCAGGAGTTCAAAGACTTCGCGATGCTGGGCTCCCACTTCGATACTGCCCCAGGGGACGAGGAAACACTGCATAATCTGGCCGCACTCGCCACCATGTACCAGGACATGAACATGCGCGAGAAGTGGTCCGTCATCCGGCATGATGAGAAGAAGCACCACCTGGGATTCCGCCTCGTGTACGTGAAGTCGGCGGAGAACTCGGCCTCAACGCCTCCGAACGAGCTCGCCGACAGTACAGACAAACCCAAGACCGAGCCTCCTCCCGCGCCCCCTTCGTCTTCTACTTCGCCAACGACGCCTGCGTCCCCAACGGCGGGGACACCGCCGACTCCTCCTTCGAATCCAAGTCCAAAACCCAATCCGCCTTCTGCAAGGGAAGCTCCCAAAGGTACGCCTCCTACTGCGCCTAAGAAGGAGGGAGACAAGTCGACCGAGGAAAAGGAGAAGGCCAAAGCAAAGGAACCGAAGCCTTCGCCGTCACCTTCGCCGCCGAAGAAGGAAGAGGAAAAGAAAGAGGAGGCGCGAAACCCAGTCCCCACGCCGCCTGTCACCAAGGACGGGAACCCAGCCCCGAAGGAGATCGAAACGAAGAATGCCGGCGTGTTGAACTTTTCCTCCGGGGAGGTGACCGCAGGCGCCCCGCCTGAAGTATTCGAAGCAGAAGGCTCGATGCCGTCCACGCCACATTCCTGAGCGGCGCCGAAGCGGCAAGGACTCACCGGCGAAAGCGATGTCCCGCCCATTTCCTCCATTCCATCACCATCTCGTTCAAACAAAAAAATGATCACTCAACTGTCAGTATGGAACCCGGACGCGCAGTAGACCTTTGAAGATGCACCTCCTCCGTTTCTGACCCGCTGTCCCTGCTCCCATGGCCTCCGAACACATCTATGCTCTGCCAAAAGGATACCGCCTGACACTTGGCGAACGGAATTACGAGCTCCAGGAACTCCTGGGTCATGGAAACTTTGGCCTTACTTACCTGGCCTACGATCATCAACTCGAGCGTCACGTTGCCATCAAGGAAATGCTGCCGTTTGATTTCGCCGCGCGAGCCCGGGACGGGGTGAGGATTGTGGCCAGGGGCGGCCCGAAGAACGAAGAGTCGTTGGAGTGGGCGAGACGCTCCTTCCTGAACGAGGCGAAGACCCTGGCCAGCCTGCAGCACCCGTCCATCGTTCCAGTGTACGACTTCTTTGAGGACAATGGCACGGCCTACCTGGTGATGGCGTACATTGATGGGGACAACCTGGAGGCCTGGCTCAACAAGCATGCCCGGCCCAGCGAAGACTTCCTGCGCACCTTCACGCTGACACTGCTATCAGCGCTCGCCCTCGTGCATGAAGGGGGCGTGATGCACCGGGACTTGAAGCCTGAGAACATCCGCATGGACAGGAAGTCCAAGTTGCCGGTCCTGATCGACTTCGGCAACGCCCGCATGATGACCGGGCTGAAGACCTCCAATATCAGCGCCATAGTCACGGCGGGCTATGGCCCCATCGAGCAGTATCAGACCAACGGTAGACAAGGCCCATGGACGGATCTCTATGCCCTGGGAGCCGTGCTCTACCGGATTTTCATGCGCACAGACCCTCCGTGGGCGACGGACCGGCACGAGAATGATCCCCTGGTAAAACTGGCGCACCATCCCGATCTCCGCGAATACAGCACGGTCTTTCTGGCCGCGATTGACAAAGCACTGCAGCGCCGTGCCCAGGACAGGTGGCAGACTTGTGCCGCCTGGGAAAAGGCCCTGTATGTCCGGCCGCCCCTGCCACCCACGCCATCGACGACACCCTGGGGTAAGATCGGCGCCGCCTTTGCCTCATGCGCCGTCCTCGGCGGAAGCTCACTCCTTTGGTTCACCCAGACACCCCAGTCATCCGAACAGGCCAGCCGCGGGCCGGTGATGGCAGTCGAGTATCCCCTGGGCCGCACCCTGAAACATGGCAAAGGCGCGGTCGACTTCGGGGAGTCCGCCATCGGCATGACCTCGACAAGAACGGTAGTGGTCAAGAACGTGGGCCAAGCTGAACTCGAAGGCCTGGCACTCGCGCACGATGGTGCAGATGAGTTCTCCGTGTCCCGCCTCAGCAGCGCTCCCCTGCCTCCCCAGGAGGACACGAATTTCATCGTGAGCTTTACGCCCCGCGAAGCAGGAATCCGGACCGCGACGCTGCACCTGGCGAGCAACTCCTCCGACCGTGACCGTCCCTTTGACATCATCGTGAGCGGCATCGGAGCGCCGCCGCGTGCCGTACCCGAGCCTCCCATCAAAACACCGGACATCTCCCTGGAGCAACCTGTGGGCACGATGCTGGCGGATGGAGGAAGCATCCTCAAGTTTGGCAACATCACGGTCGGAACCGAGTCCATCCTGGACCTGACCATCCGAAACACGGGCCAGGCGGAGCTGCAGGTGCTGTCCTATACCGACCTGGATGGGCCCGCTGCGAAGGAATACTTCGTCCGCTCCAATGGAACGAGCCGCAGCATTGCCCCGGGCTCCACCGGGACACTGAGCATCCGCTTCATGCCCGCTGAAGCTGGTCCACGGGAGGCCTCGCTGCACATCTCCAGCAATGCACCGGGCGACAGGAAGATTTTTGATCTCGGCCTCATGGGCGTGGGACAGGACGTGCCCAAACCAAAACCCAGGGACAGTTCTGGCCCGTGGAGCTTCGAGAATCCCTTTATCAATTCTTTGGGCATGAAGTTTGTGCCCTTCACCGTGGTCGACCTCGCGCCTGATGGCAGTGTGGTGACGGTGCGGACGATGCTGGGGTGCATCTACGAGACTCGGAAGTCGGACTACGGACAGATCATTCCCGATTACAAAATCTCAGGTTCTCCCGAGGAACCTGTCACCGTAGCAGAACCCAGGCTCGCCAAAAACTTTTGCCTCAAACTAAGTGCACTGGAAGGGCGCAACTACCACCTCCCCACGGACCAGGAATGGAGCAGCATGGCGGATCTCAAAGAGCCCGCGGCCATGCCGTGGAAAGATAAGAAGGATAACGAGCGATACCGCAAGGTATTCCCCTGGGGAGAGACAACCGGAGAGGCGCTGGAATCCTTGGGAAACTATGCCTCACACAAGGTTTGTGATGTGGGGAAGTATCGCGCCAACCCCTTTGGCTTCTACGACCTCGGCGGCAATGTGCTGGAAATGTGCACCGACCAGAACTCGGGTGCGGACAGCATCCTGATGCGGGGAGGTTCGTTTATGACCCGCCCGTGGGATTCCAGTCAGGCAACAACACCTGAGGCCAAGGCCGACATCGAACGAAACAAGCTCATGTATTTCACCTCAGCCTGGAGGCAAACCTTTGCTGCCTCTGAGGCAGCCGAAACTGGGTTCCGGATTGTCTTGGAACCGTGACGAGAAAAGCAGGTCCTCATTTTCATCCAGACAACCAGGATTGAACACAAAAACAAGAAACCACATCATCACCTCCACCATGAAATCAACGTGCATCACGGCCGGCGTATTCTGCCTGGCCATTCTTACCCAGGCCGCGCAGGCGCAGACCCTTCCCCCACCTGAGAAATGCTTCGGCGTCATCGAGCTTGGCTCCAAGGGCATCAAGGCCATCGTGGTGGAAGACAAGGGATTGGACGCCAACAAGCTCCTCCTGCCGCCTTTCACCATTGAGGAATTCAAGCCGAAGAACAAGAATCCCTATGATGGAGACACCGCACCCCAGGTCGCCCAGGAAGTGCTGAACATCAAAAGCTCCATGATCGGGAAATATCACATGCCCGAAAATCAGATCTATGTGGTGATGAGCAGCGGGATTCCCGCGGAAGTGAAAGCCAAGCTGGAAGGCAAGCAGGTGAAGGGTATCGAGTTGCAGAGCATCGATGCGCCCACCGAGTCCCGCTATGTCTTCCAGGGCATCGTGCCACCCCACCGTTATGGCAAGAATGAAGTGGTCGTGCTTGACATCGGGAGCGGCAACTCGAAGGGCGCCTATCTCGATGAGCCTCCCGCGACCTTCGAGACGTACGCGCTGCAAATGGGCACCGGCACCTTCTCCAAGGAGGTGACCAAGCTCAAGCAAAACGGTGAAGACTTCAAGGCGGTAGCGATGAAGCTGGCTGGCGAAGAGCTTCTGGCACCGCTGCAGGGCCAGATCCGCAACAAGCCCGGCATGCAAAACTGCTCCCGGCTCTATCTGGCAGGCGGCCTGCCGTACGTGATGACCACCCTGCTCCACCCGGAACGCATCGGCTCCAAGGATCCCGAAGATCCCGCCGGCAAAAAGACGAGCGACTGGGTTCCCCTCTCGGCAGCAGACATCAACCGGTTCTACGAGCTCGCCACCACCAACCCTGCGGCATTGCTCAAGCCTGACAGGTCGAAGCTCAAGGGCGATCTCAAAGCCGCCAACGAGGAACTGGACCGTGTCATCGGCATCTTCAACCAGGATGAACTCACGGCGGGCGCCATCCTCCTGAAACTCTTCACAGACAACATGCATGCTGAACGCAAGGACGGCATCTTCTTCTCCCGCCGCGCGCTCTACGCCTGGCCCCAGGGATATGTGAAGGAAAAGATTGCCGCCAGGTATTAAGAAAGTCGCCCCTCGCTCCGCCCACACCCTCCCACGGTGGGCGGAGCCTGTAACCCGATAGCTCAAGACGAACCGAACCGCAGCCCCATGCACAAACCTAGCAAGAAACTGCAGATGAACGATGAGATCCGCACTCGTCCCACGCTGCTTTCACGCCTTCGCACCAATACGGACGACAAAGCCTGGCTGCGCTTTTATGAGATGTACGAGGGTGTGATCCTCAGCATGTCCCGTATGTGGGGACTCAGTGAGGCCACGTCAAGGGACGTCCTCCAGGAGGTGATGCTGGCGGTCAACCGCATGTCCAAGACCTTTACCTATGATCGCGAGAATCGCGTTTTCATCGCCAATCCTGACGGACTCGATGGTACCAAGGGCAAGAAGCACGGTGGGTTCCGGCAATGGTTGTTCGTGGTGACCAAGCGGGCCATCTGGAAGCACCGCTACAATGCGCAGCGCGAGCGGGAGGTGCTGTTCTCGGACCTTTCGAATGACTCGGCGGACGGTGGCCGTGACCTGATTGAGCAAATCAAGGATGACGATGCCTCGCCCGATACCATCGTGGACGAAGAATCCGAGCGGAACTACACCATGGCGCTCTTCGAGCAGGCCATCCGTCTGCTGCCCCAGTGCACGAAGAGGAGTCATCCGCGCAAGCTCGCCTTGTTCCTCGCCTTGAAACTGCCGCAGGTCTTCGAAACCACCCTGGCATCGTCTTCCTCCCCCCTGCCTGCGGAACACATGATGGAAATAAAGGCCCTGGCCAGGCTCCCACGAGATGGAGCCGGATGCCTCACCAAGCCAGCCATCATGACGCACTACAAGATGTCGAGCAACCACGTGGACAAGGAAGTCAAGTTCATCAAAGACAAACTCGCCGAAATTTTTGCAGACCTGCGTGCCGGTCGCGATCCCCGGGACAGCTAGAAATGCATGCTCCACCCCACCCCATCATGAAAGACTCTCTTCCCCAAAAGGCGTTCCTGCCATCTGATGAGACCATTGAGACCATGCTCTCCAATACGACCGCGGAAGTCTTCTCCCTTCCCGCAAACAATCAAGCCTTCCTCCAGAGGATGCTGGTCATCAGCAAGGTCTCAGAGGCATTGCCGGCTGGCAAGGCCGGGCCCCTTGTGGCTTCCATACAGGGCGGCGGCCTCGGCCCCGCCGGCTTCACACCAATCAAGAAATCCCTGACGGTAGGACGCAGCCGCAGGGCCGACTGGCAGGTGGAAGACAGCCAGAAAAAACTCAGCAGCTGCCATTTCAGCATCTCCCAGCACGGTCAGAAATATGTCCTGACAGATCTCGATTCCAGCAACGGCACGCGCGTCAACGAAAGTCCCGCCAGGATCAAGCAGTGCTTCATCCACCACGGCGACTTCATCCATGCAGGAGGCTTCACCTTCATGGTGTTTCTTCATCAGAAGTCCTGAGCTTGGTGAATCGCTGAACGGGTTCGGTCCCGGGAAAGAAGTCACCCTGATGCGCCATGGATCCTGCCCGCCATGGATGGCCCAATCGCGCGCAGATTCACCGAAAGCCTCTCCAGAGAAACGTCACGCCACCACGTCCGCCACCTCCATCGAACAACCAAAGACGTCAGAATCCGCTTATGAAACATCTACTCACCTCGCTCTGTCTCGCCGCCATTGCATTCTTCATCCAGCCCAGCTCGTCCGCCGCCGCAGACATCCCTGTCGAAATCCAGATGGCTCCCGATAGCGACGCTGTGACGCGGCTGATGGCCAAGGGCATCGCCGTGTTGATCAACTCGAGCGGTCGCTATTCCTTGAGCACCACCACCGACCAGTGCCGTTTTCTTCTGAAGTTCAACACGGTATCGAGTGGAAATGTAACCGCCGTCGCGGCAGTTCTGACCGTTGCCCCTGCAGGGAGCTCAGCGGGTGTCTACCTTCGCGGCACCGTGGGCTTCGTGGATGAAGAGACGCTGACAGCCGGCATTGGAAGACGGGCGGGCGTGGTGGGCGAGATCTACCACTCGCTTCTCCAGGCGAACAACGCCCACGAGAAACTCACCATCATTCGCAACGCGCATGACGAGTACAGACAGGACCACAATTCCATTCACGCGGGCGTCATGGAGGCAAATGAAAAGTATCCCCTGCGCTAGTCCGGCCTGGGCTGCTGCTCAACTCCCACTGCACTCGCTCAAAGCCCGGGGTGCGCCGGAGACGTAGATCGCTATTCCCACTCACAAGACCATGGAACAGATCGCAATGATTGTCGGGGTCCTGTTCATCCTGTGGCTTTTCGACAGGGTTGGACGCAAGAAGTTCGTCATCCCGGAAGGATGCGAGCTCTGCAAGAACTGCAACGGCAGCGGTAGCGGCACTTGCTACTATTGCAACGGCAGCGGCAGGGAACCCGGATACACATATGGCGGGGAGTACTGCCACCGTTGTGAAGGCAAGGGTGTGCTGCGCAAATGCCATGTGTGTGATGGCGATGGCTACCACACGATCCGCAAGGGCTGTCTCTCCAGCGTGATCTTCTTCGCAGCCATCGCCGCCGGCACATCCTGGGGCGTCGTGCTCCTCGTCACCTGATTCGCCGTCTGGCAGGAATACTCTCAAAGCACCCGCTTTCCATCACCTCATCCACATCCATCCCATCATCCTCATCATCCCACCATGAAACACACCGTGCTCCTTATTCCCCTGTGCGCGCTTCTCAGTTCCTGTGAGGCCCTTACCCCCATCGAGTCCGGATATTTCGGCGGTCAGCATCGCACCGCGTATCAGCAGCCTTATCAAAAGTCATATCAACGGTCGTACCAGCAACAGCCGTATCAGAATTCCTATCAAAAGCCGGGGCAGAAGCCCCTGCCTACCGGTCCCTACAACGCAGGCAATAACAGAACACCGTGGTGGGCGGACGTGCTCTTCGAAGCTGAGGATATGGACATCGCCATTGCACGCAAGCGCGCCGCCCTGGGCGATCAGGAAGCGATCAAGTACTTGCGCGCGGTTGAGAAGCGGCACGAATGGCAGAAGCAGCATTGGAACGATCCGGCCCCATGGTAATCAATAACAAGCGGCCGTGGGACTTGTCACCTTCGATGTGTGGTCTGGATCTCCGCATCCTTGACGGTGCTGCCTTGCAATCCTCCGTAACACGTTTGCGCAGAGAAACCATTGGCCAATTCAGAATCTTTAGTTTTCCATATATCATGATCAAATCAATTTTGCCTATCGTTCTACTGGTCTGGATGCTCACCGCCGCAAACTACGCTTTTGCGGAACTCACACACCTCGCCGTAATTGACGATGCGGATGGCTACACGAATGTTCGCCAGGGAAAGAGCACCAAAACGCCGATTTTGGGCAGGATTGATGAGGACGTCCGTTTCCTGGTAGAGCCGTCCTCGGAGAGCTGGTGGCTGGTAAGAATGCCGGACGGGACGAGTGGATACATGCATAGCAGTTGCATACGCGTCCTGGGGAAGGCGGTGGCTGCGTCGCCAACCACTCCGGAAACCAGGACGTCTCAAGCAGACGACTCGGATCTGGGGGGGCATTTTTCGCCCGGAATCCAGCCGCCCACCGCGGATGCTTCCGCCACTGAAAAATTTCTCTACGAGTTGCACTCCGTCACCATGTCCTACTTCCTGGCGAGTTCTTACCAGGTTTCCATCGGGAACAATGTGTATACCGATGCTCACTGGGCATTGGGCCGGGCGCTTGGGGTGAAGGATCTTCTTGAATCGGAGTTGGTGGACGAAGTGCCAGGATCCATCACGGATTTTTGTGGTAATGCCCTCCAACTGGATGGTGCACTGCAAATCATCGCGCGTGCTAGTGAGAGTGCCGGCCGAGCCGCGGTGAATGACGCAAGGGATGCTTTCATCCAAAGTGCCACCGGATCCCAGCGGGACGGTGCCGACCCCGCATTGAACGTGCTGGCGCGTGCAATCCTCCGGGCAGGGGCTGTTCAAGTCATGGCCCGCAATCTTCTCGGCGCGAAACAGAACGGGGGCTACCACGAGCGTTGGGCGGACATACTTACCGCAGCAGCTTCGCGGGAACCCGCCCTCAAAAGCTATGCCGCACGACCGCAGTTCACGGATGCCACCTGGCACTTCATGCGCTCCAATGAGATGGGCGATGTATACAGTGGAGAGACAGTCAGCACCCGCGGTCCCAACCAGATTTATGTCAGGCGGCCCGAGCGTCGCAGCCACCTGGGCAGCCTGGGCAATGGACCCATTCTGATCCGGTTGAACAAGCGTGGCACGTTCAACGTTGAGCTGACTGTGGACCTGCCTCCTGGGAGAGGTCCCATTGTGGTGGCCAAGTGCAAGCGGGGTCACTTTGGTTTCGAATTCGATTCCACCTCCTCATGGGTCGCGCGGGGATTGAGCGATTTTCAATGGCACGGTCGTATGGATTGCTCTGGACCTAAATTCCGCAGCAACTGGAGTGGGCGGACAAGCATCCATCTCTTTCACGTTTCGACGGGTGCCGGCGGTCAGGAGGACCAGACAAGTGACGGCACGTTCCTCATCTACCGCCCCGACCAGGCTGCTTCGGATGAAGAGGCCGAGCGAATCGCTCAGGTTGTGGACCTGGAGTAGGGCCGTTGACCTCGTTGACGATTTTCGCAACACCACCCTCGGGTCTGGCCGGATCACGGATCCACGGTCCTCACATGCACGTAGATACGACATATGACTTCACACTCTCGCCGTGGAGGTGCCCATGTAAATCAAGGCGGACGACCTCTCGCACGGACATGGGCTTGTCATTGGAGGCGTTGTTCTACCGTCTGCGCAATGCAGGACCTTCCCGAGCGGTTCGGTCCGTACTCGATCATCCACAGCTGGCACAGTCGCTGGGCCAAAGACGATGGGGCTGCACCGCATCCCGTCGTGACAAGCTCGCTCAGAACTTCCTCTCCCTTGTCCACTTCGCCGCAGTCATTGACTGGCCAAGGTCTTGAATACAGGTTCTCAGATACGTCCGAGGCGCCACAGCAGCGCGGGGTGATTGAAGCTCTGCGCAGAAGTAATCGATGTTGTTCTCGGTATCTACGCGGCCAACGCATCTTTAGAAGACACCGAAATGGGCTGCCTATCGTGATGGGAACCGGTCTTCTAATCTCCATTTGCCAACCAGCGTCCAACAGCGTATGACTCGCCGACACACGATTGGATGTCTCTGAACGAGGTAGAACTTCTGGTAGAATTTCGCCTTGTAACGCACCTCGAATCGATGTAAACGGTTCAAAATCAGTCGCACCCATAGTTCAACGGATAGAACAGCGGTTTCCGGAACCACCGATCCAGGTTCGATTCCTGGTGGGTGCACCAACCTTGAAGCATACGAATGCTTCTTACGCAGGCTGACCCCTGCAAAGGTGGCCTAGCAGGCTCTCCAAATCACCCGAGAGCGCCCTCCACCGCGTGAGACTTAGGTCCCAAGAGACCGAAAACCAGTTGCACGAGGTAAATACAAACGTAAAAACTCATAAACCTCATGAGTTTCTACGTTAAAATACCTCACACCCCGCATGCAGAAGAGCCTTGTGAACAGGGGCGGCTCACCGCTTACCGCAGCCGTTCTCAATCCCACAGGGAAGCACGGCCTTGAGCGCCCCTGCCGTTCGCCAGTTCCCATCTGCAGCCGCCAAGGAACAAGAACTCAAGTTCCATGTGCCGCAGCACGTGACGGATTCCTTCCGGCAGTGGCTTGGCATGACGCTGCAGCCACATCGGAGCCATGCGGAAACCACGGTCTGCTCAATCTATTTTGATACTCCAGAGGGCGTGTCCTTCCTGGAAAAGGCGGCAAGTGACTTCCGCAAAACCAAATATCGCGTGCGCTGGTACGCCGACGGAGCAGGTCAGCCGCTGTCCGTACCCGCCTTCATCGAGATCAAGGAGAAGCACGGAGCCGCACGCCGGAAGTTCCGCTGCCCTCTTCCCATGACGGGCGCTGAGCTGGCGCGCACGTCCTTTCGCGATCCATCGCTCACCGGCTTGTTCCAACGGCACTCGCCTCCAGGGGCGGAGACACCCCCGGCCAGCCTGCGTCCCGTGCTGGAACTCCGCTACCTGCGGCGGCGGTACCATCACCCAATCTTTCCCGACAGCTTCTGTCTGGACGAGAACATCCGCTGCGTGCGCACGCATCCCGCCGCGGCGCCGTCGGGGTCAGAGCGTCCGCTTCCGCTCGCGGTCTTCGAACAAAAGGGGCCCTCACGTGAGGCGGTGCCGCTTCTACAGGCATTGCCACGCTTTGGGGCACGCCGTGCCGCTCTCTCGAAATACTTCCTCATTATGCTGCAGCTTCTCCCCCATTCCCGCCACTCATGACCATTGCTGATCTTCGCGAGGCCGCGAATACCATCATGTTCGGCGGTGACACACGCCGCGTGGCAGATCTTGGCCTCTTCACTCTGAGCCTCGCCCTGGGTGCGGCGTTGTTATCTTCGCTGCTGCTCTCCTGGGCCTACAGCGCCTTCTACGGGTCACGTGCGACCGGAAGCAATGTGCACCGTTCCTTCCCCCTCATCAGCATTGCGATTACCGCCATCTTCATCTGCGTGCAGTTCTCGCTGCCGCTGTCCCTGGGTTTGCTCGGCTCGCTGTCGATTGTGCGTTTCCGCACTCCCATCAAGGAGCCGGAAGAAATCGGCTTCATCATGCTGGTGATCGCGTCTGCTCTCTGCTGCGCTTCCTTCAATGTGGCCTTCCTCATCGCCATTCTCGGAGTCGCGATGGTGGCACTTCTCGTTCTGCGGTGGAGCCCGGCCTTCCTGCGTCGTCGCGCCGGCTCCGGCACGCTGGTCATTCGCTGCACTGGCGAGCAGTATCGCGAGGCCCTTCCTTCGATGATCTCTCTCATCGAATCGCACTTGAGCAAGCCCACCTTCGACAGCCTCTCCACCGCGGAGGACGCCTGCGTGCTCACGTGGTCGTTTCAAAAAGTCTGTCTTGTGAAATCCGCCGAGCTTGAGCGGAAGCTCCAGGAGACACTGCCCCAGGCCTCCGTGGGTGTGTACTACAACAATCACGCCAACGCCTGATTCACTGCGTGATGAGCCAGCTCCCGTCTCCCATCCGTCGAAAGAAGCAAGCTTGCCTCCTCGGCGTTTGCGTCGCGTCCCTGCTCGCACTGTCACTCGGAATGGAAGAATGGAGCACGGCAGGAATGCTGGGCTACGAGCAGCGTGCCCGCCCCGAGCTCATCCTTGGCGTGGACAAGATCTCGGAACGCCAGGCCGCGATGCTGCAAGCCGGCCTGCTGAAGATGAGCCACACATTTGCGACACCAGAAGAGCTGGCCTCCGATTCATCCGCCGCCATTGCACTCTACGGAAAAAGTTGCCCGTCACCTCAGCAGGCGCTCCTCGCGAGGAGCATGCCTCCTTCCACAGCGCTCCTCCCCGCCCGAGGAGAGCTGGCTCCAGACATCACGGTCATTTCCCTCGTGTGCCGTGCTCAGGATCTCTTTGATGCGGAGTCAGGCATCATTGCCAACAAGGAAGAAACCGGACAGGAGTGGGAGCGGCCAGCCTGGCTTAGTGCACAGCGAGGCAGCCACCTGCTGGTGGAGAGCCCAGTGGGTTTGCGTGTCCATGGCGGGTTCAATCGCAAGACTCCGCAGACGAGTTTTCGCCTCGTCTTCCACAGCAGCTACAGCGGTCATGACGCAGCTCCCGCAGGACTGTTCTTCGGTGGCGATTCTCCGGCGTCCACGGAATTCATCCTGACCAATGCCGCACATCCCAGCCGATTTAACGCAGCGCTGGCCACCGAAATCGCAACGCTCGCAGGCTGCCATACGTCACGCTGCACCCCGGCAGTGGTGTATTTGAATGGCACCCGCATTCCTGCCCCTTACTTCATCTATCAGCGCCAGTCGGAAGAGTTTGTGAAGGATCGCTTCGGACTTGCCGATGTGGATTGGGTTCGACTGAAGTCGCGACGTCCCAACGAGAATGAAAACTACATCATCTGGCGGAAATGGATCCGCCGTGAGCGGTATCCCATTTCCATGGCAGAAGAAGGTGCCCGCTTCGATCTGGAAGAGCTGAGCGCATGGGTGCTGGCCATGACCTTTACTGCCACCACGGACAACAACCAGGGTGGCTACTTCCGTGATCGCAGCTCTTCAGATGCCGTGTGGCGCACGCTCACTTGGGACATGGATCAGGCCTTCAATGAGATCGTGCAGGTGGTCGACGGACGGCGTATCAACTACAGCGAGCAACCCTTCGAAGCCATCATCGGAGACCGGGCCCGGCTGTTCTTCCGGCTCATTGAAGGCTCCTCCGAATACAGGGACTACTTCCGGCGTTTCGTACGTCACAAGCTGGAAAGCAGCCTCACCCAGGAAAACCTCGGTTCACTTCTTGAGCGCTATGTACACATCGCCAGAATGCAGCCGGACAAGGCTCCGGAACTGCTCGACGCACTGGCGCGAAGCCGCGAATTCCTGACCACGCGCCGCGATACGTACCTGCAATACGTGGAACAGCGCCTGCAGCAGGCCGAGGAATTTCATCGCAAGCGACTGGCGCAAGTCACGGAGAACTAGCACCCAGTCCCTCGGTGCAAGTCTCTAGTTTATGCACGACGCGGATCGCACACCTTGATGTGCAGACCAGGACTTACTTCCGCTCAGGTCTTGAGTCACTCGCGTCCAGCTCACCCCGCAGCATCTGCCCAATCCTTCCCACAAGCCACAGATAGTGATCGCTCTTCAATGAAGGATCCGCGAGGAACTTGGTGGCGTCGGAGTTGGGAGGATTGTTGCTTGTCTTGAAGATCGCCGTGGCTTCGTCCACTTCATCGAACATCGCCACATACAGCATCTGCGAACCCGCACGCTTCGCAGCAATTGCCTGGGACCAGAGGAACTGTCCTCCGAGGCGTGGAATGGCATCAAACTTCGCCTCCTGACCACGTCCCTTGGAGAGATTTACCCAACTGAAACCCGGAAAAATCACCGGCAGGTAATCCACCTTCTTTTCCTGGCACCATGTGACATCCGGTTTCAGAACTTTCTCCACGCGATTGGCAGCGTCCTGAGGTGTCGCCAGACGGCCTACCGCCCATGGACTCACGATGTCAGCTCGTGTGATGAGTTCGTGGAGCTTCGGATCAGAAATGCTGTCGCGATCCAGTGTCCGCCAGTGGTACGGCACGCCCAGCATCACACTGCATCCGCCATACTGCGCATCGTCCTTGAAGAAGGTGAGCAAAGCTGACCACTCCTCCAGCGTGAGCGGACTTTCCTTGAAGCCCAATCCCCACAGCGAGATCAGCGGTTTCCCATGATGCCGGAAATACGCAGCGTCCGAGCCGTCGCGCGCCACGCGCTTCTCATCGACCAGGCGTTTCCAGTCTTCGATGACTCTCGTGCTCTCACCTGCCTTCAACCCGGTGAGATCATACATGAGGATCCAACCACGCCCTGTGGCATTCGCAGCGGCCCGGCAGTGGGCCAGCACCTGGTCCATGGGATCGCGGAAACGCTTGTCCTTCGTCTGCACGCCGAAGCGTTGGAGAAAGGCGCCATCGATGCCGTAGTCTCGCATCCACTCGAAGTGCCTGCGCACCGTAGCTTCCTTCACAGAGCTGAAGACATGCGCCACACTCCCGTCTGTATGTCGGAAAGGGGTGGCGAACTTCTCCTCCTCGGTAAGTTCAGAAACATCCGGCCACATTTCAATGCCGGCGAACCCCGGCTCGAATTTTCCTTTCGCCCCGTAGTGGTGCCAGCCGTTGTTGCTGCCATCGCCCTCACAGCGAAACCATCCTTGGTATCCCGTCACGACCTTACCAGTGATGGTGGAGGTATCGACACGCGATACATCCGCAGCGGAAGCCATGGAAAAGCCCAAGACGGCCGAGACGACGAGAATCTGGAAAAACGACATTGCCCCCGACCATGGCATCCACCTTCTGGAGTTCAAGGCTTCATGAAGCCAGCACGACCCCAAAGGCTACCGGCCACGCACTCCCAGGAGCCTGGCAATGGGTCGCAACATGCGGTGCCGCCAGAGCCACGCCAGCGGGCCTTTCAGGGCCACAGTGCCAGCTGCTTTATCCCGTGCCTTTTCACGCATCCGGTCGCGCTCAGCCCGATGGCGCTGACTCTCCTGCTGGACGCCTTTCAACTTGCCACGCAGCTCCGCGACCGAGTGTTCGTTTGCGGTGGAGGAAGCAACCGCCCGGGCCAATTCTGTTTCGAGCCCCGCCTTGGCTTCGGTCAGCTTTCCCATCTCGTGCTGCAAATAATCACGAGCACTTTCCAGTTCAAACGTGCGGAACAGTGGCGGACTGAGTTTCTCAATCATCACGGCAGCGGCCCTGCACTCGCTCTCCACATCGCCTGCGGGACATGGCGAAGCGAGAACTTCCTCGTACAAGTCAATCCACTGACCAATCACGTGCTCCAGATTGAGCTCCTGGCGCGCATATCGGCCGGTCCCTTCGCAGGCGGCAGCGTCATACTGGCGTATCCCGGTAAGCAGACACTCCACCGTCATCGGCAAGGAGAGGCAGCGTCGCCCAAAGTTGTCGCGACGCAGACGATCAAAATTCTCCGTCGTCACCAGTGGCCCCACCCCCTCCACGCCACAGAGCACCGTGGCACAGCCGGTCGCCAGTGATTCCATGGCGCAGCGGGCCTTGGCAAAGACGATGTCATACTCCTTCAACACGCGCTCCGGATCGTCGACCTGATGCAGCACTCCGGAGCCGATGACATCGAGCTCCAATCCCGCCTGTCTACAGGCCTCACGCACTACAGGGAGGAAGGTATGCTCTGCCGCGTAGTTGCTGAAGAGGAGCGCCCGTTTCGGCGCTGGTGGAAGCGGAGGACGCGGAGTGAACCGGGCAAGATCCACCGAGTTGCCGATGAATCGCACCTCTTCCAAAGGACACTGAAGGTCCCCCGCCACTCTTTCCCTGCAGAGATCATCCACGCCCACATACGTCAGTACCCGGGGGAACACGGGCGCTTCCTCCTGCCAAAAGAGGGAGGCGTGGCAGACGAAGAGCCCCCTCGCCTTTCTGCAAGCCAGCAGCGCCATCACCGTCATGAAATTGTGATGACCATGAATGAGAACAGCATCGCGCGGCAGGTCCTCTGACCGGGTCACCACGGGCACTCCTGCCTCCCGCAGTTCCTCCGCCAGCGGTCCAGTCTTCAGTGAGAAGATGGTCGGCTCCCAACCCCGCTCTTTCAATCCGAGCGCCAGGTCACGGATGTACAACTCCATGCCGCTGCGACCGCCGAGCATCCAGTTGGTGAGGACGATGGAACTCATGGCGCGCCGCAATCTCTTTCTACGAGATCAAATTTCATGGTGCGCCCCCTTTAAAATCAAAGGGGAAAAAGTTGGTGGCAGAGGGGAGAATCGAACTCCCGACCAAGGGCTTATGAGTCCCCTGCTCTACCGCTGAGCTACCCTGCCACAAACACGACGCGGTCCATCGTGAGCCGGAGAGGTTAGGCGGAAGAAGCCGCTTGTCAAACCTCCAGCACAAATTCTCCAAGGTTCTTTTTACGGACTTGGAATGCCGGGAGGGGCCCGATCAACCCGCCCGCTGGCTGGAAAGCTTGTCCAGCTCTGTCTCGATGGTACGTAAGGTGACGTCCAGATCCGCAAGCTGCTCCTGCAGGGTATGGTGCCGCTTTTTCTGCTCCGCCAACCGTTCGCGGGTGGGCTGCAGGATGGAGGCCATGCCCGCGTACAGGTCTCGCACCTCCTGCCGGATCTCCCCTTCCAGGGCATCGTGCAGCGACTTCTCTGCCTCCTTCAAGCGTTGATCCACCACTTGGGAAGCCGTGCGCAGCAGACGGTGGCAGGCGAGCGCCAGGCCACCTCCGCTGAGCAGGCCCACGCCTGCGAGCACAGCTCCATAGACGCCCAGGCCTTGCGTCACCAGCGCTATCCCCCCCATGAGGGCCACCAACATGATCACTACGGAATTCCGGGCCAGCTTGCGGGAGCGAGCAAAGACGGGCGCCACTTCCTTCTCCACTCCCAGGTGATATACCACCCGGTGCAGCATGTCCTCCAGATGCTGGCGGAGTCGATGGCGGTGCGTTTCCCAAAAGGAAGCATCAGGCCGGAGTTCCTCCCGCACCTGCACCTTCAGCCCGGCGCCGAACTGGCCGCTGAGATGGTCAGCAGCAGCTCCCACATCGTCTTCGATGATCTTGGACGCCTGCACCCATCGGGAGGCATTCGGCTCCCAGACCTGGTCGAGCACCTCGCGCTCCAGGCCTTTCACGCTACGCTTCTCCTTCAGCATGCTGCCGTAGGCCGCAGGAAGGCTCAGCATCTTCTGCACACGGCCAGCAACCTCTCCCGCAGCACGGCCAAAATCTGTGGATGATGCGTCAATGGTGCCAGTGAGCTTGGAGTGCGAACGCTCTTCAATTGCGGCAAATTCAGCTTCCAGTTCGCCCAGCAGCCGGGACTTTTCCTCGCGGCTGGCGATTCGGCCCGTGGCGGTAGATTGCAGGGCCACAAGCAGCTCACGCGCCAGTTTCAATGCATGAGCCATCTTCCCGGCGCGCTGGGCATTGCCGCCGATGGTCTTGGAAATGTGCGCCTCCAGCTGTGGGAAACCACTGCTCAGGTAAAGTCTGTCGCGGTCGAGGCCTGAGCTGCGTGAAAGGTAGGCGCTCTTGGCAGAAACGGGGAAGACAGGAAACTCCCGGCCGAAACGCTGCCGGCTGAGCTGCTTCATGTAGTCCAAAATCGAGGACACCTCCTCTGCCGTGCGCAGGTCACACTGGCCCAGCACGAAGATGACGTGCCTCATCCAGTCCTTGTGCACTCGCTCCAGGAACTGCCACGCCGAGGCACCCCAAGGATTGATGGCCGAGAAGACGAACAACACCAAGTCCGACGCCGGGATGAAGCGCTCCGTGATTTCCTGGTGCTCCTTCGCCACGGAGTTTGTACCAGGCGTGTCCACCACATGGAAATCCTTGAGGAACTCAACGGGAACAAAGACCTCCTCCAGGGTGCGGGTAATGGGCACCCGCTTCACCTTTGGCCCATGCTTATAAAAAAAGATCCGGTCGGTAGTGGGAATGACTCCGGTGCTGGAAAGGTCCGCGCCGAAGAGGGCATTCAGCAGCGTGGACTTGCCCACGTTCACCTCACCCACGACGACAAAGACAAAGGGCTCATCCAGGCTCTTCACCAGGTTGTCGAGCATCGTCACATGCTCGTCTTTGGCACCGGCATCTGGCGCGAGCTGCGCCAGGGAATCCAGCGCCTGCTCCAGCCGGTTGCGCAGCCCCAGGAAATCCTGGCCTATCATCCTGCCCTGGCTGGTCTCCATGCGTCTTTTCGGGTGAGGAAAGGCGATGGCTCAGTGTCCTAGCGCAGAGGTGCGGCTCCCCCCTCTGAAGGGATGCCGTTCACAGCCGGGGGCTGGCCTTTCAGGAAGGGGATCGGCGCATCGCTGGGTACGGAAGGTACAATCGATCCATTGGGGTTGAAGGGAGCCGGATCCGACGAAGGCGCGACGG
The DNA here is from genome assembly GCF_003315205.1 of Roseimicrobium gellanilyticum. NCBI lineage: Bacteria > Pseudomonadati > Verrucomicrobiota > Verrucomicrobiia > Verrucomicrobiales > Verrucomicrobiaceae > Roseimicrobium > Roseimicrobium gellanilyticum. The sequence continues at coordinate 53,637 of NZ_QNRR01000007.1, read as the reverse complement.
CTGTCACTGAAGAGGCCGGGGCACTGGATTCCATGTTCAGAAGCTGGCTCACCGTCACAAACTTGAAGCCCTTGGCCAGGAGCTGGTCGAGCGTGCCGGGCATGGCGTCCACGGTGGGTGCATGCAGGTCATGGCACAGCAGGATGGCACCGGGGCGGGCGCCATTCACCAGTCGGCTGGTCACCACGCTCACGCCGGGGCGCTTCCAATCCTGCGGATCCACGGTCCAGAGGATGGTGCTGTAGCCGTACTCGTTGTGGAACCATTCCTTCAAGCGGGCATTCGTCGCACCGCCCGGCGGACGGAACAGGCGGGTGTGATACCCGGCAATGTCCACCAACGCCTTGTGTGTCTCGCCAAGCTCGCGGCGAATGCGGTCATCCGAGACCTTCGTGAGCGTGGGGTGAGTCAGGGTGTGGTTGGCAATCTCATGCCCCTCGGCAAGGATGCGGCGGATGATCTGCGGATACTCCTTCGCCAACTGGCCGACGACGAAGAACGTCGCCTTGATGTTGCGCTGGGCGAGGATGTTCAGCAGGCGCGGGGTGTTCGTGGGATGCGGGCCGTCGTCAAAGGTGATGGCGATGTACGGGCCATTCACGTTCACGGAGGAGTAGGTGTTCCTCGCGCCGGGCGGCGGCACCTTGGGAATGGTGTAGTAGTCCGGATTGCGCATGCTGCGTCCGCTTCCGGGATTCGCCGGAGGTTGCGCCGGACGGTTCTCAGCAGCCACCGGAGGGCGGACTTCCGCCTCCTTCTTGCTGAGAGTTGAGCAGCCGGTTTGCGCGCCTGCCATGACTACACCGACCCAAATGGAAAGGAACATGCGCTGAGAAATCACGATTGGGGGATTTTGTATGGAAAGTGGAACACACGGGCCCTTGGCCACGCCTGGGAAGAGTCACCCTAAGCCATGAGCCCGGGATGGAAAGCAGGAAATTGAGTAGGTGTGCCGCCTACAAGAAGCGGCCGAGCACCGGCTTGAGCCGTGCCGCGCTCTCCTCCGGCCACAGCTTGCGGTCGGTGATGATAGCAGTGTCCAGAGCGTGGTGCTCCGGCCAGTTCGCCTCCGTGGGGATGCGTGGGATGACCTGGGCGAGGATGTGCTTCGCCGTGGCGGAGTTGGCATGCAGGTGTCCCAGCAGGGCCTCCACGGTCACAGGCTCCTCATCGGTCTTCCAGCAGTCGTAGTCCGTGACCATGGCCAGGGTGGCAAGGGCAATCTCCGCCTCACGGGCGAGCTTGGCCTCGGGCAGGTTCGTCATGCCGATGACGTCGAAGCCGAGTTGGCGGTTGGCATTCGACTCGGCTCGTGTGGAGAAGGCCGGACCGTCCATGCACACATACGTACCACCATCATGAACGGTGCTCCCCGCGGCACGCGCCTCCTCCACCAACAGGGTGCGCAGGCCAGCGCTGATGGGATCGGCAAAGCTCACGTGCGCAACGATGCCATTCCCAAAGAAGGTATGATGCTCCCGACGCGAGGTGCGATCAAAGAACTGGTCCGGCACGAGGATATTGCGAGGGTGATACTCCTCCTTCAGGCTGCCCACGGCAGTCACGGCGATGATCCAGCGCACGCCCAGGGAGCGCAGTGCCCAGATGTTCGCACGATGATTCACCTCGGTAGGCAGCAAGCGGTGCCCGCGCCCATGCCTCGGAAGGAAATAGACATGCCGCCCCGCCATGGTGCCGCCGATGATGCGGTCCGAAGGCTCTCCAAACGGTGTGGGCACATGCAGCTCCTCGCTCTGGGTGAAACCCTCGATCTCATACAAGCCACTGCCACCAATGATGCCGATGGCCGGGATGCTGTCCGTATCCGTCTTTTGCGCGCTACTCATGCGCGAGTGTAGCATGCGCGGCGCAGGCGCAAGTGATAGAAAGTAGCAGGCTTCTCCAGAAGCCTCTCAGTCGGCGCGTCACTGAGCTATCCACTCTCCCGACAATGCCCCCGCATGTCTGGTTCCCTCAATCAAGTCATGGGCAAGGCAATGGTGAAAGGCTTCTGGAGAAGCCTGCTACATTAGGGATTACTCCGCCGCGAAGACGCCCGAGGCCGCCTTCACCGAGATGCCTTGGTTCTTCGCGTAGGCTCGCGCCGCAGCCTCTTTCACGGCAGCCGCATTCTTTCCCGCAAATCTCGCCTCCAATGCATCGTGCAGGGCAAAGGCCCCGGGATACATCAGCTGGCGTGTGGTGAGCAGGGGATGCGCGCCGATTCCCTTCAACTTCTCTGCGAAATAGCTCTGGCTGATGCAGGCGAGCACGACGGCGGGCTTCGGCTCCGCACCTGCTGGTACGGGTGAAGTTTTCGCTGCAGGCCAGTCCACATTGAACTCCATGAGTCCATTGTGTCCGATGTAGGCAACCAGCGCCGCATCTCCACCAGCCTTCAGCGCGTTCTCGCCTGCCTTCACCACTTCTCCACCGAGCCCGCCCGCCGCATGCACGAACGCCTGCAGACATGGCTTGATCTCCCTGCCCCGCCACGCATCGGCGATGAGGTAGGTATCCCGCTCGCGATGCTTGAACACCACACGTTCCAATATCTCGGGCCGCGGTGATGCCACGGCAGGAAGCCGCTTCCACTTCTTGCTCGCGGAAAACCAGGAGCGCACTCCCTCCGAGCAGCCCCAATAAAGATTCGCGTCCGGTTTGTCACCATCACCAATCTTGGCTGGCACAGGCACGATGCCCTGGGAGGCGTTGTCGCAAAGAGCGACGAAGACGTGGATGACTTCGGCTGCGTGTAGAGGCGCAACGAGAATCAAAGAGAACAGCGAGAGACAGCATGCCAATCCGTTTTTCGAAAGTCGCATGGCATCAGGTCACCATGAAACAGTGTGCACGCAACAAGAGGTCTCTTTACAATACGCCAAGGAAGTGGAGCGCGGTATTCACCGCGCCCCACCGAAAACTCAGTAATGCGACTTGCCCGCTACTTGATCGGCGAGAAATCCGTCGCCTTCATGTAGATGGACTTCACGCCGTCGGGCTGCGGAATGGTCAAGGAGCCGTCCTTCTCGCTCTCGCCCTTGGCTTTGATCCAGTCCGGGTCCTGACGGAAGGCCCCGAAGGAGGCCAGTCCAGCTTCCTTGCTCTCGTGCTTGAGCAGATAGATGAGCTTGTTCTTTGCGCCCTTGTCCTCGTCCATGACCACAAAGTACGGAAGATTGGTCATGCCGTGCTTTTCAAAGAGCTTCATCGTGTGATTGCGGAAGCGGGAGTGCAGCGCCTCCAGCTTGCCATCGGGCGTGGTGTAGATGCGCAACTCGTAGACCGCAGGGCCGCTACCGGCACCAACCTTCACAGGCGGTGAGAAATCCGTGAGTGTCATGAACACGGACTCCGGCGCCTTGGCCAGGATCTTGCCATTCTTCTCACTGGCCTCGCGCACCGTCTTCCACTCCGGATCCTTGGCAAAAGCGCCAAAGGACTCCTTCGCAGCCTCGCGGCTCTTGTGCTCGAGGATGTAGATAAGCGTGTTCTCCGATCCGTTCTCCTTGTCGATGGGCACCCAGTAGCCAATGTTTTTCATGCCGTGCTTTTCGAAGAGCTTGCAGGTGTGATCCCGGAAGCGTGTGAGCAGGTCCGGCAACTTGCCCTCGTTGGTGACGTAGGTGCGAAGTTCGTAGACGGGTGAATCAGCAGCAGGGGCCATGGCGGCGAATAGCAGGGAGCAGAGGAGGATGGCTAGGCGTTTCATGAGAATGAGAATGAGAGTCGTCGAGGATGAAGGAGTGCGATGAAAAGGTCAATGCGGGTATCGAGGCGTCGAGAAGTCGCACTACTTCCGCGCCTGCTGGAAGAGCCAAGTCCACACCTCCTCATTGTCATAGGTCTGGGTCCACGAGTCATGCAGTGCCTCGGGATAGATGGTGACCTTCACATTCGCGCCGCCACCGTTGCGCTTGAACCACTTCTCCGCCATTTCGGTAAACTCGACCGGCACCACGGGATCCTTTGCACCATGGAAGATCCAGATGGGCAGGTCCTTCAGCGGGCCAAACTTCACCACGTTGATGCCCGCACCTCCGCAAATGGGAACCGCTGCGGCAAAGACATCCGGATATGCGGCGATGGTATCGAACGTGCCAAATCCGCCCATGCTGATGCCAGTGAGATACACGCGCTTCGCATCCACGCGGTAGTCTTTCTTCAATTGATCCACGAGGGCCTTCACGCCATGCGGATTCCAGAACTCTCCGGACGGCACCTGAGGTGCCACGACGATGGCGGGAATCTTCTTCCCCGCAGCGATGAGCTTTGGTGGCCCGTGTTTCTTGAGCAGTTCCAGATTGTCCCCGCGCTCCCCTGCCCCATGCAAGAAGATGACCAGTGGCCATTCCTTCGCCTTGTCTGCGCCATAACCTTCCGGCACCGTCAGCGTGTACTTGTAACCCAGCTTGATGGTGATCTCGCTCTCAAAGGATTTTGCTGTCGTGACAGGAGCTTCTGCAAAGAGGCTGCCAGCGACGCAAAGCGCGGCACAGGAAAGGGGGATGAAAAATCGCATCTCGGGCAAACGCGAAGCCACGCGAGCATCTTGCGCGCACGCGGAAAAGTCACACCGTGCTTGACCCCATCCCGGAGTATCTCCAGCATGTCCCTTCACCTTGTCCGCAAGCCAGACATCCCCAGCATCACATTTCATTCCTCATGAAACGCACAGCCTTCATCACCCTGCTGGTCGCCGCCACGGTCGCAGCATTTGCCCAACCAGCCCACGCCATCACCAAGGTCGCCTGTGTGGGTGACAGCATCACCGCCGGCGCCGGCGTGAAGGATCCCGCCAAGCGCTACCCCACCCAACTCGGCGGATTACTCGGCAAAGACTATGAAGTGAAGAACTTCGGCGTCAGCGGCTCCACGATGCTCGATCAGGGGGACAAGCCCTACAAAAAGGAAAAGGCCTTCACACAAGCGCTGGAGTTCAAACCGGACATCGTGATCATCAAACTCGGTACGAACGACAGCAAACCGCAAAACTGGGCCAAGAAAGAAGGCTTCGCCGCCTCCACCAAATCCCTCGTGGAAGCCTTCCAGAAGGCAAACCCCAAGGCGAAGATCTACCTTTGCACGCCGGCCCCGGTGATTAGTTCCGGAAACTTCGGTATCCGCGAAGAAATTGTGAAGCCCGAGATTATCCCTCTCGTGAAGCAGGTGGCCAGTGAAATGAAGCTCGATGTGATCGACATCTACAGCGCCCTCGCCGGCAAGGATGCGCTGCTCCCTGATAACGTGCATCCCAATGATGAAGGCGCCACGGTGATTGCAAAGACGGTCTACGACGCGGTTTCCAAGCCCCGCTCGTAAGCGACGCGAACTGCTCCAGTGGGTGTGGCCCGATGAATGCCGGTCACACCCGCGCTTCCACCAGTTCCTTCAGCGTATCCACGATGTAGCTGGTGTTCATCTCGTGCACCTCGAGCTTGCGGCCGATCTCCGGCACCAATGTGATGGTAAGTTCACCTCCGAGGTGCTCACGGAACTCTTCCAGCCCCGCAAGGATCACGAGTTCTCCATCTTTGGTGGATTCAAGGAGCTGGGGCGCATAGGTGGCGAAGCCCACGCGACGGATGAGCGAAATGATGCGCTGCGCCGTAGCGTCATCCAGGATGCCGGCCTTCACGGAGTACCGCAGATCCACTGCCATGCCGATGGCCACGGCCTCGCCATGCTTGATTTCGAAATGTGATACCTGCTCCAGCTTGTGCGCCACCCAGTGACCAAAGTCGAGCGGCCGCGCTGAGCCCAGTTCGAAGGGGTCACCATTCGTCGTGATGTGCTCCACGTGCAGCTCGGCACTGCGGCGCACCGCACGCTCCACGGCATCCGGCTCCAGCTCAGCGAGCGCATCCGCGTTCTGCTCGAGCCAGTGATAAAACTCAGCATCACGAATGAGCGATACTTTGATGGCCTCAATGAGTCCGCAACGCTTCTCCCGAATCGGCAGGGTCTCCAGCAGAGCGAAGTCATTCACGATGGCATACGGAACGGAGAAGCTGCCGACCCAGTTCTTCTTGCCAAAGTAATTCACACCATTCTTCACCCCCACGCCGCCATCACCCTGGCTCAACGTCGTGGTCGGGAAGCGGACGTGGCGGATGCCACGGTGCGCCGTGGACGCGGCGAAACAAACGAGATCCAGCACCGCTCCTCCGCCAATCACAAACACGAGGGAGTGGCGATCCAGGCAGGCCTCACTGATGGCTTCCCAGCACTGCTGGACAATGGCGAAGTCATTTTTGCAGGTCTCCCCGCCGGGCACAATCACCGCCGGCGCTGCGAGCGAAAACACCGTCGAGTGCGCTGCCGCATAAGCCTCCAGAGCGGGAAGCAAATCTGGCCGGGCTTCGGCTACGTGGCTGTCCACAAACACCAGCGCCTTTGTTACCCGGTCACCTTCGCGGGCAGAGGCCAGCAGGTCGCGCAGCACATGATTCTCAAGCCCAAACATGTCCCGTGTGAACAGGACGCGCTGCGCATACTCTACCTTAAATGTTCTCTCCAGCATTCTCTCTTAGTGGTACTCTTGCAAAAGTCGGGCGGACGCAAACGGGTCACGTGGCGGCAATCTTGCGCTGGGCCAGCACTGCACCCTGCATGGCCACGAGGCACAGGATGGATGCAATGAAGCTCACGGACGCCACCGCAGCGGCATCCACGAGGCAGATGGAAGCGAGCAACAGGCTCACTGCACGGCCAATCCACTTGGGATTTTCCCGCATCCAGTTTAGGGCGGTGTGCACAGTCACCAGCGAGGCCACCGCGAACACCACGACCAGCCATGCCTGATGCACACCTGCATACCAGAGGGCCGCTACGGCTGGAGCCAGCAGACTCAGCCCGCCCGCCACCTGCTGGCTCTTCGGAGCCTTGCCCGTGAGCGATTGGTGCACCTTGGACTCATACCGGGCCGCCAGGCTGACTCCCACGATGTACGCTCCAAGGGCCATGGCCTTCACGCATAGCTCGCGATGTTCGGTCCAGTCCAGCCCGCCCGTCACCGCAGATCCCGCCACCAGATACAGTAGGGTCCGGCAGCTCCCCATGAGGAGCACGGAGCCAGACCATGGCTTGTGAAAGAGGTCATACGCCACAATGGCAGCCACCAGCGCGCCTGTCAGCCAGATGCAGGCACCGGCACCCCATACGGCCATCGCCGCTCCCCCCAGCAGCATGGAGAGCCCCGCCGACCAGGCCGCAGCCAGCGAGACTTTTCCGCTGGGGATGGGACGTGCTTTGCGATTCTCCCGATCCCACCGCACGTCCGCCGCATCATTGAGGATCATCCCGGCCGTGTACATCAACGACCCACCCACGAGCAGCCATGCCAGGGGCTGCCATTCCGGTCCACCGAAGCCCAGCAGCCAGCCCGCAAGCACATTCGTCCAGACCGTGGGCAGGTTGGAGATACGGGCAAGTTCGAGCCAGGGGCGGAGCATGGAAACGGAAGCGGGGGAGGCGAGTAAAGCAGGGATGGTCCAATACGCCAGTCTCAAGGGCTGCCAAGCCCCTGCAAACAGGCGGTAGGAACAATACCCGTCCCCGCCCCGGATTTGGACTTCAGGATTGAGATTTGAGCAGAGGCCAGCCCCCCGGCGGTGGTCACTTCACCTCTCCATATCCCTTGCTTGTCTTCTCCAGGATCAGCTTCGCCTCCTGCCGTTGTGCTGTGGCTTCATCGGGGAACACCTTGCGCTGCTCCTGTCCATTCGTGCCGATGCGGCCAAAGCGCACCACCAACGTGGTACCATCCACACTCACTTCCCAGAACTTGCTCGAAGTACCACTCACCAACTCAAAGCGACGCACTGGGACAGAACCTGGGCTGGCGGCCGCCACCACCGGGGTGGACTCGCGAGATTGGGGGGAAGCCGTCACAGTAGCAGGCTCCGTAGGCAAGCCCGAGGGCTCGAGCGTGGCATCGATGCTGCTTGGCGGCACCGGAGCTAGCGATTCCTCTTCGACCTCGTCCTCGATCTCCACCTCTTCCACTTCTCCACCGAGCGCGCGTTCGATGCGTGCAATCACTTGCGGCGCATCTTCAACCCAGTCCTTCGTCAGCACGTGCAGCACGCGCCAGCCAAAGGCTTTCAGCAACCCCGACCGCGTGAAGCTGCGCTCCTGCACATCCGCATTCGCATAATGCTCGGCGGTATCGATCTGGATGGCCAGCATGTAATGCCCTGCCACCGCATCACGCACGGCAAGATCACAGCGGAACCGCGATTGCCCTACCTGCACGTCTGCCTGATGGCCACGTGCACGCAAAGCTTCTGCCAGCTGTATGGCGACCACATCCTGCACCGATGCCGCGCGCAATGACTGCCGGTTGAGCGGGTTCACCCCCTCCAGCACCTGACGTGCGTGCCGCAGCTCCCCACGCGAAGTGTGCTCGGCGTAGTTCAGGAAATTCTTGAGCGCAGAGGCTCCGTCATTCCAATCATTCGTGACATCCACATGGCGGATGCTGCTCACCACGGCCATGTGATGCTTCGCACGGGAGAAGATGACGTTCAGCCTCTTCTCTCCACCTTTCTGATTGATGGGGCCGAAGTTCATCAGCATGCGGTGGTTCGCATCATAGCCGTAGCAGATGCTTAGCAGGATGATGTCGCGCTCATCGCCCTGCACATTCTCCAGGTTCTTTACGAACAAGCCCACGAACTGATCTTCCTCTTCGCGGTTGTACTCCGCCTCCAGGCGCGTGGCGAATTCAGCATCCTCACCAGCGAGACGTTCCAGCGCATCCTCAATCGCCGTCTGCTGTGCTTCGGAGAATGCGACAATGCCCAGGCTGAGTTTCGTGCCCTGCCGCAGGAGCGTGCGCACGAGATTCGCGATGTAGTTCGCCTCATCGAGGTTGCGACGGTTCTCATAGATGCCACGCTCCATGCGATGGAAGCTGATGCTGCGCGCCAGCAGCTTGGCAGCATTCGTCTCCGCATCTGCGGATGCCTTGACCACAATATCCCCAAGCCCCTCAGCCACGGGACGGCGATCCGGAATGGTCAGCAAATTGCCACTGTAGAAGGACGCGTTCGAGAACGAAATCAGCGCTTCATAGCGACTGCGATAGTGCCACGCCAGCAATGTCGAGGGCAGACTGGCCGCCGATTGCGTGAGGAAGCTGTCTGCATCCAATGAGATGGCAATCTTCTCGCCCTCCTCCTCGACGGTAACCTCTTCACCATCGCCATCACGACTGCTGGCGAAAAAGCTCGTGGGAGGAAGCTGCATTTCATCACCCACCACGATCACCTGTTTTGCACGGTAGAGGGAGGGAATCGCCTCCTCCAGTGGCACCTGGCTGGCTTCATCGAAGATCACCACATCAAACAGACCCGGATCCAACGGCAGCGTATCTGAGACACTGAGCGGACTCATGAGCCACACAGGCTTCAGCCCGCGAATCACCTGTCCCGTGGTGCCGGTCGCCAGGTCACGAATCGAGCGATACCGCATCGTTTTTCCAAACTCATGCTCGAGGTCGCGACGTCCCGAGCTGAAGGTCTTCTTGAAAATCTTCTGCTCAGGCGTGAGCTGCGCCGCGGGAAGAGAAGACACCTGCACCTGCTCCAGGAAGGCATGCTTCACCCCATGCCGGATGGAAGCCGCATTCTGATCCAGCAACGCCGCGTGCGCCTTGTGGAATCTCGCAATGCGCTCCGCCAGTTGCGGCCCATCAAATCGCGCCGCATGACGATCATCACGCCAACAAGAACGCAACCCCTTGCGCGCCATGGCGAACTCCAGTGCTGGTACAGGCAGCGGCACCCGGCGCACCGCATCCGCAAACGCGGGCGGCGTTTCCCCCAGCTCACGCAGAATACCCGCGAGTTCCGGCAGCAAATCCGCGCTCTCCCTCAGCGATGCAACAACGTCACAAAGCTCGGCAAACTTCGGCGTATTCGCGTCATGCAGCGCGGCACTCAACACCCTCTGCAACTCACGAGAATCTCCATGCGCCGCCGCGAGTGCTTTTGCCAACTCCAGTCCCTCATCACTCGCACACAGCTTGCGCAAGACACCCCGCAGCACTGGTGGCGCCTGCTCAAGGCGCTGCCGTAGCGCGGCCATCTGATCCACGAAAGCCGGCAAGTCATCAATGTTCCATTCGGTTGCCGCACGCTGGCGCACCTGCGCCACGCCAGCTTCCGCCTCCTGTGTCTTTGCCAGCGTACCCAGCACCCGTGAGAATGCCGGCGGCACCTTGTGTTTGGAGAAGTCGTAGCGAGCATTCATCAGCTTGCGGAGCCTCCACCACGTGGGCTTCAGGAAACGAAAGAGGCTGTTCTCCGTCGCCTTCGCCTGGGCAATCGCCTCCTGCACATCATCCGGCGGCAGGGGGTCACGCCACCCTTCAGATTTCGTCGCGGCCTCACGATGAGCATCCGTCTTCGTCTGGAGCTCCTTCTGTAGGGATGCAAAGGCCGTGACCTTGGCATTGCCACTGCCATCGAGCGCAGCCATCAGCCCGCGCTCGGCAAGGGGACGTGCGTCATGCGCAAACTCCACCGCCCCGGCGAAATGTCCCAGCGGCAGCGCCTTCACGGCTTCAGCATCCCCGGCGAGGGACAGGCTCGACTCAAGAGAATCCAGCAAATCTTCCACAGCATCCAGTGACTCTCGCAAGGTGGCGATCGGGCGCTCGGACTCCAGCACCTCCTGACTCACATGGCGCAGGGGATGCTCTGCGAGTACTTCATCCTCGCCCAAGTCCACGAGCGCCTGCCTCAGCCTGCGAGCCACGTCACCGCATTGCTTCCATAGTGCGTACTCAGGCAGCAGTTCTTCCGTGGATACATCCAGCTCCTTTGGATTGCTCAACACATCTTGTTGGGACACCTCCGGCCTCAATTCGACAAGGCGCTGCAGAATCTGGTGCGCACTCGCCCCCATGCCCGCCTTGGCCGAGACCATCACCTCTCCAAAGCGCTTGATGGATTCCAGCTCCTGCTCCAGTCGCCTGACAATCTCCTGCCGCACCTGGGTCACATCACCATCCTGCGCCTGCTGCAGGAATCCTTCATAGGTCTGCTTCAGATTTTGGATGAAGGCCTTCTTATCCGTCTGGGAGTCATGGATGAGGCAGCAAAGTTCATCCAACCCCTGCTGACGCAGGCGATGGAAGACCACATCGATGGCCGCACGCTTTTCGCAGACGAAGAGCACGCGCTTCCCCCGAGCGATGTTATCCGCGATCAAGTTCGTGATGGTCTGGGACTTGCCCGTACCCGGCGGCCCTTGAATGATAAAGCTGCGTCCGTTGCGTGCCTTCGCCACTGCAGCCGCTTGCGCCGCGTCGCAAGCCACCACGAAATGCTGCTCCTTCAGGGGGATGGCAGGTGGGGCGCTATCCTGCTCACGTGGAGCGATGGAGAAGATGGTGTCGAAGACCTCGCTCGCCGGATCATGTTCCAGAAGATGCTCGTAGTCGTGCACCAGCGACATCTTGCGGTAGTTGAAGTTCGCCAGCGTCAGCGAGCACAGATCAAATTCCCACGCATAGGGATTGGAGGAGGAGATGCCCTGCTCCAGGGTGTACGTCTCGCTGGAAGTTTCCATCACGCCCGGCGCCGGCGAGTCACTCTGGGGCTCCACGATGAAGTCCATCGGCAGAGAACGCTCACCCATTGAACCGCCCGCCGCCAGACGCAACGGCATGGGTTGCGGCTTCACCTTCTCCAGAAAGAGCTGCAAGCCGAGAGGGCGATAATCTTCCTTCTTGTAGCTGTAGGAGACCTTGCGCGCGATGGGTTTCCCCGTCTTCAACATCTGCCGCTTGCGGAACTGATCCACCCGCAGTCGCGCCCGTTGCTGCACCAGCTTGATCTGCGGATTCTCCACACATCTCAATGTCACGCCGGGCTCGCTTGCTTGAATCTGCGCCCGAAGTTCCTCGTGGAATTGCCGCAGGGTGGTCTTCTGCAAATCCACCTCCTCTGGGAGATCCAAGTTGTACACTTCCTTCAAGTGGAAGCGGAGCGCGGGATTCACCTCCGCGATACCCGTATCGATAGGATCCAACGTGTAGCTGTCCCGCACCCCCTTCTTCTTGGTGAGTTCCACCGGCAACAGGAGCAGCGGCGACTCGATCACCTCATTGGGTGACTCCTTGAGATTGTGCCAGCGCAGGAACACCAGCACGAGCCGGAGCTGGGCAAAGCCATACTCAGCGCGATCGCGACGTGCTTCACTGAGAATCTTGTCCAACATCCCGTTGAGATAAGGCTGCTCCTCGAAACGCAGGTACTTGCCCAGCGGCATCACTTTCCCCTGCGACACGAGGGTCTCGATCTCCGGGTGCCAGTAGCAGAGCTGCTCCGGTCGCACGTTGCGATAGTCCAGCAGCGTAGGCACTGAGGCCACCGTGAGATTGAGCGACTGCTGCGTCGGCTTGTAATAGATGAGCCGATTGCGTCGGGAAATCTCAAAGAGCCGGTCGCGCAGGCGTGCCTGAATCAGCTTGCGCCGACCGCTTGGCGTCGCTTGCTCCAAACCCGCGATGCGACGCACGTCAAAGTCATCCGGCTGCTCGCGATATGTCTCCAGTCTCTTGAGCAGAGAAGCCAGGTCGCATGCACGGCGGTGCCGGTTGAGTTCGGTCATCTCCTCAATGACCGCAGCCACCACCGGATGCAGCCGTGGATGCAGATTGAAAAGATTGTGCCGGTGATTGGCAAAGAGCCGCACGTCCTCCACATCCGTGAAGTCCAGACCACACGCCACGCTGGCGAGCACCTGTCCCAACAGGAAGACGTCCGTGAGCACGTCATGGTGTCCCACACGCAGCTCCCAGCAGCCGTAGTCCGGCACATATGCCGGCCGGGTCAGCGGCTTGTCTTCACCTCCGACGGAATCGTCCGTGTAGTTGACGCTCGCCTCATCCAGGTCGGTCTCCTGCGTGCCATGGCCCGTCACCTCCAGGGCCCGGCTCAATGGAGCCTGCAAAGCCTCCACCCTATCCGTGGCTTGCGTTGGCTCTCCTGCGAGGGCGGCATCAAAGCGAAGCGCGTTGTGATGCGCATCATAGGTTAAACCACCAGCCGTGAGCGTTGCCACCTTGCCCTGTTCATGCACAGACTGCACCTGCCGCATGAGAGGCAGCATCACGGAAAGGACATCGTCCGTCTCCATGCCACCACGTTCGGTGACGCCCCGCAGCCACGGAAGAAAAGCTTTTCCAGCCTGGTCCATCACGCCTGTGCCTCCTCTTGTTTCGCCAGCAATTCCGCAGCGCCCGTGCGCAGTGCTTTGATCTCACGCACCTTCATATCCAGTTCCTTCCCCACCATTTTGTCGAATGCCTTCTCAATGCCCAGGCGGCTGCTCATCAGCAGGCACGCACGCAGAGGCATGTCATCAAGTTCCTCATCCACCGTGGCGAAGTCCAGCAGCACGGCCGCGAAATACTCCGCCTTGCCTTCCACATGGTCAGGGGCGTCCTTTTCCAGCGAGGCATCCGTCTCCTCATGCGGTTGGAGGTCGGAAAAGAACAACCGTGCATGCGCCATCACCAGATCAGTTCGGATCCACCGTGGCCGCAGCAATTGCGCGATCACACGACGAGTGAATGCCGAAAGAGCTTCCTGGGCCGGAAGATCCAGTTCATCGAGCGAGACAGGACCATTGATCATCCGCTCGATTTCTGCTTCTGCATCCTCGCCACGTTCGTGCCAGAGTGAGAGACAGTGTGCGCGCAGGAAGAGTTCCGGATGCGTCTGCCCTGCCGACTTCGTCCTCCAGGACTCGCATACTTCCGCCGCCTGTTTCAGATAGCTTTCGCCGCTCACTTCCGCCATTCCGGTCGCGGCCTTGACCAGCGCGGCCACCGTGACTGGCAGATTTCCCGTCACCTTCAGGGAGCCGCGATCCGCAAAAAGCTCCGTGTTCAGCCGCAGCCTCCGTGCACTCTGCAAATGCGATGCCTGCGCCCTTGGATCGCTGGCGCAGGCATGTGCGAGACGATCCACCGTGTGATGCACCCCACCCTCATGCTGCCACAGGATGAAGTGGGCCAGCTCATGCCCCAGCACCGCATGCAGTTCCCGCCCACGCAGAATGCCAAGCATGCTTCCATAAAAGACAATGTGGATCTCTCCCGGCAGCTGGCAGATGGCGGCATTGGGCGCCGGCACCGCCTCCTGCGATTGATAGAGCGTGATAGGCGTCGCAATGCCCAACGCCTCCGCCGCTTCCTTTGCGGCCGCCTGAAGCTCGGCATGCTGCGGCCCCTCCAGCCGATAGCTGGTGGTGAGCAGTTCTCGCCGTATCCCTTCGGTCACCTCAGAACGGTGGGCTGGTTCGGAGAACCACTGCCAGAGTTCCGGCTCCTGCTTCTGGAGAAAGCCCAAAAGTTCCGTGTGATAGCTGGTGGGGGAAAGCGACACCCGCGGAGATTATCAAACTCGCTCCCACCGCCAAGCACTCTTTCGGCCGGTCAGTCAGAATTCAGAAGGCCCTATTCCCCTTCTTGCTCCCGTCGTTTTGTCTCGTTCTCCCTCCATCTCCGGAAGCTTGCTTCCAGCCACGCCTTTCCCCGGATGCGATATTCACGCTCCGTGGTTTCATCTTCCAGAAGCGCCCAGCCATCGCCCTGGGTCATTCGATACCCCTGAATTTCCACGGCACCCTGATGGAAGAAGAACCACCGGTGAAAATCATGCCGCGTTTCGACAAGCCACTTCATGTGACCTCCATCATCGTCGTCATGCAGGATCCACATGTCTCCATAGGCGACACCCTCGCTGTACTCGATGATGTGAGTACCCCATCCTCGATCCCACTCCTCGTACATAATAGTCATGCCGATGGGGAATACCTGATACGGATGCTTTCCCGAGGTCTCCGCTCGTTCACGCTGGGTGGCACAGATCAAGCGGAATGCCTGGTAGTCCACCCGGCCGGTCATGGTGAGTGACTCCAAATCGGGCCGCCGAAGCAACTCACGAAGTTTCTCATAGTACGCGGACGGGCGCTGGGGCACAGCTCGTGACTGGTAGTCAGGCCGTGTCCGCCAAAAAGGCGGCTCAGGGTCGACGTCGTAGGGATGCGCTTTTGCGTTCATCAATGCCAGTTCAAAGCGAATCAGGATGTCCTTGCTGGCGCGAAGCAGCCGCTGGATTTCCACCACTTTGTCAAACCAACCACGAATCGCCTTCCGGAATGCCCAGCCTTCACGATGGCCAAGCCAGCAGGCATCTTCGGAATGGGTGTCATCGCCGAGCCAGTTGAAGTAGGTATCAAACTCAACCAGCGGCACAAAATTCTCCGGCCAAAGCTTCTCTGGAGGATGGGTGACCTTTTTCCTCGCCTCCTCGGCCCTGTATCGCGCATCAGCAGGCACATCCAAAAGCTCGACCCACAGATATTTGCACACATCCCCCGGTCGAGCGATGCACATGAACTCGTAAACGCGAAGCGCCTGCTGGGCATCGGTCATCAGGTGCCCCAGCGCGCAATCATGCACCACCACCCGAAAGGGACGCCAATCGTCCTTCTTTTCGGGGTAGGTCAGTTCGCATTTCATCAGAACTCCTGCCATGACATCGGGATCGTGCGGTGATTTGCCGGGTCGTCAACATGCCCCTCAAGAGCTCTTCCCTGCCATTCCTCCGTTTGCCTCCAAGAGCAAAACCTTTCGCTTCGACCGCTTGGAAACGCCTGGAAAGAAACCTGTCAGCGGGCCTGCCAATCCTGTCATGGCAATAGCCTTCCCCACCATGAAGCGCAGTGACTTGGGAAAAAAACACCCTGCTTCACTGGACGGCCTGCACAATCCTTGCTTGAATCGCCCGGACCCCAGTCACAGCACAGCAGCTTCTTACATTCCTCTGTCATGAATCCCTATCCTCCTTCACAACCTCCCGTCCCTCAGAAGAGCAGCAAGAAATGGTGGTTCCTCGGCTGCGGCGGCTGCCTGGGCATCATTGCTCTTGGCGTGCTTGCCATCGGCTTCTTTGTTGTCTCCATCATGGGGGTCATCAAGAAGACGGACGCCTACACCGGTGCATTGCAACGCGCACAGAGCTCGGCCGAACTTCAAGAGGCGATTGGCACCCCCATGGAGCCCAGCTATTGGGTCATGGGCGCAGTGAGCACCAACAACGGCGCCGAAAGCGCCGAGTTCGCCATTCCCCTTACGGGACCGAAGGGCGTCGCCGCCGTCACGGTGAAGGCCTCCAGACCCGCCGGTGCTACTGCCTGGGAATACTCGATCCTGGAAGCGCTGGTCGCCAGCGGACCTAAAAAGGACACCAAGATCGAGCTGAAGTAACTTCCACCTTTCCTCGGCGGGCCGTACTGCGCACCTTGTGCAGACGGCCCGCTTTTTTGTGTCTAGGCCGCTAATCCGCGTTTCTTCATTTCGCCCAGGGTCCACGCGTATTCTGCGCTGAGCTGGTCCACCACATCCCCGGTGCGCAGCCCTTCAGGCAGCACTTCCCAGGTGTAGGTCTCCATTTCCAGATGCTGGCAGGCCGTGGGATTGACCTGCAACCAATCCAGGGCACCGAGAAGATGGTCCTTGGTATCGCGGAATCCCCCACTCGGCTCAGCATGCAGAGGGATGTGGAAATGCACTCGCCACTCTTCGCCGAGATCGTTCGGTGTTTGCGCAGCCATCTCCAGCGCATTCGGGATATCGCGGAAGCGGCGCAGCGGCGCCTCACCTTCCTTCACCACCACCTGGTGGAAGTACACCGGCTCATCATAGCCACGCAGGCGCTCGAGGTTCTCCTTCGTCGGTTGCAGGCTCAGGGCGGAGCTGAGGTGCAGTTTGCTCAGGCGAATGCCAGCGCTGGTGATGCGATCGAGCGCTTCCCCGGCCTCCTCAAACTCCACCGCCAGATGGCAGCAGTCGTAGTTCAGCCCCACGCGTTTGAAGAAATTGAGTTCCTTCGGATGACGATCGAGGTACAGGCCAAAGAATTTCAACGTCTCCCCACTGGTCTCAAAGAGGCCAAGCGGTTCCGGCTCCAGCCCCAGATGCAGGTCATGCCCAGTTGCATCGCACAGGCGCTGGATGTGTTCCGAGCAGGCCTTCAGGTTGTCGAAAATGGCGTTTAACTCATCGCCGCCGATGCCGAATTCCTTATGGGATCCCGGCAGGGTGCTCACGCTGCCGCTCATGCCCTTGGGCAGCAGTTTTGCGAGTAAGTCGAAGAGCAGGCAAGTGTAGTCGAGCCGCTCCTTGGTGGTCCAGTCCGGCTTGAAGACCTGCTCCTTCACTCGCGTTCCGTGGAAGGAACCATACGGAAACCCGTTGATGGTGAATACATAACAATTATTCGCCTCCAGCCACTCCTGAAACTCAGCCAGCATGCACGGCGCGGAGAGATCCCGGGCTGCCTGCTCACTCAAGCGCAGGCCAATGCCATAGGGCTTCCCCGGGGCCACGCGCTCCCGGACCTGCAGGGTATAGTCCCGGAGGCCACGCCACGTCTCTTCAAACGTTTCGCCGCGGTGGATGTTGGTGCAGTAGCCAAGATGATTGCCGTGGGGGAGGTGCATCCGGACAGTTTAGCGCGCTTTCCCACCCGCCAAAGGGAATCTCTCGCCGCGATTAGTCCCATGGAGAAACAACGCGAGCAAACCACTCCGCACAACGATTCGTGGCGATTGGCCTTGTTTTTGCTTTCTCCCGCATACACCTAACACTCACGCTTCCATGCTCTTCAACGGCTACGCCAACGACGACTTTTTTGACGAGATGTTTGCCGAGGATGGTTCCGTCAGGAACCACTACTCGAACATCATGGACCGGTTCAACCGTCTGGATCCACCCGAGTGGTCCCAGCGACAGACCGCCACCGACCTGGCCTTCATGCGTGGAGGCGTGACTTTCACGGTCTACTCGGATTCGCAAGGCACCGAGCGCATCTTCCCCTTTGACCTGGTACCTCGCGTCATCCCGGCAAACGAGTGGAAGGTGATCGAGAGCGGCCTCATCCAGCGCATCACCGCGCTGAACATGTTCCTGCACGATCTCTATCACGAGCAGAAGATCCTGCAGGACCGAGTAATCCCCCCGCATTACGTGCTGAATGCAAAGCACTATCGCCGGGAGTTCATGAATGTGAATGTGCCCAAGGACATCTATGTCCACATCTGCGGCACGGACCTGATTCGCGGACGTGATGGCACTTATCTCGTGCTGGAGGACAACCTGCGCTGCCCCAGCGGCGCGAGCTACATGCTGGAGAACCGCGCCGCCGTGAAGCGCGCCTTCCCCCGCCTCTATCAAGCGAACACTGTGCGCAGGGTGGACACCTACTCCGCCGATCTCCTCAAAGTACTCAACCACGTGGCGCCCGGCAATCTGGGCAATGAACAGCCCAATGTCGTGCTGCTCACTCCGGGTGTGTACAACAGCGCCTACTTCGAGCATTCCTTCCTCGCCCGGCAGATGGGCATCCCGATTGTGGAGGGACGAGACCTCGTCGTACGCGACATGCGCGTGTACATGCGCACCACTGCAGGTCTCATGCCGGTGGATGTGATCTATCGACGCATCGATGATGACTTCCTGGATCCCTCTGTCTTCCGTGCAGATTCGCTTCTCGGCGTTCCCGGATTGGTAAATGCCATCCGTGCAGGAAATGTCAGTCTCGCAAACAGCATCGGCACCGGCGTCGCGGATGACAAGGTCATCTACTACTTCGTGCCGAAGATCATCAAGTACTACCTCGACCAGGATCCCATCCTGCCGAATGTGGACACATATCTCGCCAGCGAGCCTCAGGATCGCATGTACATCCTGGAGAATCTGCACAAGCTCGTGGTGAAATCCGCCAACGAAGCCGGCGGCTACGGCATGCTCATGGGGCCATGGGCTGCGAAGGAGGAAATCGAAGAATTCCGCAAACAGATCCTGGCGAACCCGCGCAACTTCATCGCCCAGCCGCCCATTTCACTCTCGCGGCATCCCACCTGGGTGGGCGAGGGTTTCGAGGGCCGCCACGTCGACCTTCGCCCCTACATCCTCTATGGGGACAAGATTACCGTGACCCCCGGAGGCCTGACCCGTGTGGCCTTGCGAAAAGGTTCCCTCGTGGTGAATTCCTCCCAGGGCGGCGGCTCCAAGGACACCTGGGTCTTGCAGGGAGACGCCTGATGCGCCAGTTCTCTGACCATGACTCCAGTCCGGTCGCCAGTTTGCGCAAGACGCTGGACCGGGTCCATCCCCTCCCACACGCTCAGAAACCTCCCCCTCCCTCTTCCACTCCGGCTCCCTCCATGCCTCATCCCATTCAATTGAACACGAGCATCCAGCGCGGCTCCCAGGTGATGCTTTCCCGTGTGGCCAATTCCCTCTACTGGATGAGCCGGTACATTGAGCGCGCGGAGAATATCGCCCGCCTGCTGGATGTGAACCTGCAGCTCATGCTGGATTTCGGCCAGCTCGATGACCAGCAACTCAAGGAACACTGGCTCCCCATCCTGCGCTCCGCCGGCGATGAAGAGACCTTCTTCAATCACTACACCACCGCGGACAGCCAGAGTGTGACGGAGTTCATGACCTTCTCCCTGGAGAATCCAAATTCGGTCATGTCCTGCCTTCTTGCTGCCCGTGAGAATGCACGCCAGATTCGCGACCAGATCTCCCGGGAAATGTTCGAGGCGCTGAACGAGTGCCATCTCTTCCTGAAGTCGAAGAATGCCCGCGAGCTGTGGGATGGCGGCGCGCACGATTTCTACGAGCAGATCAAGAAGTACTCCCACCTCTTCCAGGGACTCACGAGTTCCACATTCTCCCGTGATGAAGGGTACGAGTTCATCCAGTTCGGCAAGTTTGTGGAGCGTGCGGACAAGACGGCGCGCATCTTGGATCTGAAGTACCACATCCTCCTGCCCAGCCTTGCAGATGTGGGTGGCGCCGTGGACACCGCGCAGTGGCAGGCGCTGCTGCGCTCGGTAAGCGCGCTGGAGGCGTATCGCCGTTCTCATGTGGTGGACATCGCCCCGTGGAAAGTTGCGGAGTTCCTCCTCTTCTCGGAAACCTTCCCCCGCTCCGTGCGCTACTGTCTGGAACAGGTGGACCGCTACCTGCATCTGCTGGCGAATACGGCCATCGGTGAATACCGCAGCCCTCGCGAGCGCACCTTTGGAAAGCTGCTCTACGAAATGAAGTTCCGCACCATCGAAGAGGTGATCCGCCAGGGTCTCCACGAGTACCTCGAGGAAGTGCGTAAGACGCTCGACGGCATCGATGACTTCATCTATGAAACATTCATGTACCACCCACCCACGGACATGGAGGCTGAGATTCGCCTGCACCAGCAGGAGATGCAGCAGCAACAGCAAAGTCAGGGATGAGCACCCCTCAAGACGGTGCTTCACTCTTGCCAGAATGGACCGAGCCTCTCACGCTGGAGGTGCGTCATCTCACGCGGTTCACGTATCACGATGCGGTGTGGGACAGCTTCAATGAAGCGCGGCTCCAGCCGGTGACGGATACAGCACAACTCTGCCGCCGCTTCTTTCTTCACATCGATCCAGCTGCGGACGTCCGTGACTATCCGGACTTCTACTCGAACTGCGTGCACTACTTCGATGTGAAGCGCCCGCACGAGCAGCTCAGCGTGGAAGCCGTTTCTCATGTCCAGACTCACGCAGACTCGCGAGGGCCGGTGCCGGAGAAGAACCCTCCCGAGGGACTGAAGAACCCCTCAATCATGGAGAACTACTTCGACTTCCTCCACGACTCACAATTCGTTTCCCTGGAGCCCGAAATCTGGCGTGAAGCCGTGGACTCCCTTCCCGGCGGCGTCTCCGACCTGTGGACCGACACCCTTGCCGTGGGCGGCCATGTATTCAGTACCTTCACCTACACCCCCTCAGCCACCACGGTGAATACGCGCCCCACGGAAGTGGTGCAGCTCCGCAAAGGTGTCTGCCAGGACTTCGCGCACGTGATGCTGGGGATCCTTCGCACGCTCGGCATTCCCGCCCGGTATGTGAGCGGCTACTTCTACAATCCCGATCGCAAGCCGGACGAAATTGAAGCCAGCCATGCATGGGTGGAAGTGTATCTGCCCGGTTACGGCTGGAAGGGATTCGATCCCACGCACAACCGCGTGCCCGACACGAGATATGTGAAGCTCGCCGTGGGCCGCGACTACGCCGACATCCGCCCGCTCAGCGGCACCTTCCGCGGACGCGGGACGCGCGAGATGACCGTGGAGGTACGCGTGCGCCGCCTGCCGGAAGACGCGTGGGAGTGATGCCAATCCACCCAGCACCGCCCCACCTTGCCTCGCCTCTCGCTCAGGGCAACTCCAGCACCAACCGGAAGCCCACGTTCGCCTTCGTGGCGTTGGCCGGAAGATGCTGTCTCGCCGAAGTCAGCAGCGTATCCAGAGAGAAGCTAAGCCAGGAAGAGCCGCGAATCACCTTCTCACCCGCAGCGCCGGGCCAATCGTCCGAACACCACTCGGACACATTGCCCGCAAGGTCATAAAGATGGAGGCTGTTCGGTGAGAAGCTGCCCACCGGCGCAGTGTAAGTGTGAATGTCCTGGTATCCAGACATACGCGCCGTGTCGAGGTTGGCGCTCAACTTCGGCGGCACGGATTCGCGTCCCCACGGATAGTCCGCCTTGTTGGCGAGGTGACGCTCCGCAGGCGTGCCTCCCGGATCCACTTCCAGGCCGGCTGCGCGACTCCACTCGAGATCGGTTGGAAGGCGGTATCTTGCGCCTTCAGGAATGAGCTTGGCCTCACGATCCTTGCCAGTCAGCCATTCACAGAACTGGTTCGCCTCGTCCCAACTCACATTCACGATCGGATGGATCGGGGTGATGGCAAAGGTCGGGCGATTCTTCCACGCCTTGCCTGCAGCTTCGTAGTCCTGCACACGCACTTCATGCTCGCCAATCAACACCCGCGAGCCCACCTCCAGTGGCCGGAATGCCATCCCCAGAGGGTTGGTATAGGGCTGGCCCGCGGAAGCGAGCTTGAGAGTCGCCACGTCGGGCAGCGGCGCCTTGACCTCAGCTTCATTCGCCGACACCACCAAACCTGAACCACGACGCTCCATCTGCTGACGCATCTTTTCCACCTCCTCCTGCGTGACCTTGGGACCGTCCATCAACTCGGCGCGCCGTTCACGAGCGATGTCCGCCTTGGACCTCTCCATCTCAGCGAGGAACATTGCCGAGCGAGGTTTGTCCTCCAGTACATATCGGAAGCCGATGCTGGGAGCCCGGGTATCGCCCGGCACCTTGTATTGGTAGGCAGACAACAAGCACTCCTTCCGGAAGTACATCCAGGAACCGCCGCGCAGGACGCCAAACGTCTGCAAGCTGGTCTCGCCACCAGGAGGCTGATCCCAAGTCCACTCCCACACGTTGCCAGCCAAATCCGCAAGTCCTTCCGGAGACGCTGCAAAGCTGCCGACTGGTGACGTGAAGGTGTACCCATCGTCCTTGCCAGAGATTTCCATGGAATTAAAATTCCCGGCTCCTTGAGGAGGCGGCCATTCCATGCCCCATGGGAACGCCTCCAAATCACGCTCCCGCTGCTCCGGTGTCGGATGGGCGGAGCGACCCACTTGCAGACCCACGGCCGCATCCCACTCCCTCTGCGAGGGCAATCGATAGACCTGCAGCTTGGTAAGAGCGCCAGATGCCTGCTCACGCTGCGTCAGCCAGGCGCAGAACGCCATCGCGTCCCTCAAGCTGACATTGACCACAGGGTGATCCTCCGTCTGCGGGAAAAAAGGTGTTCCACTCCACGAGTAGCCCGAGTCATTCACAAACGCCTTGAAGTCCGCGACCCGGGTTTCCCAGGCAGCGATGTAGACGGGTGTGCCCGGAATCTCGAACAAGGGCATCCCCTGGCTGTTTTTCTTGGTCGGCTGGCCCTGCGCAGATGCGGGACCGGGGGTAAATTTCCCATCCGGCGTGAGTTCCTGACCAGGTGTCAGCACCTGCACGCTCACGAACGCCACCGGCATCATCCAGCGGACAATCCGCCGAAACAGCGACGAGGAACAGAGAGAAGGTGGCCTGCCACCGGAACATGCACGCACGCGAGAAAACATGAGGGAAACAAATTTGGACCACACCATCCGCCAGACAATCAAAGAATTTTCCCGGTTCTGCGCGGAATCTCAAAAAAAGAGCCGCACCTCGCAAGGTGCGGCTCCCACAAACCATCCCAAACCAAAAAACGTTAGGGGCTCGTCGGCACAATGATGATGGGGGGGCCGTTGCCGTTGTTATTTCCACCGCCGCCGCCGTTGTTGTCATCATCGTCTTCGGTGGGCTCGTCGAAGGGACCAGTGCCACCCGTACCACCGCCACGATAGGCGGAGAGACCGAGGGCAGACAGCGAAGCAGGGTTCAGCGGGGCGTTGGGGTCGCCAACGTAGCTGCCACCGCCGTTGTTGCTGTCGCTGTTGTCGTCTTCATCTCCGTTGCCGGGGGCATTGCCATTGCTGCCATTCTCGCCCGTGGCGGCAGCAGGCGTAAGACCGGCCGCCGCGAGGATGGCGTTGATGGCATCCTGCTCAGTCGCGTTGGGTCCGAGCTGGCTCTGTACTTGGGCAATAGCCGCCTTGGAAATCAACACAAGCTGGGAGCCGCCGCCGCAGGAAATCTTGATGGCTTCAAAACCACCGGCTTCTGAGGGCGGAGCTGCAGCGGTGTAGGTGGGGCCATCCATGAGGCCCAGTTCCTTCAGCACACCAGCGTAGGGAACGACCACCGCCATCGCCATGGCTTCCCATTCAGGGGCGAGACCAGCCACACCGCGCTTGTCGAAGTTGGGCTCGAAGCGAAGCGCCACATAGCGAGCTCTCACGGGCTGCTTGGGGGAGAGCTGCATAAGGCCCTTGCCCACCGAGTCTTCGCCCGAAGCAACGATCGGCGCGCTGTCGAAGATGGCAGGATCCAGTGTCAGCTTACCGCGCCAGTCTTTCTTCTCAGGGAGGCTCTCAAAGGCGAACACTTCAAGCCGGGTCGGCACGCGGGAATAGGCGGCGCTGAACTTCTTGATGGTGCGGGTGTTGCCAAGGTCATACACCACGGTGCGGAAACGCTCGGTGGTCTTCGGGAACTTGAAGGTCTGGCGTGCCCCCTCATTGTCGCCCACATTCGTGGGAGTAGGGTACATATAGATGGGCTTCGCACCTGAGCTGGCGGAAGCGAGATCCACTTCAGTGCCCTTCTCCTTCACCTGCACCGCCTTGTAGTCGGAGACCTTGGACGGACCGGAAATCGACAGGCTGCGGATGGAAGCGCCATTGGAGGCGTTGAAGCTCAGCTTCACATACTTCGCCTGGGCACCAGCAAAACGCAGGGAGACAAGACGCTCGCTCGCATCAAAGCCAGCCTGGGCCAGGGAAACCCACTGATTCATGTCCGTGCTGCAGGAGACCGTCACGCTGCCACTCACTCCTTCATTGATGAAGGAAACGTCCTCCACCACTTCCTGCGCACCGAGAGTAATCACCACGTGCGAGGCACCAGCCGGCACCTTCGAGGCTTCCAATGCTCCCTCATTCAGCAGTGCAGAGGAATTGCCAATGCTGGCGCTGGACTGGATCTTCGCGCCCAAGATCGCCTGGTTCGCCAAGTTTATGGGGGCATCGGCAGAAGGCAGACGCTGCCACGCTGCGGACGAGGTGCCGAGCATGCAGACCATCGCCAGAAGGGTGGGATGAAAAGCGGATTTCATGAGAGGGAGAACGTATCGGGGGCTGGTCGTGTTGAGCGAAAACACGGTTTAATTTCTCAAAAATACCCAATGGACCACTGGATTGTCAATGCAAACACTTTCGATATACCGTTCCCGACAAGACCTTCACCCTATCGTCCTTGACACAGAGCGTGTTGCTACAGTTTCCTTGATAAAATCGGCCATTTCGGGTATTTCTTGTGTTCATGGAGTGTCCACGCTGCGGGACTGATGCCAATGCTTCCCAATCCTCCTGCAGGCATTGTGGCTTCCATGCTGCCCAACTCACGGAGGAACTTGGGAGCAGCCTCGTACGGATGGAGCCTCTCAACGACGCGGCCAATTGCCTCAGACTCAAGGATCGCCACTTCCTCATCCATGAACTGGAATCCCTCCAGCAGGAGTTCCCCCAAGTCTTCTTTTGTGTCTTCCTGGGCATCCTGCCACCGCAGCCAACCCTGCCCGAAACCTCATTCTGGCTGCTGAACCATGCCGCATTCCCCACCCAGGATGGCCCCCGCCTGAATGAATATGCAGCATTGCTCATGATCGATCCGGTGGCGAAATGCGCTGGCCTCAATGTGGGCTATGCCCTCGAGCCGCTGGTCCCGACCAAGGAATTGTCCCGTATTCTCGCTGCCGTGCGGACGCCCCTCTGGCACGGAGAGTTTGCCAACGCCATCAGCCAAGCCCTCAGTCTGCTGGCCAAGGCCCTGCGCAAAGTTGGTAAACGTGCCCAAAAAAAGCAGGAATTCCGCCCCCCGGACACAGAGAAAGGATTTTTGAAGGCCACGGGCTTGGAGACGCTGCGTCCAGTCGCGCCATCGAGAACTCTGACCAAGGAGATCCCTCCGACTCCCGCTGAGGACAACCACGACTACCACATCCCGCCCCCCACAGAGCGATGATGTCTTCCCGATACATCATTACCAGATGGGCGGTATGTGCGGCTTGGGCGGTCATGAGCCTCTGTCTGGCGCGCGGCGAGAGCATGGCTGTGGATGATCTCCTTCCCCTCCCCGTGTGGAATGATGAAGACGCCGCCACGCTGCAGATGGAGCCCGACATTCTGCCTCTGAGTGGCCTCCTCTGGCCGGACAATTTCGATCCCGACAAGATTCTTCCCCCGGACCCACATCTGGCCAGCACACCAGGTGAAGGCGAGCCTTCACTGAGCCCGCCACCCAGGAACAGCCGTGGACTCGGCGACAATTTTCTCCTTTTCATCCCCAAGCCACCTGCACCGGTGGTGCAGCGCGCGCTACCGCCTGACAAGCCGCTCACCGAAGTCACCCGCGAATTTATGGAGCAATCCGAGCTCCTCGAGCCGGATGCCTTTCTGCTGGATCCACACATGCTCCTGCCGGAGATCCAGTCAGAGGATCTGCGCAGGCTGCTGACCTTCCACGTCAGCCAGTCGCAAACATCAGCCTACTTCCTCATGCTCGATACGCATGAGAAACTCTCGCCGAAGGTGGATCTCTCCCGGCTCGCTGGCGGACGATTGACGAAGGAGCACGCCTGCCTCGCCGCCTTCCCTCTGGGGCAGCCGTGGCGCGCACGTCTGTTTGTCACCCGTGAAATCGCCACAGGCGTGGAGCCCGGCTATCTCCCCGGCATTCTCGAAGCGTGTGTGCAGGACGCGATGCGCGCATCCGATCCCATGGATCAACTGCAGCGCTTCGCCACGCAGCTCTCCATCCGCCTCATCTGGATGGAGCGCGCCTATCCCAAGCTCTTCACCGTGGAAGAGGCCGCACCCGCCGAAGTGGTGAAGAAAGTGGTGCCGGAGTCCCCCACGGCTTTCGTGCTTGCCGATGTTTCCCAACCTCTCGTGCCCGAAGACGATCTTTGGACGAAATGGACACTGCTCACTCGAGAGCACGGCCGGGTGATGCTGCTGAGTTTCTCCGGGTTTCTGCTTCTTGTCGCAGGATTGATTCGCCTGATCCACTGGCACAAGCGTCGACGCGGCAGCACCGTCTGGATGCTGCCGGAAGTGGAAAGCGCCCCACGCTTCGGCGGCGCCCACTGCGGCGGTGGGGGCGCGTGGATCAAATACGGGGCATAAGAAACTACCGCTGTCTTGCACGAATGTGCCAGTCCGACGACGGCATGTGTGTTTTACCAGGCGTTTACAAAGAACCGTGTGGTTTCACACGTCTGGCTTGTTGGTTGAACAGGCAAACCTCTACCGCTGCATCCCCATGGTCCACGCACGCACACCCGTCATCATCCTCGCCATCACCATGCTGCTTGGCGTTTCGCATTTCGCACACGCCTTGTCCCGGAGCTATAAGCCGCTGGCCGTTCTCGTTGCAGAGGCAGATGCCATTGTGGAAGCGCACATCACCGTGCTCCCTGCTCTCAGTTCGAAAACCGATGGCACCGCCGTCATCACAGTGGGAGTAGATCAGGTCTTGAAAGGCGACCTTGCGAAAGGGTCCACCGAAGCGCTCATGACTTCGATGGCCCGCTTCTGGGGAGAAGTTCAGTGGAAGGAAGGCGGACACTACCTTTTGCTCCTCAAGCGCTCAAGTGGTCAGACCAAGTTCGAAGTTACAGACTTTGGCTCGCGCCCCTATTCGGATAATGACGCCAGGGAGATCGCTTCACTGGTCCAACGCCTACCTTCATGGTCCAAAGCGGAAAATGGACTCTCCACGTTATTGACCACCGAAGTCCCGAAGTTTCATGTCGGGGATGAAATCGATTTGTGGGTCGGCTGTCGCAACGACTCGAACGCGGAGATCACCCTCCGCTATACCGACTGGCCACGCGCAACCAGCTCCAAATGGAAGCTGGAAGTGCGCAAAGAAGGTGGCGACTCAATCTCGGCCATGCCACATCCCACGTTAACCTCAAAGGACATTGAGGACTACTTCTCCAAACATGGGAAATCCTACGCCGTGCTGCTCAAGCCCGGCGAGTATCACTGGTTCATACTGCAACGAATCAGCTCCGCAAAACCGGGATGGGGCTACAAGGAGGAACTGGACTACCAGTACTACCCCATGACCGCGCCCGGGAAGTACATCATCAGCGTGTCAGGAGAGAATCTTCTGAAGGAGGGTGTATTGAGGGCCGGCACTGCCGAGGTGACCCTGGAGTGAGCAAGCTCCAGAAGCTTGACCATCCCTCAGCACAAGCGCACCCTGTACCATGGCCAGGTACGTTTTCGGAACTCCATCCGCGAAGGAGAGCGCCCTGCTCTGGCTCCCGGCCAAAGACTCAAGTGTGCCGACCGGCGACGAATTTGAAGACGCGTGTGAGTTTCTGGAAAAGAAGCTCCGCACTTACCTCCGCTCAACGAAACTCCGCCGCGATGCCTGTTATCTTCGCGGAGACTTCTGGGGTGATCGCACCCAGTACCTGGAAGTGGATGAGCTCAGGGCGCTGACACCTTCTTTCTTCCAGACCGTTTCAGACTGGTTGAAGGAACTTGAAGGCCAGTGGCGCGTGGCCATCCCTCACGAGCTTCTGCCGGGAGGCGCCATCATCGTCTATGACAGGGTGGTTCGATTCCTGGGGGACAATGCCAACCCACCTGTCTCACTCGCTGAAGTATTGCCGCAGCACGCCAAATCGACCTCCCGAAGCGATTGTTGAAGCCAGCGCCTCCCCTTCCATGAAATATGAGCTCTCCCCAGGTAACCTGCTGCAGAAATCGGAAGACCCACGCGCAGGTGCCGAACTTTTCCACACCCTCTTGGAGTCGCCATACGTAAAATTGGAACACATCATCTCCCACGGACAGGCGAGTCCACCAGACTTCTGGTACGACCAGGATGAAGATGAATGGGTGCTGCTCCTACGGGGTGAAGCGACGCTTGAATTTGCCGACGGCGGCATGGTGCGACTCACCGCAGGAGATCACCTGACCGTCCCCAAACGCGTGCGCCATCGGGTGCACCGGACCAGCGAAGATGCGATTTGGCTGGCGCTTTTCTTGAAGGTGTGATAGGGTGTGCCGTCATCTATTAAAAAGTCAGTCACATGTTGTGTTAGAGTAAGCGGTAGGAAGCACACGATGCTCACGCCGCACCCGCCTCCGACCTGAGGCGCGATACATCCCCGACATGGGGCTCCCTGTACCCAGGGTCTGTCAGTCAGTTATATGGAAACCAAAATACTCAAATTGCTCGGACGCGCCGACTATGTGCCGTCCAACGTGCCCCAGCTCATCGGTGGGCTCGGCCTCCACCGCAGCCAGCAGCAGGAGCTGCAGGAAGTGCTGCACACGCTGGAAACGGAAGGCAAGATTCTTGTCACCAAGGGGCATCGCTACATCCTCGCCCAGCCGGCCGACATGGTCGCCGGCATCATTCAGATCAACCGCGCAGGCAAGGGCTTCCTGCTGCCCGATGAACCGGGCGCGGTCGAGATCGTCATTCAAGAATCCGCCACCTCCACCGCGCTGAATGGCGATCGCGTGCTGGTGCGCCGTGATGTGAAGCCTCGAGGCCTGCGTCCCCGAACCGCAGGGGAAGCCGAGGAAGTCACCGGCACCGTCGTACGCATCCTGGAACGGAAGCGCAGCCGCCTTGTGGGCACGCTCAAGCAGGCTCGCGAGTTCCTCTACGTCGTGCCGGACGACCCCCGCATCCCGCACCACATCTCCGTGCCGCCCGCACGTGACACCGGACGCCCCGCCGTCGTGGGCGACAAGGTGGTGGTGGAACTCACCCACTGGGAAAACCGTTTCACGCCGCCCGAGGGCGAGATCGTGGAAGTGCTCGGACCTCCCGACGCGGAGGGCGTGGACATGCTCTCCGTGCTGCGCAACTACGGTCTGCCCCTGAGCTTTCCCCGTGAAGTGCTCGACGAAGCCAATGCCATTGTGCATGGCCATGGTCGCGCCAACAACGAGCCTTCGGAAGAGGACTTCGTAGGTCGTGTCGATTGCCGCGATCACATGGTGATCACCATCGACCCGGATGATGCGAAGGACTTCGATGATGCCATTTGCCTCCAGCGACAGTCGAAAGATCACTGGAAGCTCTGGGTACACATTGCCGATGTGTCCCACTACGTGAAGCCCGGCAGCCTGCTGGACAAGGAAGCCTATGAACGCGGCAACTCCACCTACCTGGTGGACCGTGTCATTCCCATGCTTCCTGAGGCGCTCAGCAATGAACTCTGCTCGCTGAAACCGGGTGTGGCTCGTTTGACAAAGTGCGTCGAGTTTGACCTCGCGACGGATGGCACTGTGGTGAAGGCAAAGTTTCACTCCGCGGTGATCCGCTCACAGCGACGTTTCACCTATCAGGAGGCCTACAAAATCATCCAGCGTGAGCCGCAGGACGACATGGAGCGCATGCTGCATGCGGCGCACCAGATGGCGCAGCGCATCCGCGCGAAGCGCTTCCGCTCCGGCGCACTGGATCTGGAGTTCCCTGAGAACAAGATCCGTCTGGACGAACGCGGCCGCGTGTTGCGTATCGAGCGCATCGAGAATGACGAATCGCACCAGCTCATTGAGGAGTACATGCTCCTGGCGAATGAAGCCGTGGCAGGTCGTCTCATGTCTCTGCAACGTCCTTCAGTGTATCGTGTGCACGAGAAGCCCAAGGCCAAGCGCCTGGAGGCTTTCCAGGATGACGTTCTCGGTCATCGCGTGCCCTGCGGTGACCTCACGAAGCGCGACGAGGTCCAGAAACTCCTGCGTACGCTGGAGAAGCTGCCCATCGGCCCCGCGCTGAAGATTGGCTTTCTGCGTTCGCTGATGCGTGCGCGTTACGCCGTGGATCCACTCGGCCACTACGGACTGAACAAGCAGAAGTACACCCACTTCACCTCTCCCATCCGTCGCTACTCGGATCTGGTGGTGCATCGCACCCTCTTCAACAACCAGCTCATCCCGGTGCCTGAATTGAAGAAGACCGCGGAACACATCAGCAACACCGAACGCATCTCGTCAGACGCCGAGCGCGACAGCAAGGATGTAAAGCTCTATGCACACCTGAAGACCCAGTTGAAGTCAGGCGAACTCCAGACCTACAGCGGCCTCGTCACGGATGTGCGGAACTTCGGATTCTTCGTCGATGTCACGGATCTCGGCATGAGCGGATTGATTCACCTCTCCTCGCTCACGGATGATTTCTTCATCTTCGACGACGTGCGCAGCCAGCTCGTGGGCCGGCACTCGCGCCGCGTCATCAAGCTGGGTGACCGGCTGCCTGTGCAGATCTACCGCATCGATGAGACCAAGAAGCAGGTGGACTTCCAGCTTGCTCCGCAAAGCGGTGATGAATCCCGCGATGGCCGCGACACCCGCAGGTCGGACTTCTCTCGCACACGCAAGAGCGGACCCGGTCCTCGGCAGCGCGAAGAGCGTTCTCCTCGTCCCCGTCCCGATGGTGTGCGTCCCCGCACGTTGTTTCCTTCTGAGCAGAGGCAGGGACCCCGTCCAGACCGTCCGGCACGTAAAGCGGAAGTCGAGTCGCCAGAAGAACTGCAGTTGGCCTCTGGTCGCAAGCGCGGTGGCAAAGGGGGCAAGCCAGGCGGTCCCAAGCAAGGCAGACCACCCGGCAGCGAAAGTGGCAGCGGCGGCGGCGGATTTAAAGGAGGCTTCTCCAAGAAGCGCCCACACAGCTCCAAGAAACCTGCTCCTCGCCGTGACTATGGTCAGGGAGAAGGCGCAGGCTCTGGCAACAGCAGCAGCGCTGGACACAAGGATGGCATTGCCAAGAAACGCCCCTTCAAGAAGGGACCCGGTGGCTTTGCTAAAAAAGGGCCGTCGAAGCGCGGCAAGAGGAAGTGATGCGTCGCTGCTGATTGAAGCGTCTCGTGAGATCATTCAAGCTGTCAGCCCCAAATTGACCCGAACACTCACCACCTTGCGCGAAGCGCTTTGGAGTGCGTGTGCGAAGCACCGCTTTGGCGGAGAGTGGAACAACGTAACAATGAGTTCAGCTGATGTGCGCACGCACCGTGAGTGGCGGTCACTATACATGATGGCGTGGAGTCGCGTGGCATAGCAAGCTGCACGCTCCGACCGCGAAACTCCCTACTAAAGCGGTGCTTCGCACACGCACTCCAAAGCGCTTCGCGCAAGGTAGCACACAGCAGACGCCTCAACGCGTGCACGCACTGTTTTAGCACAATGCGCGCTGCAAAGCTCGCCTAGTCCATCTTACCCCAGAAAGTATCACTTCCCCTCCCGCTTCACCCTCAACGCCTGCTCCACCTGTCCCAGTGGCAGGCAGTTGATGACATCCTCGCGCGTGAGCCATCCCTTCCGTGCGATGCGAGCGCCAAAGAACACGTCCTGCAATCCACGCGTGCTGTGCGCATCTGGATTGATGGCGCACTTCACGCCCTTCTCCTTTGCCATCTTCCACCAACGCCAGTCCATGTCCAGGCGCCAGGGGTTCGCATTGATCTCGATGATGGTCCCGTTCGCCGAGGCAGCCTCAATAATCTCGGGAATGTTCACCGCATAACTAGGACGAGAAAGGAGCAAGCGCCCTGTCACGTGTCCAAGCATCGTCACATACGGATTCTCTATCGCTTTGATGATACGCTTCGTCATCTCCGCTTCTGAAAGCGTGAAGAGATTGTGCACACTGGCCACGACGTAGTCGAGTCCGGCCATCACTTCGTCGCTGAAGTCCAACGCCCCATCCTTGAGAATATCGACCTCACTGCCCGCGAAGATACGGAAGCCTTCCTTCTCGTACTCGGCGTTGAGCTTGCGTATTTCCTCCACCTGCGCAGCGAGGCGCGTCTCGTTCAAGCCATTCGCCTGGAAGGAGGACTTGCTGTGATCCGCGATGCCCAGGTACTGCCAGCCCACTTCCTGCGCGGCTTCGGCCATCTCACGCAAAGTCGCTGCGCCATCGCTGGCCACGGTGTGATTGTGAAAGCATCCACGGAGATTCTGCAATTCCACGAGCCGGGGAATCCGTCCCTCCTCCGCCGCTTCGATTTCACCGGTGTTTTCACGAAGCTCCGGTGGCACAACCTCGAGATCAAGCGCGCGATACACATCCGCCTCCTCCATGCACTTCGGCGGCTCCTTGCCATTGCCATTCGCCACAGGAGTGAAGGCATATTCGTTGAGCGACCATCCACGCTCCAGAGCACGGCTGCGGAGGACGATGTTGTGCTCCTTGCTTCCGGTGAAGTACACCAGCGCACAGGCGAATTCATCATTCGTCACCACGCGGAGGTCACACTGCACCCCGCTGTCCAACACCACACTCGCCTTCGTTTCACCATGGCCCAGCACCTGGGTCACGCCCGGCATATGAACGAAATCCTCCAGCACCTCCTTGGGACGACGAGAGGCCGCGAGGAAGTCGAGGTCATGCACCGTCTCCTTGCCACGGCGATAGCTACCGCCGACTTCCACGCGTGAGACATCCGGATGGTCGCGGAGCATTTCCAACACCCCCATCACGATCGGCGCCACCTGCTCCTGACGGAATTCATGTGCGTGGCTCTCGCGGAAGCTGATGCCCTGCAGCAGCTTCTCCGCCGTCTTCGCG
Source organism: Roseimicrobium gellanilyticum (assembly GCF_003315205.1). Lineage (NCBI taxonomy): Bacteria > Pseudomonadati > Verrucomicrobiota > Verrucomicrobiia > Verrucomicrobiales > Verrucomicrobiaceae > Roseimicrobium > Roseimicrobium gellanilyticum. The sequence goes on along the minus strand of NZ_QNRR01000007.1, from coordinate 20,450 downwards.
CCAAAGCCGGGCAGCTTCGCAGCCTCGCCACTTTCACACACACGCCTCAGATCTGCGATGGACTTCACGCCCAGTGTGGCAAAGAGCGCCGCGATCTTCTTTGCGCCCAGCCCCTGCACTTCAAACAGTTCGAGGATCCCATCTCCAAACTCCGCCTTGAGCTTCTCGTAGAACTCCAGCTTTCCGGTGCTGGCCAGTTCATGCAGCTTTTGCTGGAGCGCATCACCGATACCTTTGATGCCTCCCAGGTCATTCGCCTTCGCCTTGGCCACGATGTCACCACTGAAATTCTCCGCCACATCTGCTCCGGTGGTATAGGCACGGATCTTGAAGGGATTCTCCCCCTTGAGTTCCAGCAGCCGCGCGATGTTGCGCAGCACCTCGGCCATCTGTTCAGCGGTCATGCCCGCATGGTGGCGAGATGGCCCCGGATGTCTATGGGCAAGTAGTGACGGCCTTGCTTACACCCCCATCATCTCCAGTCCACGCATCGTGCCTGTACTGGAGGCAAACGAACCAGCCTCAACACCCATCCGCTGCAACATGCTGACGAAGAGATTGGGCAGCGGGTAATTGTTCTTCTGGTCGAAGGCGAGATGCTGGCCGTGCTTGAACCCACCGCCGGCAAGGATGACAGGAAGGTTTGTCGTGAGGTGGCCGCTGGCATTGCCGAGATTGCTGCCGAGCAGCACCTGGGTGTTGTCGAGCAGACTGGAGCCGCCATCCGCGCTCTGCTTCAAGCTGCCGAGGAATGCCCAGAAGGCTTCGATGGTCGCGCGCTCAATCAGCGCCAGCTGGCCCATCATCTCGGGATTCTTCCCGTGGTGTGAGAGGGCATGATACGCCTGTGTCACACCCTTGATGGTGGGCACCAGGCCATAGCCCGTGCCTCCCAGCGCCACGACACGAGTGGAGTCAGTTTCCAGGGCGAGTCGGATGATGTCGAAGTTTGCCTTGAAAGTGCCGACCAGATCGGTGCTATCGAGCTTACCGGGCTGTGCGGCATTCACTTTTGGCTTCGGTGTCTGGCTCCAGGCCTGGGCCTTGGAGAGGCGTTGCTCCGTCTCGCGCACCGCAGTGAAGAATTGGTCCAGCTTGTCACGATCGGCAGCGCTCACCTTGCCTTCGATGGACTTGGCATCTTCCAGCACCGTGTCCATGATGCTGCGGCCCTGATCCAGTTCCTGCTCCTGCGCTGCGACTTCCTTCGGCGTGCCGGTGAGGAAGAGTTTGGCGAAGGCCTTGGCGGGCGACTGCTCCACGGGAATGGGCACCCCATTTGCAGTCCACGACAGGGAGTGGTCGCCGAGAGTGAGCGAGGCGAAGCGCGTCTTGTCGCCAATCTGCTTCGCCACGTACTGGTCCAGCGAGATGCTGTTCTTGAAACTGCGCGATCCAGGATGTGCAGCGGCCGTGAGGAAGGATTTCTCAGCCGAATGCCCACCGTCCACATCCGGGTGACTTACGCCGGAAAAGACGGTGAAGTCGCCGCGCAGGGCCTCACCTGGCTTCAGGTACTCGCTCAGTTCATAGCCGGTCCCGGTGCCGGTCGGAAAGAACTTCTCACCCAGGAAGCCGAGGGGAATATTGATGGCCACCATGCGGCGTGGCGATGTGGCTGCCGCCGCCGCAGCAGCACGCGCTCCAGGAATCATTGCCTCAAGCAGGGGAAGCGCGAGGCTCACACCGGCGCCACGGAGGAAGGTTCTGCGGGAAAGGTGCTTCATGACAGTGATAAAGGAATTACGGAGCGGCGAAGAGATCGCTGGCAGCAATCTCATGCACCAGAGTGCGGAGGCCATTCCCCTTGGAAGCGGCCTGTTTCACGATCGCATGGAGGGCCTCACGGTCGGAGAAGCCCATGCCGCGTCCCGTGGCATAGGTCATGAGCTTTTCCGTCAGGCAATGGCTGAACGCCTCCTGCTGGTTCATCAGCAGCTTCTTGAATTCGCGGATGTCTGCAAACTTCTCCCCACTGGCGAGATTGCCACTGGCATCCACCGGTGCCCCCTCCTTCACCGAGCCGTAGCCCTTCTCCTCATTGTGCACCACCCAGCGGGCATAATTGGCCCGATAGTCTCCAATGGGATCAAAACTCTCCAATGCGAAGCCTGGCGGGTCGATTTTCTTGTGGCAGGCACTGCAGCTTTCCACATTGCGATGCTTGTCGAGTTGCTCTCGCACCGTCTCGGCTCCACGAATGTCCGGCTCGATGCCAGCGGTATTCGGAGGAGGTGGTGGTACATGCTGACCGAGAATGTTCTCCAGCACCCACACGCCGCGCATCACAGGCGAGGTCGTGGTTCCATTCGCCGTCACCTTCAACACCGCCGCCTGAGTGAGCACGCCACCACGCACGGAATCCTTGGGCAACGCAACCGGGCGCAGCTCAAGTCCCTGCACTTCCTTCGCGTCGATGCCATAGTGCTCCACCAATCGCTGATTCAGCAAGGCAAAGTCGGAGTCGAGGAAGTTCGCGATGGACAGGTTCTTCGTCAGCAGATGGCGGAAGAATCCTTCTGTCTCCCACACCATGCTGATGCGGAGGATTTCGTTGAACTTCCTGTAGAGCCGCTCATCCGGCACGGTCTCATTGATCTGGCGCAGCTTCAGCCACTGGCCAGTGAAGTTCTTCACAAAGGACTCTGCTTTCGGATCCTTCAGCATGCGCTCGACCTGGGCCTCGAGTTGCGCGCGATCCTTGAGCCCACCCTTGGCGGCCACCTCCAGCAGCGTGGCATCCGGCTGGCTGCTCCAGAGGAAATAGGAAAGCCGCGAGGCCAGCTCCAAGTCAGAGACACGCACAGCATCCGGCACCTTCACTTCATTCAGGTAGATGAAACCCGGCGAGCACAGCACCGCCACCAGTCCGCCTTGCAGACTTTCCAGGAACGGGCGTCCTGCGTCGAGTTGCTTGCTCACCAGGGTGACGTAACGCTGCGCCTCCGTCTCCTGCACCGGACGACGATAGGCACGCGGCATGAAACGGCGCAGCACCATCTCTGCGTCCTGAAGCGTCCCCTTGTTCACATCGATTTCGCCCAAGAGGCGCGTGTGACTCTCCGGCGGCCATTGGTCGATGATGGGCCCGGTGATCTCCACTTTGCCAAAGCCAACTCCGCGATAAGGCATGCCGGGGACCTTCTTCACGTACCCAGGAAATCCCTGCGGGAAGAATTGGAGCGCGTACTTCGGCTCGAGATACGTCTCAATCTCGAACATCTTCGGCTCCGGCCCCACCTCGTAGTACCCGATCATCTTCGAATACGCTGCCACACCCGCGAAGTTCGAGGCATTGATGCTGAAGTACTGGGTGTCCTGCGTGTTGTGCGCGGCCGCCTGGAAACGGTAGCGGTACCGTCCCGCGACCGGTGTGCGGTACTCGCGCGTGGAGATCTTTGAGTAATCCGTGTCCGTGGTGGTATAGCTGATGATACGCCCATCCACAAAGCCGTAGTCACCCGTGTCGATGTATCGTTGCACCTCTTTGAGTGAATCCACGGTGACCGTCTTCGTCTCGGGACGGGGCGTGGTGAAGATGGCCGCCTTCACCGCCACTCGTGCCGCATCGAGATAGCCCTGCATCTGCTCCGCAGAGAGCGCGAGAGCTTCACCGTTGTTGTCGAATCCACCGGCCTGTTGGTCCGCGGGAAGCAGATCCTTCACCTCCACATTCACCGCCAGCAGATCGCAGATGGTGTTCTCGTACTCGATACGGTTGAGCCGGCGCTGCACCACTTCGCGGCGCGCCTTGTCCGCCTGACTCAGGCGCGGAGACACGGAGGAAAGGAACTGCTCCAGCTCCGCTGCAGCCGGACGCGGCTGCTTCGCCGGCGGCATCTCGCCGGCCTTCACACGGTCAAAAACGGCGGTCCAGAGATCTGTCTGTTCTTTACCCGCCATGGATGGCTGGAGCTTCTCCAAATTCAGCCCGCCCTTGGCCACATCCGCATCGTGGCACTCCATGCAGTGCTGCTCAAAAAACCTCGTGGCTCCCTTCCGGAACTCATCCGTGGGATTCGCAGGTGCCGTAGCCGCACTGAGCAACACCGCGCTCAGGCTGATCCCCAGTGGCATGGATTTCACCATGGATTGACAAAACGAAGGCGCAGTAAGGCGTCGGAGCATGGGGGCGTGGTCGCGCGGAGTGAGCGGACAAAAACGACACCAAAGGTAAGGCCCTTGCTACGGCGGTCAATGAAATCGAAATAACGGCGCCATCAGGCAAAACGCCCCGCCTCCGGCCCGCAATTCCGAGCTTTCCGGCCTACTTCTTGCCGCGATCGTTGAAGCGTGCCAACTCGCGTTGGGCCTCGCGCATCTCGGCCTTCTTCTTGAGGTCCTGACGCTGGTCGCCCTTCGTCTTGCCCTTGCCGACACCGATTTCGATTTTCACACGACGGTTCTTCCAATAGGCGCGCAGAGCCACGAGGGACTGGCCCTTCTGCTGGCTGGCCGCCCACAGGCGCATGATTTCATTTTTGTGAAGCAACAGTCGACGCGTGCGGCGGGCCTCGTGCTGCTCATGGCTGGCTTTCACATAGGGCTGGATGTCGCACCCATAGAGGAAGCACTGGCCTCGCTCCACACGGGCAAAGGCATCGCCGATATTGATGTGCCCGAGGCGCACGGACTTCACTTCCGTGCCCTTCAATTCCATGCCCGCCTCCACCTTCTCCAAGATGTGGTAATCCCGGTGCGCTTTGCGGTTGGTGGCGATTTCACTCATGACGGCATACCCGGTCGAATGCCCTCCTCAGCAAGGCATCCTGTTTTCACTATAGCGCATCGCGAAGGCGTGGGCCTCCGCGATCATCCTTCGATATCTTCCGCGGCGAGGTGCCGCGGCTTAGTCCTGGTTGAGGAATTCGTCCTCCGGACGTTCCACCTTGATCTTGCCTTCAATGATTTCCAGGAGGGCGACATCCGCCTCCCGCATGCCCGGCTTCTTGTCGATGAGCGCAGGGCGGCCCAAGGTCAGCTGCTTCACGCGCTTGGAGACCATGTTGATCAACACGGGAAGTTCCGGGACGACCTGAGCGGCTTTTTCAACGAGTTCGGATCTCATAGCTTGGACTGGCAGACCGCCGAAAGCGCCCCTGCTGGCAGCTTGAGTAGAGAGGGGCATGGAGACGATGGCGGCCATGAATCGAGGATGGTTTGGTATCTGAATTACCCGCGCACCGTCGTGCGGGGAGCCTGAGAGATAAGCACAAACAGGCCGGAACGCAAGCACAAGGTGTGGCCTCCCGTTGGTCCGGCCTCTTCTCGGAAATCCCTTTGGGGGGCTGCCTCAGGTGGCCTCCCCAGCCGCCGGCACAGCCCCCTGTCCCGCACTGCCCCGTTTCTTCAGAGTGATGCGCTTGAAGCGGCCGTCCCCCTGGGCGCTTTCACTGATGATGTCCGGATCGTCCACGAAGAGATTGTGCACCAGCCGGCGGTAGTAGCTGTTCATGGGATTGAGGGCAATGGCATGCCCGGTCGCCCGGACACGCTCAGCCTGCTGCTTGACCTTCTCCAGCATGTTGTCCTCTCGCATCGTGCGGAAGTACTCCACATCCACACGAATGCGGGGCGCTTTGGGCTCACGACGCTGCAGAATGCGGTTCACGAGGTACTGGATGTCATCCAGCACCTCTCCGCGGCGCCCAATGAGGGCGTCCGGCTCTTCCGTGAGAATCTGCAGCGTGGGACCGTCCGGGCCGTCATCCTCTTCAATCTTCACGACAAAGCCGAGGTACCCCAGCATGGTGTCGAGAATCTTGCGAGAATGTTCCAGCGGGGTCATGTATTGGGCTTGCGGGTCGATTTGCTACCGCCACCACCGGGGCGCAGCGTCCTGGGCTTGTCCTTCTTCTGCTTGTTGCCCGAGGCGTAAGGCGACATGGATGACACAGACGCGGGCTTGGTGTCAATCACCGTTTTTTTTTCCAGCACCGGCTCTTTCTGCCAAATGCGCGTGAGCTGGGCCTGGATGATCATGAAGATGTTCGTGAAGGTCCAGTACAGCGCCAGCGCGGAGGCGAAGGTGTAGCAGAAGAACAGGAACATGAAGGGCATCAGCATGAAGATGCGCTGTTGCATCTTGTCCACCGTGGCCGGCTGCGGCGTCAGCTTCATCTGCAGGAACATGGTCAAACCCATGAGCAGCGGCAGCGGATTGATGTCCAGATGGTAGATGAACAGGTTGAGCGTAGCCACCGTGTCGGGCAGCGAAAGGTCCTGCACCCACCAGATGAAGGGCTGGCCACGCAGTTCGGTCGCACTCTTCAGCGCGGTGTAGAAGCCGATGAAAATGGGAAACTGCACCAGCAGCGGAAGACATCCGCCGACGGGATTCACCCCGTACTCGCGGTACATCTTCATCATCTCCTGATTCATCCTCTGCGGGTCATCCTTGTACTTCTCCTGCATCTCCTTCATCAGGGGGGAGAGCTTGCCCATCTTTTTCATCTGCGCGTTGGAGCGCGCTTGCAGCGGCCACAGAAGGCTGCGCACGGCCACTGTCAGCATGATGATGGCCACGCCCCAGTTGCCGGTCCAATCGTGGAATATCCGCAATGCGGACACCAGCAGGCGGCTCACCCAGCCGAACCAGTTGCCGTAGAACATCACCTGCTTGAGCTGGCGTTCATGATTGCCATCCGCCGCGTCAATCGCGGCAAGGTCACGATAGATCTTCGGTCCGGTGTAAATGCGGAACTCCAAGGTCTTCGCCGCGCCAGCTTCCAGTTCCACCGGGGGCAGGCTCATGCCGCCGTGGATGGCATGGTCCGTGGCAGCCTTGCTGTTCTTGGCGAATTCGTCCTTGGAATGGTCAATGAGGAAGCGCTCCATCCAGATGCGGGAGGGCTGATCCTCCTTGTTGGTGATCACCGTGGTGTAGAATCGGCTCATCACGCCCGCCCAGCGGGTGCGCGGGAGAGACTTCTCCTCAAGCACGATGGCACCGCCCCAGCCCAGCCAGTTCGGGCCGTCACGGAAGTGGCTGGTGTGGATGGCATGAGCATCGCCGGCATCGTTCCAGATGAAGGCGGGGCGCTCGATTTCATCAGGACGCAGCTCAGAGGAGGAGCCGGTGTAGAGGAACCAACTGTCGCGGCTCATCTTCGCCCCGCTCTGGTTGGTCAGAGTGATCTTCATGTCAAGGAGGTGGTCGCTCACTGCGGGTCCCGTGGAAAAGCGGTATTCCTTGCGAATCAATACCTTCTCAGCCGAGATGGCCTCAAAGACCACATGCTTGTCGCTTTTCTCGACGACCTTGTAGTTGAGATCATCATAGCTCCTGGAGGCGGTGCTCAGGGCGCCAATGGGAGCCTTGCCCCATTTGTTGAGCACGACCTTGTCCTTGGTGTCCAGAAGATAGGCCTTCTTGATGCCGGCACCCTTGCTGGAGAATTCGTACCGCGCATTGGTGCTGGTAAGCTCGACAGTTTCCACCGCTTCAGTCTGCGCAGGAGCAGCTGTGGCCTGACCGTCGGGCGCCGTGGCCGTGGGACTTTGAGGCGTGAGGGCCGCAGGGGCAGCGGGAGTGGTTTGAGCGGACTCGGCCGCCGGAGTCTGCGACTGCGGTTGAGGCTTGGGAGTCAGATAGAAGGCATTGACGATCATGCCCACGATGCAAAGGCTCACGACGATCCAGGTCTTTTTGTCCATGTCAGGATTCGGGAAGGAAAATGGGTGCAGGAAAAATTGTCGCAGTTATCGGTCTGTCAGGCAGGTTTGCGCATCAGGCCGCTATCATGGCGGGGAGGAGACTGGTGCTCCGAAGATGAGCGGTGGCAATCGCAATTCGCTCCGGGGTCATTCTTGTCACGCGAAGGGGGGACGGGGTCATGCCCGGTCCCGCCCCAGGGATTGCAGCGGCAGATGCGCTTGATGCCCATCCAGCTTCCACGCAGGACGCCGTGAGTTTCCACGGCCTCGAGAAAATACATCGAGCAGGTGGGAGTGTACCGGCAGCCACCCATAGGTCCCGCGGCAAAATGGATGACCGGGGAGATGAAGCGCTTGTAGAAGCGGATGGCGATCCGGATGAGGAATTTCATGGCGTGCCGGGGACTGCTGCCTCTTGCTGGAGGAGGATACGGGCGCGCCGGGCGGCACGCATCCAGTCCTGCTTCAATTCCTCAAAGCTGGCCTCAAGAATGCGCCAGCGAGCCACAGTGACCACCCAGACACCGTCCTGAATGCCGGCCTGGCGGATGATTTCGCGGAGGCGGCGGCGGGCAAGATTACGCTGCACCGCTCCGCCGACCTTCCGTGAGGTGATGACGCCGGAGCGCCACAAGCCACCCTCAGGATGGCGTAACACATTCACAATCACGAACTTCCCAGAAACACTTGTGCCCTCAGCCCGCACGCGGGCAAACTCAGAAGATGAGCGAAGGCGACGCGCGGCGGGAAGTCGCATGGTGGCACGCAGCCTCAATAGGTGGGCCGGGCCTGCGCGGTGCCCTTGGGAGTATGCTGGCGGGTATGCCGCTTGAAGGGAACTTCCACACCCTTCGGAAGGAGACGCCAGCGACCAGCCTTGCGGCGGCGGCGCAGGATGTCCTGCCCCTTTTCGGTTTTCATGCGGGCGCGAAAGCCGAACTGCTGCTTGCGGGTGCGCTTGGAGGGTTGGTAGGTGCGTTTGGGCATATTCTCGCGGGGAGGTGAAAGGGGTGCTGGAATCCATCCACGCGGCTCGGCTGGATGGAAGGGGCGGGCATACTACTGGGTGGGGTACAAATGTCAAACTGGAAGTGGCACCTGTCAGCGCCCCAGCTCCCGTCTAGGAACAACGCATCTGGAGCCTCCTGGCTCAACCCCTTGTTTCCCTGGAGTTCCGCCCATGCCGCAGCCACATCGGCAGGCAGTTGGACAAGATGCCTGCTGGCCGCAAGTTTCAGGGTTTGAATTTTGAGTTTGGCTGGCTTGGAGTATGCTGGGGCACATGGTTATCGAATCCATCACCTCAGATCCCCGCATAGAGCCAGCCACACTAGAAGATCTGCCGCAGCTTACAGATCTCGTGATGGCCCTCTTGGGTGAGGAGGAGGATTTCACGCCAAATCGGAGCAAACAGGAACACGGACTGCGCCTCATTTTGGAGCAACCCAGCCGCGGCCGCATCTTTGTCCTGCGCAATGATCACTTTGTCATCGGCATGGTGAACCTGCTCTTCACCATCAGTACCGCGGAAGGCGGATTCGTGGTCCTCATGGAGGACGTGATAGTACATCCCATGCACCGCGGTCAGGGCTACGGATCGCGCCTCCTGAAGCGCGCCATTGAGTTCGCCCGCGAAAAGAATTTCAAGCGTATCACGCTGCTCACCGATAAGATCAGCGCTGAGAGCCAGCGCTTCTTCCAGAAGCACGGATTTGTGTTCTCCCATATGATTCCGATGCGCCTGGTGTTTCTCGAAAACAATACCTGAAAACGTCCATGAACCTGCCGGGCACACCCCTCAAGCCATCCACATGGTGGCAAGGTCTGGCAACTCTCACCGAGAGCGAGGCTGCGGCCGCAGATGCCACGGCGTGGACTCTCGTCGCTCTGCTCGTCTTCTGCACCGTGTGTTTCCTCGGCGGCGCACTGGTCTTGCGGAAGAGAGAGCACGACACCCTGTCCGAACCCGAAAATGAAGCGCCGCACAGCCACGTGCAGCGTCCCGAGTCCTCCCAAAAGTCAGAAAGAAGCGCCGAAGAGGACCCCAAGCGGCAGCCCTGGGAACGCGGAGCTGATTGGTGGAAGGACCAAAGCTAAGGCCGCTCCAAAAAGGAAAACCCGGTGATGTGCATCACCGGGTCTCCAAATGGGAAGCCAGGGCGTGACTTGCCTCCTCAGGCGGATTGGGACGCGTGCCCCTTCTTCGAGCCCACGGAGTAGTAGCTGGCGTAGTTGTAGTACGTGTACTCCTTGAGGCTGGTGCTGGCACGGTTCAGGATGATGCCCCCCACACTCACCTGGCGATCGTAGAGCAGGTCCAGCGCCTTCGCGGACAGACGGGCCATGGTGGAGGACATGCGCACCACGAAGAGCACCGTATCCATCTTCGGAGCAAAGCTTGCCGTGTCATCCGCCACGAGGACGGGAGCGCTGTCGAAGATGATGTAGTCGTACTCCTCAGTCATCTCGCGAATGATTTCATCCGTCATCGGATTGAGGAACAGCTCAGAAGCCTGGTCCACTGCCTCACCTCGGGGAAGCACGTGCAGTCCACGTGTACCGCTCTCGAGCACTGCATCCCGCCAGTGCATCTGGGCATTGAGCACCTCCGTGAAGCCGGGTGTGCCCGGGATCTTGAAAAGCTCACTCACCCCGCCACGACGCAAGTCCGCGTCTGCCAGCAACACACGGGCTCCGCCGAGTGCCATGGTGATGGCCATATTCGCCACGGAAGTGGTCTTGCCTTCGTTCGGCACGGCGCTGGTCACAAGAATCACCTTGGGGGGCTTGCCACCCGTCCAGTTCTTGAACAGGATCGAAGAACGCAAATTGCGGAAGGCCTCGGCATACAGGTGGCGATCATCGCTCGGGCGGATGAGAGCCACGTCACCACGTCCAGCCAGCTCGGGAATCTGCCCCAGGATGGACTCGTTCGGGAACAGCGACTGGAACTCGCTGAAGGTGTTCATGCGATCGTCCAAGCGGTCGAACAGCAGGAGAATGACCGAACCGGCCACGAGACCAGCAATCAGCGCCAGGGCGATGGGAAGAATCAACTCACGGCGTTTTTCAATGGCCGGACCGGCGAGCTCCAAAATGGCCACGAGGTCAGACTGCGTGATGCTGGTGGTGTCGAGATCGGCCAGTTTCTTTTTCCAAGAGTCGTGGTCCTCACCCAAGCGCTTGTACTCGCTGTCCAATTGCTTGTAGGTCACAATCTTGTCGTTGGCCTCTTTCGCCTTCACCGTCCACTCGGCGATGGCTTCCTTGAGACCGCTGATTTTGGTCTGGAGGCCTGCAATGCGCCCCTGCATTTCCTCCTCGCACCGCGCTTTGTAGATGAGCACTTTCGATTTTACCTCGGCAATTTCTTCATCCACATCTTTAATGGAGGGGTGCTCAGGCCGGTAGGTCTTGAGCAGGTCCAGGCGCTTTGACTCCATGAACATGAGCTCATTCTGTGCATCCAAGTAGCGTCCTTCCATGGGGGAAATGCCACTACCCACAGTTGGAGTGGAGCTTGTTGGAGCAGTGGGCAGAGAGTTGCCGCTGCCCTGCACGGTGGTCGGAGCAGCATCTACAGCTCCCGACATTGCCGGCATGGTGGATGACCGCTTATCCTGCTGGCGCAGGTAGTTGTCCAATCCCATGCGTTCCATGATCCGCTTTTCAGTCTCATACATGTTCAGGCTGTTCTCAAGCTGCACCAGATAGGCTCCAGCTCGGTTGGAATTCCCCTCGAACATGGTGGCATCATTGGCCTTGAGGAAGTTTTCCAACGCCAGCTTGGCGGCCGCCACTTCCTTCTGCTTCTCCAACACTTCCTGAATGACCTTGCCCACCGTTCCGCCCACGGAGTCATCGATCATCTTTTTGCGGAAGGCGATGTACTCGGACAGCAACTCATTCAGCAAGGCCTGGGTGTATTTCTCTTCCGTGCCGATCGCCGTGACGTTCAAGATGGAAGAGCCTTTCGTTTGGGTCACCTGGATATCTACCTCAATCTCTTTGAGTTCCGGGTGAGCCATGGCCACTCGTTCCTTGGCTTTGTTCCTCAAGCTGGAGCTCTCCAGCAACTCAATCTGCGTACCGTAAAAGTCCGTGAGGAACATGCTGGACATGGTCCCGCCAGAGGAGCCGGAAACGTCAATCTTGGTACCCACGTGCAGCTTGCCCACCGCAATGTACTCTTGAGGGCTGCTGGTTACGGTGATGGCCGCGTACACCACCGCGATACAGGAAGTCAGGAGCAGGAACCACCACCGGCGGCGAAGCAGCACCTTGTAGCGCTGAAGCTTGGCTGAAGTCTCGTGAAACCGGTTCAGCGAGTTTGCCGTGGTTTGGGCAGAGTACAGGGATTCCATATTGGAGCAGGATGAGCTGGCAGCAAACGAGCTTACCAGATTGAGCAGGTGTTAAAAGAAAATTTTGTTTACATTGTCACCACAGACGCCAATGCAAGTGACGTTCTGGTGACGGTGACGTTAGAAGTTGATCAGCTTTTCCTCGACGATGACGGTGTCGCCAGCAATGAGGGGGATGTCCTTCCCCGGTGCTTTCCCAGAAAAAACATCCCTCAGGTTTACCACGATGGTGACATTCCCCTTCCCGGGCACCTTTCGGACGACTTTCACGGCTTTGTCCTTGGCCTTTGTGGAAAATCCGCCAACGCGCAAGATCGCCCCTCCCACCATCTCCCCTGTCACGAAATCATACCTTCCCTGGTGTTTCACCTCACCGTAAACGGTAATGTAGGGCCCGGCAGCCCCCGCTCCTGCGGATCTCGGAGGCGAAGGACTGGGAGGCGTCGCCGGGGTTTGGGTGGAAGCCACGTAGGGGAGTGACATCACCCCTGCCACCAGAGCAACGATCGTAAGCCCGACCCAAAACCACAGCCGCCCCTGTGTCCCCTTGGGAGAGGATGGCCCAGAGGGGCTTTGCGTGGGGGCTGGAACTTCCATGGAGGGCGGTTAACCAGGAGAGCGAAGTGAGCCAGCTGTTGCCGAACCTCTTTGCACCCACCCCTCGGACCAGCCTTGGAAGATTTTCCGCCCTTCTGGGCGCATACGTTGCGACGTTCTTAGAAATTGATGAGTTTTTCCTCAACAATGATGGTGTCGTTGGGATAGATCGTGATGTCCTTCTCCAAACGGCCCTTGGTCATCACATCGCGGAGGTTCACCACAATGGTCACATTACCCTTGCCGGGAATTTTGCGGATGATCTTCACCGCCTTGTCCTTGGCGAAGGGGGCAAAGCCGCCCGCCCGCAGGATGGCCTGGCTGGCAGTGAGCTGGTCTTCCGGGGCGAACTCATATTTGCCCTGGCGAATGACCTGCCCATAGATGGTGATATAACCCATGTCATCGGGGACGAAGCCGTCTCCTTGGCGCCCCCCCCTGCCGGGGATGTAAGCACGCTCAAGCGCCACGATGACAGTGGCCTGCTGGAAGTACTGCTTCTCCAATTCACCCTTCATGTACAAGGCCAGCTGGCGGGGGGTACGGCCTGCCGCTTTCACCAAGCCAATGTAGGGAGCAAAGATGTCTCCAGAGTCCTGAACCACCAGGCTTTTGGGTTCCGCCTTGTCCTCTACAATACGAAGGACAACCTGATCCTTGATACGCAGCGGGCGCGAGTCATCCAGCTGGGTCATCGAGGTGATCCGGGACGCGGAGGCGGCAACATCGTCACGCTCCATGGACCCGGGCTGGGCTTGCGACTGGGAAGCGGCCGGCTGGATCTGCTGACGCGAGCGGCTGCTCTGTGGCTGCGCAGGAAGGAATCCGGGGTCTTGGGCAACAGCGATGATCTGGCTGGCTAGCAGGGCCGCAGCAACCACGGCGTGGGGAAGAAGGCGCTTCATACTGGGGTAAGGCAGGGAACTGAGTTTAAATTTCGAATGCGACTAGGACAAGTTTCCCTTTTCAATGTTCGAACTGCAAGATCATTCGCTCGCCCAGCCTGCGACGCTTCCTCCAGATTCGCAAAACGCAATGCCGGACCACTTCCAAGTGGCTAACGACAAGCCCTCGCTCCACGACGGGAAGCGAGGGCGGATTCTTCCCTGAGGGCCCGGACATCACCCCACGGGGACATCAAGCCCATCCTTCGTTAGAAGTTGTAGTTCATGGACATCACGAACCGATTCTGGTCGAAGCTCTGGCGCTCGTCCTCAGCATCCGTGGTCAGGTAACGATATCCCACACCAACATTCATCTTGCGGTTGAAGGCCCAGCTTACGTCCAAGGAGAAAGCATGCTGGTTGTAGTCGCGCAGTTCGATGTTGGAGTCGGTATTGCCGTAGTGATAGCCAAGGCCGAGTACAAGGCGGCTGTTCAGGCGGTGGGTAAGGAGGGCGTCGATGCCCCACTGCTCCACGTCTTCCGCGAGGCGACCGCCGGAATCTTCAGCATCTTCGTAGTAGGTGCTGAGGGTGAAACGGGCGCCGCGCCAGGCGATCATACCAACAGCGTAGGTGACATAGTCAGCCGTAAGGAAGTTCGAACTCGTGTTGAGCGAGGATTCGTGACCGAAGCTGAGTTGATGGGAGATGCGGGCGTTGAGCTGGTTGAACAGCGTGACATTATAGTAGTAGTCGTCGAGCTCGCTGTTGCTGTCGAAGCTGCGGCTGGATTCGGTGACGTCATCCTGCTGCTTCTGGATTTGCTGGGCGGCCAGTTGATCCTGCAGAGCCAGCTGCTGCTCCTGAATGGCGGCCAGTTGTTCCTGCGCCTGCACTGGGTTTGGCGAAGTCGCCACATTGATTGAAGCGGCCTGGGCATTCAGAGTATCGATCTGCGCCTGCGTGGAAGCGATGTCCTGATCCGAAACACTGCGGGTGAAAGCCGGAGGCGTATCGAACTCGAAGTGCTGGTAACCACCGGACGCCTTCAGGATGGTGCTCCTTGTGATGGGCAGAATAAGGAAGACGCCCGCACTGGAAGTAACACCATCGTTGTTGAACTCTTCATCATAGTTGACCCACGAGACGCTTCCCTCGATGCCAATGGTGTAAGTGCCAGTCGGTGTAAAGGCCAACGATCCCGACACTGAATCAACCGTGCGATCTGTCTCGGAGAAATTGTCTTCCAGCGCGAGAGAGTCGGAGTGGTTGTAGTTCACCGACAGGCTGGTCTTCGAATTGATGGCCCAGCTCATGGCCAGACCAATGTCGTTCTGGAAGACCCCGAACACGTCCAGGTCGTCCAGCGCGAATTCGGTCTGGGACGCCGGGCGCACCGAAACGCGATCATAGATGACGAAGAGGATATCACCCACCATCACATCGAACGCCAGCGTCGAGCCGGGGAAGACGTTCAAGTTAAAATCCTTGCCGTTGGGGCTGAGCTCAGGGTGGTTAAAGTAATGGTCCACCCCCATGGTGACCGAGAGAGAGAAGCGCTGCTGCTCGGTGATTTGGTAGTTGGCGTCTACGTTCATGTAGAGGCCCGCGATCAAGTCATCCTGCGCATCGGAATGTGCCTGATTGACGTTGTCGTTGTACTCAAGATTGCCGTTTAGGCCCAAACCAATGTTTACCGGGCCGAGCTTGATGTTGCGCTTTCCAGCCAGGAAGGGATCCGTGATGTAGGTCGGCGCGAAGAACGTGGTGGTCGCGGGATATGGGCTCGAGGAGGAACCCGTGTAGTCGCCCGGGCGACGACGCGAACCGCCTACATATCCTCCGCGGAAATCATCTGCGCCCAAGGAGCGGCCAACGCTCTCTTCCAGCTGGGTACGCTCTCCGAGAGGACGCTCCTCATCCGGAGTCGATTCGCCGGTGTACTCACCGCGATTAAAGTCATAGGTTCCCGCAGAGCTGGTAGCAGATTCATCCGCCGCTTCCTGCTGACGAAAAAGCGCCGCGCGATTGCGCAGATCGTCAAAGAAAAGCCCTGTCTGCGAAGGGGCTACGCCCGTTTGCGCCGAGGCGGTTGTTGTAAATTGATGGGCGGCAAGGAGTGAAAGGCACGCAGCAACAATTCTGGGGAGATGAATTTTTGCGCAGGGAGTCATACAAAAGGCTAAAAAAGAGGGCGATGCAACGCCATGCAAGCAAAGTGGTCTACCCTTGTCGAGGAGATTTCGTCACGGGTGGGAAAAAAATCTGCCACGAAAAAGGTCTTTCAAAAATCGGTTCTTCTGCCTTCATTTTGCCCGGATTGCGGCTTTTTTTGCAGGCCGTGACAAATGAAGGATACCTCCCTCACCATCGGGCATTCCACCACAGCCTTGACTTGGGAGGCGGAACTGCGGAAAAAGCAGGGTCCCAACGGGCTGTCCTGCCGGGCAGACCGCCACCCTTCACTCCCGCATGAGCGCACCCGCCACGAAGACACGCCTGACCATTCCCGAGTACGCCATGGCACTGGCCCACGTGGCCAGCCTGCGCTCTGAAGACCCATTCAGGAAGGTCGGCGCTGTGGCCTTCGACTTTGATAACCGCGTCATAGGCACGGCTTACAACGGCCTGGCGCCGGGGTTCAATGCCGACCATGAGTTCTGGCTGGACCGCGATACCCGGCGCAAATACATGCTCCATGCCGAGGTGAACCTCTGCAGTCTCTTCACCCGGGGGAACGTGAAGCTGGTGGCCTGCACCACCATGCCTTGCACCTCCTGCGCCCAGATGCTGTGCGCCTATGGGGTAAAGGAAATTTACTACCGCGACCCCTACCCCGATTCCGAAGCGAATGCCATCTGCCAGCTCTACGGCATCAAGCTGGAGCAACTCACGGACTACCCGCTGATTGTCTCCACGGTTGATCCTCCGGGAAGTGCAACGGGTACGGGCATGTCGAAGTAGTCCCTCGACAACTCAGTGAACAGTCGCCGCTCACCGGCGCATCCCACGGTACCGGTATGGTTCGTACCCCAATCCCTGAAGAAACCCAACGGGCGTGGTGTGCTTCGTGACCAGCCAACCGAGCGGGCTGCCGGTCTCATAAACCAGGAGCTCGCTTTTGTCCGGCTTCGAGAAGGCAGCGAAGAGCAGGACGTGGCCATTGACGGTGTTCAGCGCGTCGCCTGGCTGGAGTTCGTCATAGGTCGCCAGCTTGTCGCAAATCTTCGGAATGGTGCGGGTAGAGCAATGCCAGTCCAGATTCCAGCAGCGTGAAATGAAGCCGCTGCAATCCGCGCCCACGGTATGTTTGCTGCGCGCGGAGGCGAGCCCTTTGCGTTTCGCCGAGGTGTAGATGTCTCCCGCCCATTTTCCCTGACGCACCCCTTGATCGAAGCTCTCTGGGGTATCGTCGGCTCCCCAGCAGTAGGGAATGCCGACGTTCACCTGACCAGACTTCCACCATCCGGGTGTGCGGCCTGCCGGGCGAAAGGTCGCGTCGGGGGTGTCGACGCGTACACCGTCAGGATCGACGCCGTGCATCGCCTGCTTTTCGGTCGCGGCCCAGCGATGGTTCAGGTAGCGCTCAGCGATCGCCAGGGACTCAGCCTGCGTGACCGAGGCAAGTGGACCGATCGCTTCATCGCTCGCGCTCGGAGTGCTGACGCACTGTGTGAGCAGCAGGCCGCAAAGGAGCGCTCCTGCGAGATGCAAAAGCTTCATCGGGGCACGAGATATTCCCAGGCATTGGGCGGATCTTTGGCCTCCGTATGGGATCTACCGGCAACATGCACACCACCGTCAGGAGTGACCTTCAGATTAGTGCACACGGTGGCGGACTTCGGGGTGATGATCAGCACGTCCCCTGTGATATCGCCGGCCCATCCGACGAGTGGGAGTTCCGGCCCAACTTCCGCCTCTCCATGGAAATACACCGTCTGCTCTCCCAAGGTGACGACTTTGGCCTGCAGAATCCACTCACGTGACAGACGATGCTCCAGAATGGAGGCCCACTCCCTGGCCTCCTCTTCCGGAGTACTGGCGCAATGTGTGCAAGTCAGGCAGAGCATGCCTGCCATCACGCACCTTAGAATGAGACTCCAGAGACGCATGCTCATGCGGTCACTTGTGCTTGCTGCACGGCAGGCCTCTCGGAATAATCCAGGCGCGGCACGATGGGGAAGTATTTCTGAATGGCGCAGATGGCGTAGAACATCTTGACCTTGAAGTGGAGCCACCAGCTGAAATCTGTATTGCCCGCAACGAGGTTGAACACGGCCCACTCCATCTGCGGATCCGGAGCCGGGGTCATGAAGACCTCGAATCCATTGCGGTCATAGAACATCTTGATCATTCGCAGGAAGACCTTGCTCATCTGGCCCACCTTCTTCGTGTAGCGCTTCTGCTCATCAAGCGAGAGCGCAGTGCCGGCCTTATCCGCAGCGATCACTTTTGAGGCCGCAAGATATCCAGACTTGATGGAAAGCATCACACCGGATGAGAAGATGGGATCGATGAAGCCAGCAGCGTCACCGATGAGCAGCCAGCGATTGCCGGCATTCACCTCATAGCGGTAGGTGTAGTCGCTCACCACGCGGTACTCTCCCACGCGCTCGGCACTCTCCATGCGCCGGCGGATTTCGGGATAGGAAGCCACGACTTTCTCGAAGCACTCGTCCGGCTTCAGGCCGGTGGACTTGTAGTGCTCCAGCGTCTGCACGAGACCGATGGAAGTCTTCACGTCATCGAGCGGGATCATCCAGAACCAGCCGAAATCGAGACGCACAATGGTGATGTAACCATCCGCCGGTGGGTCATTTCGCTTCACCCCCTTGAAGTGGGCGAAGGTGGCGAACTTCTTTGGCATACCAAGGTCATCCTTGGGCAGGTCCATGCGCTTGCCCATGAAGGCATCGCGGCCGCTCGCATCGAGCAACCAACGGGACTGCAGTTCGATGGTCTGATCCCCGCGCTTGCAGACGATCTTGGCGCCATCATCATTCACTTCGAAGGACTGCACCAAAGTCTCCTGCCACACTTCGCAACCACAGGAGGCAGCGTGATCGAGGAGGATGTCGTCGAACTTGGAGCGCTCCACCTGGAAGGTCTGCGCGTAGTGGGGTGGCAGGTGCTTGCCGAAGACGATCTGGATGCCAGCCGTGGAGTTTCCCAGCACGAACTCGGCACCAAGCTTGGGCACGAAACTGGACTTCGTGAGACGGTCCCAGACTCCAATGGCTCGCAGTTCTTCATTGCCAAAGGGAATGAGGGACTCCCCCACATGGAAACGGGGGAACTTTTCGCGCTCAAGAATCAGGACTTTTTTCCCCTGCTGCGCCAGGGCACTGCCCGCCGTGCTGCCGCCAGGGCCGCCGCCAATGATGATCACATCATACAAACTCATTGGCGCGAGCATTGCCTGAGAAATCGAGGTGGGTCAAGGCCGACGCGGATCCATCCCGGTGTTGGCCATGAATCGATTCCAAGATGTAGCCGATGCATGTGCAGATTTTCATACAATTTGCACTTGCGTTCTTTTGAACAGTGTTCAAACATTCTACCATGCAACTGGAACGGCGTACCATTTCCCCAAAGCCAGGCATGAGAGCCTGGATGAGTGACAGCTCAGGCTATCCCCTCCCCGAGGGTCTCACAGACCGTCAAGAAGTACGAGTGGTGGGCCAGCAGGGGCGGACCCGAACCGTGGAGGATGCACAAGGGAGGCGTTACGAGGTGCTTTTTTGGCAGGTAGACGCCGGCTATGCGTTCCGGATCAACGGTCGTTACTTCCGGGAGAACACGCCACAGGCGCTGGACCTCCTGGAGAATTACCTCAAGCATCTCGAGCGGATGTCGCGGTTCGCACCGTGGGAGACTGCAGAGCAGAGACAGGACATTCGCTTCCAGCTCCGGCGGAATGGACGGAATCCGCAGGGGCGTCCGAAGTACTCGGATTTCAGTTTGTGCGGGGTGTGATTGCGCGCGTGCGCCTGACAGCCTGGCTACTGTGGTGGGTGTTAGGGCGTTCATGCGGCGTGGGTGGTGAAAAACTTCAAAATCGGCCAAACGAACTATCGTTTCCTGGGGTCTGGGTGGGTTTCACTCAGGGTGACTGTACACCTTGGTGAAATGCGGGGCAATGATGAAGTGCAGGCGCCGGGAGCGCTGGGCGGTGGGAGCAGATGCGTTGGAGAAGACGCCCGAAAAGGTGAGCCGTGGGTGAGGTCGCGGGCTCGGGTGTCGCTCTGCGACACCGGGACCACCAATCCTCCACTGGGTCAGACCAGCGAAGGAATTCCGGTGGTGGCGATAGCTGGGAACTCCGCCATCGGTTGCAGATAGATTTCGATCCGCTGGTCATCACCCAAGATTCCTGAAGCAGGGCTGTCACTACAGAGGGTGACGTGATAGATGCCGTCTTTGAGGGTGAGGATCTGGCTCTCAGGGCAAGCAACCGACCAACGCATCAGATCATAGAGATCACGGATGCAGATTTTACCACCCGTGACGACAAGGCCGAGACGGTATTTGAACTCGGCTTCCTCAATGCGTGCGTCAGTCGGATACCCCTCGAAGAAATCGAGCTTGAACCTCCCTGAACTGCCGGTGCCGAAACCCACGATGGTTCCTTTCTGAATGTGGCGCTGAACGTCCGATTCTCTCCAGTAGTTTGCAGTGAAGTAGTCCTCATCCTGCGCGATGTGGGCGGCATGGGCCGGGGAGTACATGATGATTCCCAAGCCGGAGATGTCGAGGGTGATGCTGCCGTACATGCGTCACTGAAGTAGCATCTGCTTTTTGGCATCCCATTGTAAACCGCCACGGCCCGCGCCGTTCATGCGGTATAAAAACGTCAAGGCCGTTCCATTTCTGGAACGGCCTTGAATGAAATAAACTGGCGACTGCCTACTTTTGCGTGACCTTTCGTCAGGCTATCATCGGCTTTGCA